>CAYONG010000114.1:0-57734 GCA_964405235.1 uncultured bacterium | reverse complement strand
CCGCACCGAGGCGATCATTCAGAAGTCGGTGGAAGCCCTAAAGCGCCGCGACGCCTCGCTCGCCAAGACCATCTTCGACGACGATCACGCAATTGACCGGCTCGAGATCGACATCGAGGAACGCTGCGTCGGCCTGCTCGCGCTGCGGCAACCACTCGCGGCCGATCTGCGGTCGATCACCGCCGCGCTCAAGATCTCCAACGACCTCGAGCGCATGGGCGACCACGCGGTCAACATCGCATCGTGCGCGGTGCGACTCGCCGAGGTCCCGCCCCTGAAACCGCTGGTGGACATCCCGCGCATGGCGGACATGGCGGCCTCGATGTTGCGTGACGCGCTCGATGCATTCGTGCGTCGCGACGCCGCGACGGCGCGCAGGCTGTGCCGGCGCGATGACGAGGTGGACGATCTCAACCGCCAGATCTTCCGCGAGCTGCTCTCGTTCATGATGGAAGACCCCAGCACCATCACGCGCGCCATGGATCTCATCCTGGTGGCGCGAAACCTCGAGCGCGTGGCAGACCTCGCGACCAACATCGCCGAAGAGGTGGTATTCATCGCCGAGGCGCGCATCATCAAGCACCACGTCGAAGAAGCGCCCACCGGAGGCAAGCCGAGCACCGGCGACGGGGACTTCGGGCGGACGTAGGGAGTACGAGCGGTCGGCGAACCGCGATCTCGCGCCCGCTTGCTCCACCCACGGTCGGGCCCTAACGTGCGACGCCATGCTCTGGTGCGTGCGTGCCGCGTTGGCGCTCGCCATCCTGCTGTTCCTCCCCGGATTGCGCGAGAGCTTCGAGCCGCCCAAGGTGGCGGCGGTCCGGGTGTGCGGTCTGGCGCTGCTGATCGCCGCTATCACGGCTCCGCTCGTCCGCCGTCGGGCTGAACGGCTGCCGCTCGACATCGCGGTCGGCGCGTGGCTATTGGTTGAGTTCCTCTCGACCGCGTTCTCCGTGTCGCCACGTCTCAGCCTGGTCGGCGAGCCCATGCAGCGCGAGGGGCTCCTCACCTCGCTCGCGCTCGCTGGCATCTACTTGGCGATGAGGACGGCGCCATCCCGCACGCGCGACTCTGGGCTCGATGCGATGCTGGGCTGGATCGTTGTGCCGGCTGCGGCGGCCTCGGTCTATGCGCTCGCGCAGGGCGCCGGCATCGACCCCATCCGCTGGGTGGATCCGGCCATCTACACGCGCGGTGAGGCCGGCATGCGGCCGTTCGGCACCCTGGGCCACCCAAATCTGCTGGGCGTCGTCACCGCGTGCGCCGCCTCGGCCGCGCTCGCACGCGCGGCGGGGGAAGGGCGCGGGCGCGGGTGGTTCGCGGCGGCCGCCATCCTTCTCGCTGCGGCGACGCTCGCCACCCTTTCGCGCGGGGCGTGGCTCGCGCTGGGCAGCGGCCGGCCTGGCGCTGGCGGCGCGCGCGCAGGCGGACGCCGCGGCACGGCGGCGCGCGTGGGTCGCCGCGGCACTGTGTGTCGTGGCACTGTGTGGGGTGGCGCTGGCCGCGGGCTGGGGCTCGCGGCTCGCGGCCCGCGCGCAGGAGCTGTTCTCGCCGCTGGCGGGATCGGGGTCGAGCCGCCTCGAGATCTGGCGGACGGCGTGGGGCGCATGGCTCGCGCGGCCGCTCCTCGGCCACGGTCCCGATACGTTCGAGCTCGTCTTCCCCCGCTTCCAGACCCCGGCCTACTGGCGGTTCGAGTGGGGCGGACTGCCCTTCCACGCCCACTCGGTCGTCCTGCACACGCTCGCGACCCGCGGCGTGGCGGGTGTGGCCGCCGGTGCGGGTCTGCTCGTGGCGGTCGTGATGGCGGCCCGCACGGCCTGGCGCCGGACGCCGGACGAGCGCTCGCGGGTCGCGCCGGCGCTCGCGTTGCTCGTTGCGGGCGCTGTCGCCGGCCTGTTCGGCGCGCTCGGGATAGCTGGCGTGCTGCTCGTCTCGGTGGGCGCCGCGAGCCTTGCGAACCTCGCGGGCGGACGCGGCGAGGAGCCGACGACACCGCCAGCGCAGCCGCGCACACCGCGCGCGGCGGTGATCGCGGCGCTCGTGCTGGGATCACTGGCGGCAGCGTTCGGCATCGCGGACCTGCGCGGCACGCGCGCGGTCCGGGCCGCGCAGGACTGGCTCGAGCTGGCGCGCACGGGCCCGGACAACGCGAGCGGGCCAGCCAGGAGGTTCGCGCTGGAAGCCGCGAGCCGTGCCGCGCGGTCGAACCCCTGGGATGACGTGACCCACCGTCTGCGCGCCGAGGCGTTGCTCGCGAACGCGGCCCGCTCGCCCGAGCCGGTGGCCGTCCTCGACCACGCGACGGCCGCCGCAAGGCGCGCGGTGGATCTCGTGCCCGAGCGCGCGGTCAACCACGAACAGCTCGCTCGCGTGCTGACAGCGCGCGTCCTCGCCGGTGACATGGCCGCGGCGCGGTCGGCGGCCGCGGCGCTCGAGCGCATGGCCGCCCTCGCACCCACAAACGCCCTCCTGCTGGTGGAGGGCGCCCGGCTCGAGCTGCTCATCGGCCGCCCCGAGGGCGCGCGCACGCTCGCTCGGCGCGTGACGGCGCTCTATCCCGATGATGCCCGAGCGGATGGTGTAATCGGGGAGGCCTCGTTCGCGCTCGGCGACACCGCGCAGGCCGAGGCGGCGCTGCGGCGCGCTCTTGCGGGGAACTGGCGTGGCGACAGCGCAGCGTTCGATGCCGCCCGGGGGCTGAGCGCCCGGCTGCGCTGAGCCGACGGTCCGACCCGCGGCGCCCTCCCTGCACTCCGCGTCGGGACACGGGTGCGGTCGCCGGGCACGCGAGGAGGGCCCGCTTCGGGGTCGGCGACGAACGGTGGTCGCTAAGCGGGGGTGGACGCTTCGCGGCCCAGGACCGATGCGGCCCGCTCCACGCGCACCAGCTCCGAAAAGGCCAGTTCCACGAGCGCCGCCGCGCCGGCGACCGACCCCTCCCGCCCCAGGTCTTCCAGATCGGACAGGATCTCCCGACAGGAGGTCGCACCCACGGCCTCCGACATCTGCGACAACCTGTGCGACGCCGATTCGACCGTGGCAGCATCACCCGCAGAGATGGCCTGCCCGATGAGGTCCAGCGTGGCACGCGCTTGCCGGAGATATCCTCCCAGGAGGCCGTTCCGCAACGCCGGGTTCTTCATGCTCACCTGGTCGAGGCGCACCAGGTCGAGCGGCGACCCCGAACCCTCATCGGCCTGTCGAGCGGGCATGGATGGGGTTGGCAGCTCCGGGTGGTCCGGCTCCGCGTGCGCGTCCGTAGCCGCGGCGGTCTCCGGGACCAAGATGTCCACCGGGGCCGCCCGGGTGGCATCAAGGCCGAGCGCCGACATGGTATCCCTCAGCGCTTTGCCATCTCCCAACACCACTCCGGTTTCTGGGTCCACCTCGAACCGGAACGCGATCCGATCCCGATCTGCTGCCGACTTGCGCCGGCTGGCGGGCAACGTCTCGCCATCCGGAAAGAGGGCTTCGACCTCCGGTCCGCTTGGATCGCTTGTTCGCGTGATCTGCTCCACGACCTCGCACAGATGCCCCAGGTCCACGGGCCTGGAGACATAGGCATCCACGCCTTCCGCCCGGCACCGGTCGCGCTCCACGCGCGTGCACTCGTAACCCAGGGCGACGATGGCCGCGGATCGGCCCTCCCGAGTTGCCGTGCGAATCTCCCGGGCGAGGGACAGCCCGTCCGCGTCAGGAAGGCGCAAGGCAAGGATCACCAGGTCGAATGGAGCGTCGTCGCCATTGAGCAGCCGGCGCAATTCGCTCGCGCTGTTCACCCGCACCACCTGATAGCCGATCCGACGCAGTGTCCAGTCCGTCACCAGCACGCTCACGACATCGTCTTCGACGATCAGGATGCGCGTGCGGCTGCGGCGTATCTCCGCCAGCCAATGTCGGGTCACGAGCCGACAGTCCTCGCCGGCAGGGCTCGTGAGCGCCATGTGTTCGATCTCCACGAGCGCATCGCCCAGCTCCTGCCAGTCGGTGGCCTTGGGCAGGTAGGCGTCGAAGCCGCACGCCTGAGCGCGCTCGAGGTCGCCACGGCGTCCCACGGTCGCGAGCAGGACCATGTGGAGCGGTTCCCCGCCCGCCTGCGCTCGAATCTGGGCGCCGAACTCGTGGGCGCTCATGCGCGGCAGGTCCCGATCGATGAGGACGAAGCGGAACGGGTCATTCGCCTTCGCGGCCTCCGCAACCAGGGTCATGGCGTCATCGCCTTGTGCGGCCCCGACCACCCGGCATCCCCAGCGGCCGAGCTTCGCTTCCAGCGCGTGGCGGATGGCCTCGGTGGGATCCACGACCAGCACACGCTGTCCGGCGAGGCTCGCGCGTGGCGGCGCCGCGACTTCTTCGCAGGGCGCTTCCTGCTGCTTCTCGAGCGTCAAGTCGAACCAGGTGTGATGCGCCCGCCCGGGTCCCCCCTCGACGACCACTTCGGCGCCCATCACACCGACCAGGCGCCGCGCGATCTCGAGTTGGAGCCCCGTGTAGTCAGACGCGACGACGACCGGCGGGTCGGGCTGCTGCTGGCTCCCGGGCGCGTCGTCGCCGCCGGCCGTGCCCATCAGGCTTGCGGCATAGAAGACGATCTCGAAGCGCAGCGTCACGAGCTTGCGGTCCTCGTGCAGCCGGGCCACCCGCAGCACGATGCCACCGGACGCGTTGGCCTCGATCGAGTGCTTGCACAGGTTCCAGAGCACCTGGCGCAGGCGGCCGGGATCGCCCACCAGACGCGAGGGAACTTCGTGGTGCACGCGGCCCTCAACGCTCATGTCCCGCTTGAAGGCAGGTTCCCCCAAGAGGGCCACCGTCTCGTCGACGAGGACGCGCAGGTCGAACGGGATGAGCATCATCTGCACGAGGCCCGACTCGACTTCGACGGCGTCGAGGGCGTCCCGGATGAGCCTGAGCAGTTTCTCCCCCGAGTTGCGCAACTCGGCGACCATCTCGCGCTGGTCTCGCGAGAGTTCCGTCTCCATGAGGAAACCCGTCATGCTCATCATGTTGCTCATGGGTTCCCACAGCTCCCGCCCTACTTTGGCAAGGAAATGGCGTGGGGGCATTGCGTCGGCGTCCCGCCCGGGTTCCGACGGGGTGGGCAGATCCGGATGCATGATCACGGGGTCTCCTCCCGGGGCCGATGTCATGCGGCCAGCAGTCGGTCGATCTCGACCTCGAGCTCTTCGGGCGGCACCACCCGGACCACCGTTTCGCTGGCCGGCATCGGCTCCCAGATCTCGGGCCGGCCCTCCAGCGCGTGTTGTCCGCCCGGGAACGCCAGCACCCGGCAGTGGGGGCGCCGCAGATCCTCGCGGTCGTTGTTGAGACTCAGGAGCACGTGCCCCGACCGTGTCTCCAGGAGCGTCCCGGCCGGATACAGGCCGACCGTCCGGACCAACGCCCAGATCACCGCGGGGTCGAAGAGGCTTCGGTCCTGGCCGAGCAGGGCGCCCAGCGCCTCATGTCCGGTGAACGGCCGGACGCGATAGGCGCGATGGGTCGTCATCGCGTCGTAACAGTCGGCGATCGCCACGATGCGGGCCATCACCGGCAACGGCCCGGTGCGGTCAACCTTCGGGTATCCGCTGCCGTCGCTGCGCCGGTGATGGTAGAGCGTCACGCCCAGCGCATCGAGCGTGAGAGCGGAGAGGCCCGGCATACGGGTGACCGCCTTCGTCCCTTCCAGCGGATGCCGGCGCATGAGATCCCATTCGTCGGCCGTGAGCCGGCCCGGCTTCGCCAGCACGCCGACCGGGATGGCGAGCTTGCCGATGTCGTGCAGGAGCGCCGCGACGCCCAGGTTCACGAGCGCATTGCGTGGGAACCCGAGGGCCTGGCCGATGGCGATCGAGAGAATGCTGACATTCACGCAGTGCGCGTAGGTGTATTCGTCATGATTCTTGATCGAGGTCAGGCCGACGATCGAGAATTCATTCTTCATCGTCGAGTCCACGATCGGCTGGACCACGCGCTTGGCCCTACGGATAGCCGGCCGGCCGGTCCGGGCCGTTCGCAGGATGGCAGCCTTGGTGCCGCGGAGCGCTTGCTGGTACGTATGGCGCGCATGGTCGCGCTCGCTCGATCCGACCGGCTCGGCGGATTCGCCGCTCTGGCTGTTGGCGCTCTCGAGCTCCTCCAGTGTGATCGGGGCCACGTGCACGACGCCGGCGCCCGCGGCGGCCTCCCCGAGTTGCGGTCCGCGCACAGCGTCGGCATGGTCCACCATGAGCCTCATGAAGGCGCCGAGCTCGTCGGTCCGCAGCCCCTCCAGGAACCGCAGTCCTCCCATCCGGCGCTGCTCGAATTCCATCGACAGCGCGCTGAACAGCGGCGCCTGGGACGGCTCGGCGCGCACGCGCGCGCCGTTCACGTAGAAGCACTCTCCCATCGCCACCAGCGCGACCTCGTCCTCCATCGCCTCCACGACCAGGCCCAGGGTCTCGCGCAGTTGGTCTCGCACCACCTGATTGGCCAGATCGTAGGTGCGAACGGCTCGCAGTAGACCGTAGAGACGGGCGACCAGCTGTGGGCCGAGGACCGTCTCGAGCATCCGGTCCTCGGCATCGTCATGATCCTTCCTCATCGCGGGTTCAGTCATCGCAGGTCTTTCCCGAGGCCCCGGCGATCATGCAGGCCTTGCGAATCGATGCGCGTCTGGTGCGCAGGCCGCGCTCGATGATCTCCCGCGCGGCGGACGTCCCGATCCGGGCGATGCACAGCGCGATGCCCTTGCGGTCCGGCTCGGGCCCTCGGGAGAACAGGCCGCCCGAGTTCAGCTCCGCCTCGAGCGCCGGCAGGACCGTCTCGCCGCGCGAGGCGAGCGCGAGGAACAGTGCGCGGCGCTCCCCCTGCGAACGCTCGGGGAGGTTGGGGTCCCGCAACAGCTCGAGCATCTTGGCGGCGACCGAGGGATCGCTGTCCATCGCGAGCTGGTGGAGGAGGGTCCCGAAAAGCTCCGGCTCGGCGGACCCCAGCATGTGCATCAGGATCGGGCGCGAAACATCGTGGTCGACCTGGCTCATCGCCGCGACCACCTCACGGCGTACCCGGGGTTCGGGGTGCTCCGCCGGCGCCCGCAGCCTCTCGGCAATATCGTTTCCTCCGATCCAACCCAGGATGTGCACCACGTTGCGCACCACGTACCACCGCCCGTCCGACAGCCATGGGAGAACCCGGTCCGGCTGGCCGGCGAGGAGTTCGGCGATCGTCCGGGTGAGCGGCCGTCGCACGCGCATCTGCTGGCTCTCGGCGAGCACGTGCATGAACCATTCGACCAGCGGCGAGCCGAACTCGCGCGCCAGCATGAAGAACGACTCGACGGTCGCGGCATCCTGTCCATCGAGGGCGGCCACGACCTTGCGGGTCGTGATCGCATACGGACCGCAGAGGCCGCGCGAGAATTCGTCGCCCGACCACTGCGGATCGCAGGTGCGAACCAGGCGCAAGGCGACGGCCGCGCCGTGCCAGTCCCCGAGCACGAGCGCCTCGCGCAGCACGCGGGGGATGAACGCGGCCAGCTCCTCCCGATCGCCCGGCGTGAGATCGCTGGCAAGGCAGTCCCCGAGGAGCCGGAGTGTTCCAGGCACGAGGCCCTCGCCGTTTTCCGCAGACTGTTCCTGCTGGAACCGGGCGATCTCGAAAAGCGCCACGGTTTCGAGCTCGTCGAACGCCTGTTCGAGATCTGCCGGACGTTCGCCTGTGACGCAATCGTCGGACCGCGATGCGGGGAGCAGCGCGTCGCTCCCCGCGTCGGGCGGGGAAGTGCTGCTCCCGGCATCGGGGGGCGGGGCGCCGGCTTGCTGCCTCGGCCATGCGAGGGCCGGGGCCTTCTCTGCGCCGTCCTCCGACGAGTCCCCATCGGCGTCACCTTCGATCGGGACCGTCTCGACGGCCACGTGGGGGAGTTCCGCATCCCATAGCAGGGTCACGAGGTCATCGTCGCCGGCGGACGGACCCGTGACCCGGAGGATCTGATCGACCAGCGAGTTCACCTCGCGCGCCTCGATGCCGGGCTCGAGGGTGAAGAGGCGAATGCCGTCCCGGTGCAGCAGGCCTGCGAGGTTGTCGTCACGTGTGCGGGCGGCGTGCACCGTTTGGTCTGCCAGGGCGAGCGTGCTGGACCCCACCTCGAGGCGGAGCGCTCCATGCTGGGCGAGCAGCGCCGCCAGCGCGCTCGCGAGATCCTCTCGAAAGCGGACGACCGTCGGGTTGGCCTCGTCGTAGAGGCGGCATGTCTTGAGCGTGCGGAGCAGTTGGGCGACCCACGCGGCGGCCGCCTGCACCGCGGCCGGATCGGGTGCGTCCCGAGGCTCGGAGTCGGAACGGGCGCTCTCGATCGCGACAATCGCCATGGGATCAGCGGCCCTCCGGCGCATCTGCGAACTCGACGACCTGTTGCCCAGGGGAGCCGGAGGCTGGTGAGGCGTGGTGCGAGAAGGACGCCGTGAGTTTGGGCTTCGGTGGCCGATCAGATCGATTCAGCACGGTCAGTGGACTCTGCCCCGAAGTGGAAAACGCCCCGGGGCCGTAGTCTGTTCGCGGTTGTCGGCAGCCGCGGCGCCGGGCTTGAGGACATTCCGGGTCGCGACTAGAGTCCGCGCACCATGGTCTGGGTCGCGGTCGCCCTCGCGGGCTCGATGTTGCTCTTCATGCCCGGGCTGCTCGAGCAGTTCGAGACTCCCAAGATCGAGATGGTCCGCGCCTGCGGGCTGGGCGCTCTCGCCCTCGGCCTGATCGCGGGGCACGCCGGACGCCCGGCGCGCTGGACCCTGCTCGACCGCGCGGTGGTCGCATGGCTCGCGGTCGAGCTCCTCGCCACCCTGTTCTCTGTCTCGCCCCGCGTGAGCGTGGTCGGCGAGACACGCCAGCGTGAGGGCCTGCTCACCTCGCTCGCGCTCGTGGGCCTTTACTTCGCCGCGCGCGACGCGTTCGCGCGGGCCCCGGGCCGCATCCGCCTCGCGCTCGACCTGGTGCTGGGTCTTGTCACCGTGGTTGGCCTCTACGCCATCGTTCAGGTGGCGGGCCACGATCCGTTCCAGTGGCGGCGCGCGGCGGTGTACGCGGGCGTCTACGTCCGGCCGTTCGCGACGCTCGGGCATCCGAATCTGATGGGCCTGCTCTCGGCCGCGGCGGCATCCATCGGCCTGGCGCTGGCGGTGACCGGAAGGGGCGGAGTCTCCCGCTGGGTACGTGGGGGCGCCGCGGTGCTGCTGGCCATCGTTACGATCCTGACACTTTCCCGCGCCGCCTGGCTGGGCCTGGGTGGCGGCCTCGTGACCGCGACAGTGCTGGCGCTGCGCGAGCGCGGGGTGGCGAGGCTTTCCGTGCGCACGCTCGCCCTGGCCGCCGCGGGGGTGGCGGTGGCCGGGGTGATGGTCGTGATGACGGGCGCCTGGAATCTGGTCGCGCAGCGCTTCGCCGAGCTGCTCTCGGGCGGTGGCGGCAGCGGCAGCAGCCGGCTCGAGATCTGGCGCACCGCGCTCTCGGCGTGGCGCGACCGGCCGCTCGTCGGACACGGCCCCGACCTTTTCGAAATGGTGTTCCCGCACTTTCAGACGCCCGCCTACTGGCGCTTCGAGTGGTCGGGCCTCCCGTTTCACGCGCACTCCATCTACCTCCACACGCTCGCCACCCGAGGGGTGCTCGGCCTGCTCGCGGCGGTCGCATGGGCGGTGGCGCTGGGCGCCGCGGCCATCACGGCCTGGCGGCGCCGGGCGGAGATCTCGCCTCCGGGGCTGGTCCCGGCGGCAGCGGGCCTGATCGCGACCTGCGCCGTGGCGGGAGCGTTCGGTGCGCTCGGCATCTGCGGGGCATTGCTCATCGTGGTGATGTCGGCCGCGGTGGCGGCGGCCGCCGAGGTCGCGCCGGCGCCGGGGGTGGCGCGCGATGCGGTCGTGGCGCACGGGGCGGGCGCGTCGCGTCGCGAGGGCTCACGCCGGCCGCGCGGGAAGCCGACGGCGGCCGGCCGGCGCGGCGCGGCGGGTCGCCCCAAGGCTGGCCTTCGGCAGTGGGCGGCGCGGCTGGGCGCCACCGCTGTCGCGATCGCCACGTTCGTGTGGGGCTTCACCGAGCTGCGCGCCTCGCGCGCCGCTTCGGCCACGCAGGCGTTCATGACCAGCGCGCCGGCCCGCGCCGCGCAGGCGTCGCTTTACGCGATCACGCTGGCGCCTCACGATGACCGGCTCTGGCGGATGCACGCCGAGACGTTGCTCTGGCTCACCACGCTCAGCACGGCGCCGGCCGGCGCGCTGGCCGAGGCGGAAGCCGCGGCCCGCCGAGCCGTCGCCCTCGCCCCCGAACGGGCGGAGAACCGCATCATCCTGGCACGGGCGCTCGCGACGCGCGAGGCGAACGGGGACACCACCGCCCGCGCCCCCGCCGAGGCGGAGTTCAGGAAGAGCTTTGCGCTCGCCCCGATGGATGGCCTGAATCTGATGGAGTACGCGGATCACGAGGCGCTGCTCGGCCGCGGCGCCCCCGCGCTCGAAGCGGCACGTCGGGCGATCGCGCTCTATCCGGACGAGGGCCCGGTCTGGGCGGTGCTGGCACGGGCCTGGCTCGCCGCCGGCGAGCCCGACAGCGCACGCGTCGCGCTCGAGCGGGCCCTGCGCGCCGGCTGGCGCGACACTGGCCAGCGTCAGGAGGCCGAGCGGCAACTGGGTGATCTCCGAGGGGGCGTCGCGAGCGGGCGCTGAGACGAGCCGCGCGCGCCGGCCGGCTTGTTCGCTTGTTGGCCGACCGATAGACTGGGTCGCACGATTAACACGCCGTCCCGCACCGTTCCGGCTCGCATTCATCCCAGGGGAGGTTTCATGCACGCCGCTCCGCGCGCCGCCTGCGGCTTCGCGCTCACGCTGGCGCTCCTCGCGCCATCCACCCATGCCGCCAATGCCAAGGCTCGCCCCGCGAAGCCTTCCGCCGCCGCGACCGCAGTTCCCGGCCCCGCACTCTCGCCGGGCACCTTCAAGGTCGAACGACACGCGCTCAAGAACGGCCTGGTCGTGCTCACACACGAGGACCACGCCGTCCCGGCGGTCACGTTCTGGCAGTGGTTCAAGGTGGGGTCGCGCAACGAGGCGCCCGGCATCACCGGCATCTCGCACTACTTCGAGCACATGATGTTCAACGGCTCGCAAAACGTGCCGCCCAAGGAGTACGACAAGATCCTCGAGTCCAACGGCGGCTACTCGAACGCCTTCACCGACCGGGACATGACCGCCTACTACGAGGACATCGCCTCGGACCGTCTGGACGTGGTGTTCCGACTCGACTCCGACCGCATGGCCTCGCTCTCGCTGCTGCCGGAGCAGCTTAAGAGCGAGATCGAGGTGGTCAAAGAGGAACGGCGCCTGCGGACGGACAACGACATCGCCGGCATGCTCGACGAGCAACTCTACGCCGGCGCATTCGTTGCGTCGCCGTATCGATGGCCGGTGGTGGGCTGGATGGGCGACCTCGAGCGCATCACACGCGATGAATGCGTGGCGTATTTCCGAACCTACTACGCGCCCAACAACTGCATCCTGGTGCTCACCGGAGATTTCGACACCAAGACCGCGCTCGCCCAGATCGAGAAGTCGTTCGGCGCCATCCCCGCGCAGGCGCCGCCGGCGAAGCCGGTCAACTCGGAGCCCGAGCAGCGGGGCGAGCGTCGCGCCGAGGTGCGCTATCCGGCCGAGAACGTCAGCTTCCAGGCCGGCTACAAGGTGCCGGGCGTGACGAGCGAGGATGTCGCCGTGCTCGATGTGCTTTCCTCCATCCTGGCGGACGGCGAGTCGTCGCGGCTCCACCAGGCGCTGATCTACCGGCAGCAGATCGCGCTCAGCGCCAGCAGCTTCTTCCGCACCCGGCTGGACCCGACGCTGTTCGAGTTCTACGTCGAGATGAAGCCTGGCCGGACGGCGGCCGAGGGCGAAGCCTCCCTCTACGCCGTGCTCGACACGCTGCTGAAGCAGGGCCCTACGACGCGCGAGCTGGAGAAGGCCAGGAACCTGCTCGAAGCGGCGTTCGTCAAGTCGCTCAAGACCAACAACGGCGTGGGCGAGCAGCTCGGGTTCTACGAGCACGTGTTCGGCGACTACAACGCCATGTTCAAGACCATCGACCGCTACCGCGCGGTCACGGCCGAGGACTGCCGCCGGGTCGCGCAGAAATACTTCATGCCGCCCCAGCGCACCGTGGTCGTGCTGGTGCCGTCGAGCGATCCGGCCGCCCAGGCCCAGCCCTGAGATGACCATCCGAGAGGAACTCATGCCCCGTCGAACCGCCCTCACGGTCGCCCTGCTCGCCCTGCTCGCCGCGGGCCCCGCGCCCGCGGCCCCGGTGCAGCTGCCGGCCTACACGCGCACAACGCTCGACAATGGGCTGGTCGTCTACGTCATGCCCACCCGGCGGCTGCCGCTGGTGGACTTCCGCCTGGTCATCCGGACCGGCTCGGTGAGCGACCCGCGCGGGAAGGAGGGCCTGGCCAGCATGACCGCCGATCTGCTCACACAGGGCGCCGGCGAGCGCAGCGCCCAGAGAATCGCCGAGGACATCGCCTTCGTCGGCGGCACGCTCCAGGCGTCGGCCGGCACGGAGCAGGTGGTGCTGACCTGCGAGGTGCTCAAGAAGGACTTCGCCGTCGGGCTCGAGCTGCTGCGCGACGTGACGCTGGCGCCGACATTCCCGGCGGAAGAGGTGGCGCGCAAGAAGGACGAGGCGCTGGGCGCGATCGCCAGCCAGCGCGACGACCCGGCGACGGTCGCCAACCAGGAGCTGGGTCCGTTCCTGCTCGGCACGAGCCCGCTCGCCCATCCCACCATCGGCTGGGAGAAGTCGGTCGGGACGCTCGCTCGCGAGGACGTTGTCGCATTCCACGCGCAGCACTTTCGCCCCGACAACGCCATGCTCGCGGTGGTCGGCGACGTGGATCCTGCGGCGGTCAAGGTCGCGCTCGAGAAGGCGTTCGCCGGCTGGAAGGCGAACGGCGCGAAGCCCGGCGACGCCTATACCGCGGTGCCGCAGGCGCGCGGCCGCCAGGTGCTGATCATCAACAAGCCCGAGGTCACGCAGACCCAGATCCGTCTCGCCTGCATGGGGGTGCCGCGCAACCATCCCGACTACTATCCCATCACGGTCGCCAACACCATTCTCGGAGCGGGGTTCACGTCACGCCTGGTGAACGAGATCCGCGTGGTGCAGGGGCTGACCTACAGCATCTCGAGCCGGTTCGGGATGTTCCGCAACGCCGGCACATTCCAGATCGGCACGTTCACGAAGAACGAGACCCTTCGCAAGACCATTGATGAGACGCTGAAGGTGGTGAAGGACCTGCTCGACGTCGGTCCGAGCGAGGAGGAGCTGGCGAAGGCGAAGCGCTACCTCACCGGGCAGTTCCCGCTCGGGCTGCAGGCGCCGGACGCACTGGCCACCCAACTGCTCGACGTCGAGTTCTACGGGCTCGACCCGAAGTATGTCGAGACCTTCAGCGACCACGTCAACGCCGTCACCATGGCCGACTGTCGCCGAGCCCTGAAGTCCTACTTCTGCGTCGACGACCTGCGCATCCTCGTGGTCTCGAACCCCGAGATGGCGAGGAGGGCGCTCGAAGGTCTGGGTCCGATCGAGGTGAAGGAGCCGCAGTAGCGGGCAGGAGGCGGGCCGCGATGTCCACACTGCGTGAGTTGGGCGAGGTCGAGGTGCTGCGACGCCTGGCGGCCGCGCGCCGGCCGCCGGCCGGGACGGTCGTGGACGCCGGGGACGACGCGGCCGTCCTGCGGGTCGAGCCGGGCCGCGACCTGGTCGTCACCACCGACGCCTTCGTCGAAGGCCGGCATTTCCTCTCCGAGTGGCTCACGCCCGCAGCCGTGGGCGCGCGCCTGGCGGTCGCGAACTTGAGCGACATCGCCGCGATGTGTGCGTGGCCTCGCTGGGCGCTGCTCTCGGTGGGTGTCCGCGCCGAACACGAGGCGGAATCCCTCCTCGACCTCCAGCGCGGGCTCGCCGCCACCCTCGAGCGGGAGGGGGCGGGGATCGTGGGCGGCAACCTCACCTCCGTGGAAGGCGCCGAGTGGTTCAGCCTCACTCTCATCGGCGAAGCGGCGCGTGGGACCGTGTGGACGCGCCATGGCGCGCGGCCCGGCGACCTGCTGGCGGTGTCCGGCTCGCCCGGGAGGGCCGGCGCGGGAGCTCAGCTCGCCGGCGCGCTCGGCGAGGGAGCCCGGGCGCCGGAATGGGCGCCGTTGTTGGAGGCCTGGCGCGCGCCTTGCGCGCGCGTGGGAATGGCGCGGGCGCTCGGAGACACCGGCGGCGTCACGGCCGCCGTCGACATCTCGGACGGCGTCGTCGGAGACCTCGCGCGCCTGTGCGAGGCCAGCGGCGTCGGTGTCGAAGTCGATGAGGGCGCGTGGCCGGCGGACGAGGCGCTCGCGCGCGCGGCGGCCACGCTGGGTGTCACGTTGGAGACGCTGCGTTTCGGCCCCAGCGACGACTACGATCTGCTGCTGGCGATCGATCCGGCTGCTCGAGGATCCTGCGCGGCGGCGGCCGGCCGGCTGAACGTGCCGCTCGCGTTCGTCGGGAGGTTCACCGAGGCGCCGGAAGTCCTCACGGTGCGTGACACGAGTGGAGCGACGCGAGCGCTCGGTGCTTCGGGCTACGACCACTTCGCGGGCGGGAGCTGAGGTCGGGCTCGAAGGAACGCGCCGGGGCTACTGCCGGTAGATGACCTTGAGGTGGCCCCAGCTCTGGGAGAGCACAGGCGTCGAGCAGTCGCTGGCACTGCCGATGTTGGGCGAGATCTCGGCCCAGCGGTTGACGCCGTGGTCGAGTGTCGCGTTCGGGCAATACTCGATCGAGTGTCCGGCCGCGGCCCCGTTGATCGAGGTGCCGGAGGTCCAGAAACCCGCCAGGTCCGCCGTCATCTCGTTCGCCTGGCCGCCCGCGCCCCACTGGACGAAGTCGATGATCAGACTCTGATTGCTGGATGCGCTCTGGAACGGTTGGTTGGCCGGGACATAGAGGGCCAGGGATCCGTTGACGTCCGGGAGGCCCGTGCCGGGCGCAAAGCTCGGAATGAAGATCTCCGTGTTGGAGTTGATCCCGGTGGCGTTGAGGCGGATGACTACGCGGCTATTCGCGGGTACGAGAATGTCGTTCGGCGTCGCGGTCGGTCCGGGAAGTTCGGTCGGAGTGCCGACGGTGGTCGCGATCCGGAAACGTCCCAGGTTTCCGGGAGCGAGGCCGTGGTTGGTGATCTCGATCAGATCCTGGCCACCCGCGATGTTGAACTGCACCTCGGTGAGGCGGAAATCCGCCACCGCAATCGGGGTCGGCGCTGTGAGTGGGTGCACCACCACACTGCCGGCCATGCTGGGCGCGTGCGGGATGCAGAAGTACGGGATGTTGCCGGTCTGGGTGCTCTTCCAGCTGTAGCGCAAGCCAGACAGGGCGAAATCCGTTCCGTTCGTGCTGTCGAAGATGCGGTCAGGAATCCCCGTAGACGGGTCCCCGCTGCTCACGGTGTGTACCCCGCCGGTCCAGATCCACACCGCGTGGTCGCCTTCGTTCAGGTTGACGATCGCTGGGGAGAAGAAATTAGAGCTGACGTTGATTCGCACCTGACCCGCTTGAGCGTACCCACCGGCGATGGCCGCGAGCAGGACGAGAACAAGGCCAACGACCGCCCCGCCGTGTCGAATCGTCCGCGACATGTCGCCGCCTCCCCGTGGCACGCCCGTCCGCCTGCTGTCAGCCGCGCCGGCCACCGTGCGATCCCGCGGCTGTGAAGAGATCTCCCGGCCTCACGACCGGTCGGCCGTGACGAGCCTCGTGCTCGATCAGCCACCGCTTGCGGTTCACGCCGCCGCCATATCCCGTCAGGCTGCCGTTGGCACCGATGACGCGGTGGCAGGGGACGACGATGCAGATCGGATTGTCGTGGTTGGCGAGACCCACTGCGCGGGCGGCCTTGGGCTGCCCGACGTCGCGCGCGACCTCACCATAGGTGCGGGTCTGGGCGAACGGGATGCGCGAGAGCGCGCTCCACACTTTGAGCTGGAACTCCGAACCCACCGGGTCGAGCCGAAGCTCGAATTCGCGCAGCGTGCCGAGGAAATATGATTCGAGCTGCTCGGTGATCGACTTGAGCTCGAGCAGCGACGGCTCCCAGACGGCGTCGGGACACGATTCGGCGTGGGAGGCGATCATGCGCTTGAGGCTCTTGCGGTTCATGAACTCGAGATACCGCAGGCCTTTCCCGGTACGGGCCAGGAACAAAAGCCCGATCGGCTGGGGCGCCGACATCATGTGGTAGGCAAGACGCACGGCGGCAGCATAGCCGAGCGGGGAACACCCGCCAAGCGTGGCGCGCCGGGCCATCCGGCCGGCTCAGACGCCGAAACGGAGGATCGCCTAGGCGGCTGGTCTTCGCGGGGGAGCGAGCCGGGGCATGAACCGCCCGCTCCGCCCACGATAGTCCCGGTACTCGTCGCCGAAGTGTTTCTCGAGCATGACCTCCTCGCGCCCGGCGCGGGCCCAGAGAAGCAGCCCCATCGCCGCGACCAGGGGCAGGCCGACCGCGCTGCCAAAGGCCAGGGCCCCGCCGAGCGCCGCGAGCAAGGCGCCGAGATAGCCGGGATGGCGGATGCGCGCGTAGAGCCCGCGCGTCTCGAGCGCGTGCTCGCGCTGCACCGCGAGTTGCGGCGAGAAACGCGAGCCGAGCTGCGTCATGGCAGTGATACGCACGGCGAGGCCCACGCCCGAGAGCGCGACCCCGAACCACCGGAGCGCCGAGCCGCCCGCAAGGGGCCACAGCGCGAGACGCTCGCCAAGGGCGGCCATTGGCGGCGCGAGCAGCGGGAGCAGGAACAGGGCGAAAAGGACAAACGGCGGGTCGCGCTCGACCGCCGTGGCGTCGTGTCCGCGCACCGGCCGCCGCAGGGCGAGCGCGACGGCGCCCACCGCCCACAGCGCCAGCAGCGCGAGGGCGCGCGGGTGGGCGAGGAGCGGGGCGATCCCGCCCAGCGCGAGGGCCAGCAGCGCCGCATCGAGCCCGGTGACGACCAGCGCGAGCGCGGCCCGCACGATCGGATGCGGAGGGCGGCGGCCTGGCGCGTTCTCGCTCATCACGGCCGCCGACTGTAGCAACTCGGCGCTGCGGCCGCGAGGCGGCGCCCGTCGCGGGGCGCGACGGTGAGGTGGTTTGTCGGGGGTCGCTCCGGTGGCTAGACTCGCGGTACGCTGCAACGCAGCACGACACCTCCCCTCGGAGGCACCCCATGGACGCGCTGGCCCCGTTCCACCCGGCGATCGTGCACACGCCGATCGCGCTCATCATTGTCGGCGCCGCCTTCGAGCTGGCGGGCCGCGCGCTCGACCGCGAATGGTGGCGAAAGGCGGCCTTCGCCATGCTGATGGTCGGCGTGCTCGGCGCCGGGGTCGCGGTGCTCTCGGGCCGCGCGGCCGAGGAAGGCGCCGAGGACCAGGGCGTCTCGAAGCACGCCATCGAGGAGCACGAGGAGGTGGCCCAGCTCACGCTGTGGCTCGGGCTCGGCGCGGTGCTGACGCGGGCGCTCGCAGGCCGGCTTGGCGCCGCGCGCGCGGCGGTGGCCGGGCTCGCGCTGCTCCTGCACCTGGCGGCGGCGACCACGGTCGGCATCGCCGGCTACCGTGGCGGTCTGCTCGTGTTCGAGCACGGCGCCGGCGTCAAGACCGGCGGGACGTTGGTGGAGAATCCCGAGGGGGAGAAGACCGCCGGTGGAGAGGACGCGGCGAAGGACGAAGCGAAGGTGGAGGATCGACACTAACGGAGGCTCGCCACGCCCGGCGCTGGCCGCTCACGGCGTCAACGCCGTCAGTCCTTCCCCTCCACCACCAACTCGAGCTTCTCCCAGTCGATCGTCACCCGCTGATCCTTGAAGAAATCGTGCGACAGGATGGCATCGCGCCGCACGCCGTGCCGCCACAGCTCGCTGCCGTCGAGTGCGCCCGACCAGCCGCGCACCTTGTTGCGCACCAGCGGTCCGACGGTGAGGTTCGGCACGTTGACCGCGGCCCAGGGCGTGCCTTGCAGGACG
Organism: uncultured bacterium; assembly: GCA_964405235.1. Lineage (GTDB taxonomy): Bacteria > Eisenbacteria > RBG-16-71-46 > RBG-16-71-46 > RBG-16-71-46 > WS-11. Next base: position 39,672 of record CAYONG010000114.1, on the reverse strand, counting down.
TTTCCGGCGCCCTTGATCGCGCGCGACACCTTGCCCGGCTTGACCCCCACTTCGGCGAGCACGTCGGACGACGCGCCGACGCCGCAGCCGTGGAGGCCGCTCTGGAAAATCATCGCCATCCGGCGGCCGCCGTTGAGCGAACCGTACACGGTCAGCTCCGCCTCGCCCCAGATCTCGAACGGGATGCGGTGCGCGTTCGGGCCGACCGGGTAGGGGATTCCCGGGCGCCGTAGCTCGAGCGCCTGCTCACGGTAGTCGATGGTCGGCGTGAAGCGCTTGAGCAACCCGAGACCGATGACGCCGGCGACCGGCTCGGCCTGCGGATTCACCTGGAGCATCCACTTGCGCAGCCCCACGACCCCGGCCGGGACGTCCTCGATGCGCACCCCGCCCAGCTCCAGCCGCGGGACAATCGCGTGCTGCACCGCAATCCGGGCGCCGTTCCAGAACACCAGGGATCGGGACGGGAGCATCTTCGTGCCGGCCATGCGCGCGTAGGTCGGATCGATGATGAGGTCGTTGGCTCCGGTGTCGAGCGCCATCAGCACCGACTGACCGCCCAGCTTCACGCGCAGGAGCGGCACCGGGTAGCCCTTGGACCACGGCGCCTTTGCCTCGTCCGGGCCGGCGGTGACGCGGTAGGGCGGGGTCGCCGCCAGCAGCTCGAGCATCGGCACGCGCGCCTGGTCGTTGACCTGCGGCGCCAGCTCGGCGGCGGCGGCGTAGCGGCCGAGCCTGAGGCGCGCGGCGTAGAGATCGGCCAGCGCACCGGGATCGGGCGCGGCCGCGGCGGCCGCAATGCTCAGCAGGCTCTCGGCCTCGGCCGATCGGTCGGCGAACAGCGCCAGCTTGCCGAATGCTGCGAGCGCGGTCCCATCGCGCGGGTCGATCGCCAGCACCCGGGTGAACGCCGCGCGCGCCTCGGCAAAGCGGGCGAGGCGCAGCTGGGCGACGCCGAGCGAATCGAGCCGCACCGGGTCGTTCCCGTGACCCATGGTGTCGCGTAGCGCCTGGCGAAGCAGGAGTTGGGCGTCGCGGTAGGACGCGTCGGGCTGGAGCCACTCGGCGAGCGCGGCCGAGGCGAGGAAGAGGAATGCGAGGCCAATCGCGGGCAGGCGGCGGGTCATCGTGCGTTCCCCAGGAACTTCTGCGTGGTCCGCAGCAACACCTCGGCTCCGATCGCCAGACACGCCTCGTCCACGTCGAAGCGCGGATGATGGTGTCCGTGGACCAGGCCGCGCGCCGCGTTGCGCGAGCCCACGGCGATGAAGCAGCCGGGCACCTGCCGCAGGAACGCCGAGAAGTCCTCGCCGCCCATAGTGCGGATGTCGCCTCGCACGTTGCCGGGACCCACCACCTCCGCCGCCGCCTCGCGGGCGATCGCCGCCATCGCCGGGTCGTTCACGGTCGGCTGGTTGAAGCGGTGGAACTCGATCTCGACCGTGCAGCCGAATGCGGTAGCGACGCCACGGACGATGCGCTCGAGGTGCCCGGGCAGGGCCTCCCAGAGCGCGGGGTCGAACACGCGCACGGTGCCGTTCATCCACGCGCTCTCGGGGATGATGTTGAACGCAGTACCGGCACGTATCTGCGTCACGCTCACCACCACCTCGGCGAACGGCGAGGCGCTGCGGCTGGCGATGGTCTGGAGTGCCGTCACCATATGGGCGAGGCACACCACCGGGTCCACGCCCAGGTTCGGCATCGCCGCGTGGGCCCCTTTGCCCTTCACGGTGACGGTGAACTCGTCCACCGCCGCCATGAACGGCCCCGACGTCACCCCCACCTGCCCCAGGTCGAGGTCCTGCCAGACGTGCAGCCCGAACGCCGCATCCGGCCGTGGATCGTCGAGCGCCCCTTCGGCGATCATGGTCTCGGCGCCGCCGCCGCACTCCTCGGCGGGCTGGAAGCAGAGTTTGACCGCGCCCGTCAGGTCGCGCACATCGCGCACCAACTGCTTCGCCACCCCGAGCAGGATAGAGGTGTGGCAGTCGTGTCCGCAGGCGTGCATCTTGCCGTCCACCCGCGAGCGGTAGGGCGTGTCGTTCTCCTCGTGAATGGGGAGCGCATCCATATCGGCGCGCAGCAGCACGGTTTTCCCGGGCCGGGCGCCGCGCACGGTGGTGAGCACGCCGGTCTTCGCGACACCGGTGCGCACGTCGAGACCGAGGGCGCGCAACCGCTCGGCGACCACCCCCGATGTGCGCACCTCATCGAAGGCGGTCTCGGGATGCTGGTGCAGATCGCGGCGCACCGCGACCATTTCCTTCACGGTGTCCTCGGCGAGGGTGTTGACCAGCGTCTTCATGTCGGACCTCGTGATGGAACGTGGGTTACCGGCGTCCCGCGACCACCCAGGCGAACCCGGGCACGCGCAAGACCGCGCCGGACCGGAAGCGGCGCAGGCCGCGCGCGAACCGCTCGCGCATCCGTCCCTGGTCCCGGCGGGAGAGAGAAAGATAGACGTCGCGCAGGGGATTCGGGAAGCCGAGGTTCATGGCGAGGAATTCCTCCTCGCTGCCGTAAACGTGGGGCGCCTTGACCCCGACGGCCGTGACGTCCGCAAAACCCGCCTGCCGCATCAGGCCCGCGAGGGCGCCCCGGCGGCCCAGCCTGAGCGGGTGAGGCCCGACTTCCGGCTTCGGCGCCGGTTCCTCGAGGAACGGCCGGACGACGTCGGCCGAGAGCTGTGAGACCGGGTTGCGACTCATCGGTCCCCAGACGGCGAAGGCGGCGCGGCCGCCTGGGTGCAGCGCGGCGCGCAGGGTCGTGAGCGCGCGCGGGATGTCCTCCACGAACATGAGGCCGAAGCGCGAGACCACCCCGTGGTAACTCCCGCGGGGGAGGCGCGCGCGACCGATGTCGGCCGCCTGGAATCGCGCGTTCGTGACCCCGCGCTGCTGCGCGCGCAGGCGCGCGATCGCCAGCATCTGCGGCGAAATATCGAGTCCCAGCACGCGTCCACGCGGCGCGACGAGTTGCGCGATGGCGAGCGATGGATCGCCCGAGCCGCAGCCGGCATCGAGCACCCGCTGGCCGGGGCGGAGTCGCAGGGCACGGAATAACGTGGGATCGACGGCCGACATCGCGTACATGAGCTGGGGCTCGAACCGCTCCCAGCGCAGCGTCGCCCGATCCCAGTAGGCCCGTGTCCCTGCGGGCCGGGGCTTCCCCCGACCCGCCCTCGGCGACACGTTACTTCTTCGTGGTGTCGGGCGGCGCCGGCGTTGTCGTGTTGCGGGGCGCCGACTCGTTGATCTTGAGCAGCCGCCGCCGCTCCACCTCGCGCCGGAGCACGTCCTTGTTGAGCACCACGAACTCGACCCGGCGGTTCTTGGCCCAATTGAGTGCGCTCGTGTTGGGCACCAGCGGCTTGCCCTCCCCGTAGCCCTTGACCGAGAACTGCTCGGGCTTGAGGTTGGGGAACCGGCGCGTGACATAGGCGAGCACCGAATCGGCACGGGCCTGGCTCAGCTTCTGGTTGTAGCCATCCGAGCCGCGCGCGTCGGTGTGGCCGCCGACTTCGATGCGCAGCTCCGGCCACTTGCCCAGCACCTGGCCGACGATGTCGAGCGTCGGGTATGAGTCGGGCAGCAAGTCGGCCTTGGCGGTCTCGAAGTTGATGTTCTGGAGCCGGATCATGCCGGTATCGAGCAGCTCGGTCTCGCGCTCGACCAACTCGATCGGGCAGCCGTCGGAGTCGACCTTCAAGCCGGGCGAGGTGTCGGGGCACTTGTCGCGCCCGTCGCACACACCGTCGTCGTCGCCGTCGCCCGGGCAGCCCTTCTCGTCCACCGTGCAGCCCTTCGGGGTGTCGGCACACTGGTCGAGGCCGTCAAGCACGCCGTCGCCGTCGCCATCCTTCGGGCAGCCGGTGGCGTCCACCGTGGCGCCCTTCGGCGTATCGGCGCAGGTGTCGACGCCGTCGCAGACGCCGTCGCCGTCGCTGTCGGTCGGGCAGCCCCTGGCGTCCACCGTGCAGCCCTTCGGAGTGCCTTCGCACTGGTCGAGGCCGTCGAACACTTTGTCGCCATCGCTGTCGAGCGGGCAGCCATCGGCATCGACACGGGCGCCACGGGGCGTGGCGGGGCACTTGTCGCGCTTGTCGGACACCCCGTCACCATCGGTGTCGCGCGGCGTGGCGCCCAGCGCCACGGTGAGCCCGGCGCCGAGCGTGATGTAGTCCACGCTGCGCTGATAGGAGAACTTCGGAAGATAGTGGATGTCGCGCGCCTCGAGGCGCAGGCCGACCGCGTCGGTCAGCCACAAGCGCACGCCGCCCGCCACCTCGAGCGTCCCCTGGTCCAGTGTTGGGCCGCCCTTGGGGGTCAGCCGTGCCGCGCCGCCGCCCACGGAGAGGAACGGCCCGCCTTCGCGCCGCGCGAGCGGCGTCAGGAGCAGGTTGCCCGAGGCGTGGACGAAGTTCACGTCGAGCGCCCCCACGGCGAGATCCTCCGAGGTGGGTGTCACGCCGCCCGCGAGCTCGATGCCCCACCACGAGCGCGGGTGCAATCCGATCCGTGCGCCGACGTGGACCGCGTCGCGAAGCACCGCGCCGCTCAAGGTCTTGAGCTGGGCGTCGAAGATGGTGAAGCCGCCGAACGGGGTGATCTCGACGTGTGATCCGACCGGCTCGGCCGCGACCGGGCATGCCACCACGAAGGCGGCCAGGGCCAGGACTAGAACTGGGTTTCGCGGGCGCACGGGACCTCCTCCATTGAGATCGGGTCCCTCTGCGAGGACGGGACCGGCTCGGTCAGTGATCGTTGTCAAGGCGGCGGGACATTAGCGGGAGGAAGGGTGGGGGGCAAGGCGGACGTTGTTTCGCCGGGGTGCGAATTCCCATTCCGTCCCGCATGCCGACCGGCTATAGTTCACGCGCGCGTCGCCCGACGCGCCGCGACTCCAGGCGCCAACACTCGCGCCGCATACCGCATCCCGACCCTGGAGGCCCCTTGAACCCCTTGCGACCCGTTTTTGCCCTCCTCATCATCGCATGCCTCGCCGCATCGCTGGTCACACCGGCGGCCGCGCAGCGGACGTGCGGCACCGCGGACCTTTCCCAGGCGGAGCTGGATCAACTCTTGCAAATGCTGGGCGACGGCTCGAACCGATCCTCGGTCGTTTGCAACGGCACGATCGTGGTCGCGTTCCATGTCCTCCACAACGGGCCCACCGGGCTTCTCACCCAGGCGGAGGTCAATGCTCAGATCGCGGAGATGAACGCCAACTTCGCCCCGAATGGGTATCAGTTCGTGCTCGGGCAGGTGGACTTCACCAACAACCCGGCCTGGTTCAATCTGCAAACGGGCGCCGACGAGTTCGCGATGAAGCAGGCGCTCGCCTTGTATCCGGCCCAGACGCTCAATATCTACTCGTGCATCCCGTACGGCTATCTCGGGTTCTCCTACTTCCCCACGTCGTTCCCGGAGAACAGCTTCGAACATGGCGTGTTCATCGACTACCGCACGCTGCCGGGCGGGGTGTTCGTGCCCTTCGACCTTGGCCGGACGGCGACCCACGAGATCGGGCACTACCTGGGCCTGTTCCACACCTTCCAGGGCGGCTGCGTCGGCTCGGGCGACCAGGTCGCCGATACGCCGGAGGAGGCCACGCCCACGAGCGGGTGTCCGATCGGAAAAGACACCTGTGCGAGCCTTGGGCTGGACCCCATCCACAACTACATGGACTACTCGGACGACGCCTGCTACACGGAGTTCACCGTCGGGCAGACCAGCCGGATGTGCCTGATGGTGACGAACTTCCGGCCGAGCCTGTTCTCGGGCGGTCCCACGCCGGTGAAGAAGGAAGGCTGGGGCAGGCTGAAGGCCCGCTATCGCTAAGAGGAAGTGACCACCGCCGACAGCGACGCCCCCGTTCATGGGGGCGTCGTGCTGTCGGTGGCTCGAAGCGGATCACGGCGGCGCCTCGCGGCCGAGCCGCCCGGAACCACCCCGGCTAGAACACCGCCTGCAGTTGCACGAACCCCTTGTCGTGCACGGCCCACACCGAATAGGGCTCGTGATCCAACTCGACCCCCTCGACCAGTTGGAGGTTCACCCGCCCGAAGCGCGCCATCGCGCTCACGTAGGCGCGCGATTCCGTACGCGAACCAAACGAGAACGGAGCGGTGACGCCGGAGTGCTGGACACTGATCCGGTCGTGCAGGCCACCCAGGCGCAGGTCCAGCGACGGACTGGCGTTCCAGACGGTCTCCACCTGGAGCACGCGGTCCACGGCCTCGAAACGCGGCGGCGCGATGGGCGGGGCGTGGATCTGGGTGCGCGACTGGTAGAGCCAGCGTGCCTCGGCGGTGAACCGGGGCGCGATGCGGCGGCGTGCCGCCGCCTCGACCGACCACTGGCGGCGATAGTCGCCCCCGTCGGGTTGGGGCAGATCGATCTGGTGCTCCGTGCTCGCCGCCTGGTGGTTGGTGCTCCGCGCCTCCCACTCGATCCCCACCGCCCGCGCCTCCACCGACGCCCACGCGAGCGTGCCCCACAGCGTGGTGATGTGGTCCAGGTTCGGCTGGGCGTAGGAGACGATGACCCGCTTGGTCGAGGGCGTGAGATAACGGCCGCCGATCTCGGCGTGTAGCCGCGGGCGCCGCACGACCATGCGCAACCCCGGCTCCCACGGGTGGCGCAGGTAGGGCTCGGAGCGCCCGCCGGTGCTCACCTGGCGGAACTCCCAGAAGTTGTTGAACACGTCCTCGAGGCCAAACACGGCCTGGAACCGGAAACCGCTGGTGTCCGCGCCCACGCCCCATGTCAGAGCCATGTCCTGGCTCGACTTGTCGCGGGAGGGGCGGAACATCCAGCCGGCGGTGCCAAAACGGGTCGGGACGTGGAAGGAGAACTCGGTGTAGTCGTACTGGACGCGGTCGTTCTCGTATTGTCTGAGCGCCAGCCCGAACCACGCGCGCCGGCCGATCGCCGTGCGCAGCTTGAGATCGGTCTCATTGAACCACTCGCCCGAGGTGAGGCAGCCCTGTGCCGAGCGGAGCGCGAGCGGCGCGCGCTCCCATTCGTCACGCCAGGCGAGCGGCCCGCGCGCGAGCAAGTGGTCGATGAAGCTCTCGTCATCGCGCTCCTGCGTCTCGACACTGAAGGTCGAGAACTCCTCGACCCCGGCGCGCGCGGGGGCCGGGGTCCGGAGAACGGCAAGGATCACGCAGGCGGTGAGGGCGCGGGCGACCCGCGCGTTCACGCGGGTCCCTTGGGCACGAGGCGCGAGGCTTGGGCCTCCTTGATGCGTTGGAGGAACGCCTTCGCGCGGCGCGTGATCTCGTCGAACTGTCCGGCGGCCGCCAGCTTGGGATCTGCGAGCGAGCCGCCGAGGCCGACGCCGATGCAGCCGGCATGGAGGAACGGCACCAGGTTCTCGAGCGTGGTGCCGCCGGCGGCGAGCATCGGGATATCGGGCAGCGGGTCGCGGATGATCTCGATGTACTTGGGCCCGCCGGCGACGCCGACCGGGTAGACCTTGATCACGTGCGCGCCAGCGTCGCGCGCGGCGATGATTTCGTTGGTCGTATAGGCGCCCGGGCAGTACATCGCGCCGCCGGCGAGCGCCACCTTCGCCACATCGAGCGACAGGTTGGGCGCGACGATGAAGCGCGCCCCGGCATCGAGCGCGGCGCGGCACTGGTCGGCGGTGAGGACCGTTCCGGCGCCGACCACCACGCCCTCCGTGCCGGCGAGTGCGGCCATGACCCGCGGCGCCTCGGGGACGGTGAACGTGATCTCGACCAGCGCGATCCCGCCCTTCGCCACCGCCTGCGCCGAGGCGAGCGCGGTCTCGTGGGTCTGCGCACGGATGACCGCGAGCAGGTGCTGGGCGTGGAGCGTCGTGAGGGCGGTGGGGTCCATGTCAATCCTCCGGACGCGCACTCTAGGCATGGCGCGATGACGAGGCAAATCCCGGGGGTCGGTTGTGGGGTGTCGAACACCGGGGGGCTCGACCTGATCGATTGTGCCCCCCCGATCGGCGCCTGCCGAAGTCGACCAGGTGGGGCCGCTTTCCTTGGACCGTGGCTGTGGCACAATGTCGGGTCGTGGACGCCCACCCCCGTACCCGCACGCCGCTCCGTGTCGCGCTGTGGATCGTCGCGACGCTGGTCGCGCTCGCTCTCGCGACCTGGGGGGCCCTGGCGCTGCTGTTCCCGCCCGCGAAAGTGCGGGCGCTGGTGAGCACGCGGCTCTCCGCCATGCTCGCGCGCGAGGTGCGGTTCGCCGACGCATCGCTCGTGCTGTGGCCGCCGGTGCGGCTCACGGTGCGGCGGCCGGCGCTGGCCGAGCCGGGCGGGTTCGGGAATGGGGCCGCGCTCCAGGCGCGCTCGCTCCATCTCGACCTCGACGTGATGGCGCTGCTTTCGCGACGCGTCGTCGTGCGGCGGCTGGTGATCGACCGTCCGGCGATCCACCTCGTGGTCCGACCTGACGGCACCACCAACTTCGACGGCCTGATGAAGCCGCCGGCGGAGCGGACGCCCTCGGTAGCGGGCGGTAGCGCCATGTCGCTCGCGATCCGCGAGCTGCGGATGCAGGACGGCCGGGCGCTGGTGGACGACCTCAAGGCCACCCGTCGGACGGCGTTCGACGTCGAGAGCCGGATGTCGCTCGAGGCCGAAGCGGGTGGTGTGCGGTTCGCCACCGCCGGCGAGACGGTGTTCTCCGGAGTCGCGTTCGGGTCGCTCGATGCCACCCGGCTCGCCGACCTCAACCGGTCGCTCGACGCGCTCGAATGGCGCCTCGCGCACGACGGCAAGTTCGACGCGAAGCAAAAGCGGCTGGCGCTGGCGAAGCTCACGCTGCAATTGGGCCGCGCCCAGTTCGCCCTGACCGGGGTGATCGACGACCCGGGCCCGCGAGCGCGGCTCGATCTGCGCGCCCGCGGCGCGGGCGTGGAGCTGGGCGAGGTGCTCGACTACCTGGCCGCCGCCGATGCGAAAGCGGTGCACGGCGTCAAAGGCGGCGGACGGCTCGACTTCGACCTGCACATCACCGGCTCGCCGGGACCGCGCCTGCTCTCAAACATTGCGGGCACGCTCAGGATCGCCGACGGTGCGTTCCGCTACCCAGGAACCCCTGCCGGCATCGAGGCATTGTCATTGACCGCGCGGTTCGCGCCCGACTCGCTCAGCATCGGCGATCTGCGTGCGAAGGTGGCCGGCCAGCCGGTGCGCGCGACGTTGTTCGCCACGCACTTCGCTGATCCCTGGGTGCGCTTCGCGGTGCAGGGCGATCTCGATCTGGCGGCGGTCGCCCCGCTGGTGGCGCCGAAGGACACCAAGCTCGGCGGACGGGCGTCGGTGGACGTGCGCGGCAGCGGGCGCGCGAAGGACCCGGGGGACCTGGCGCTGACGGGGAGCGCGACGCTCGCCGATGTGAGCGTCCAGTCCCCGGCGCTGCCCAACCGCATCGAGGCCGTGCGCGGCGATATCCGATTCACCCCCGCGCGGGCGAGCGTCACCGGCTTCAGCGCGCGTGCCGGCAAGTCGTCGATCGCGTTGGAGGCCACGGTCGAGCGCCCGCTCGCCCTGCTCGCCGCCCCGGCCGCAGGGGCTGGAACGCCGTCTGGAACGCCGGCGGGACCAGGGCCGGCGAAGCCGCCGATCGCGCCGGCGGTGGTGAGCTTCAACGCCGCCTCGTCCTACCTCGATCTCGCCGAGTTCCTGCCCACGACGCCCGGCGCTCCGGTCCTGCCCAACGCCATCGGCGAGGGGCGGATCACCATCGCGCGGTTACGGAACCAGAAGCTGGACGTGCAGGACGTGGCGGCGCGGGTGCGTCTCGAGCCGGGTGTCCTTCTGGTCCCCGAGTACTCCATGCGTGCCTACGGGGGCACGGCGCTCGGTAACGCGAGATTCGACATGAGCGACCCGGCGCGGCCCTCGTACGCGGTAAAGACGCAGTTGGACAGCCTCGATGCCGACGCGCTCCTTTCTGCCTGGACCCCGGTCAAGGGACTGCTGCGCGGCTCGCTCGCGACCACGCTGGACCTTTCGGGCGCGGGCCTCACGCCCGACGACCTCAAGCGCACCATCACGGCAGTCGGCCTCGCCCTGGTCACCAACGGCACGCTCGGACCGGGCCCCGCGCTCGAGGCGGTCGCCCGCTACACGAGGGTGCCCGCTCTCAAGCAGCTCCGTTTCAGGGACGGACGCCTGCCGTTTCGCATCGAGCGCGGCAGGGTCGTCACCGATCCCGTCGTGCTCGACGGGCCGCACGGGGAATGGCGGCTCACGGGCTCGATCGGTTTCGACGGCGCGCTCGACTACGCGGTGAGCGCGACTTTGCCGCAGGAGGTGGTGCAACACCTCGGAGCGACGTCCGCGCTCGCCGCCGGGGCGCTCTCCGATCCCCAGGGGCGGATACTCCTCGACCTGCGCGTGACCGGCACCGCGACCGCGCCCCAGGTGGCGTGGGACGGCGGCGCCATGCGCGACCGCCTCGCCGGCAAGGCCTCGCAGGCGCTCGAAGCGCAGCGCGCGAAGCTGGAGTCCGAGGCGCGCGCCGTCGCCGAGGCGCGACTGTTCGCCGCTCAGGACTCGGTGCGCGCGGCGGTCGAGCGGGCGCGCAGGGCGGCCGCCGACAGCCTCAAACGCCGGGCGGGCGACGCACTCAAGGGGTTCTTCGGCGGTTCACGAGATACCACGCAGCATCCTTAGCAGACCTTGCGGGAAGGAGGGCAGCACATGATAAACGAGTTCAAGAAATTCCTGCTGCAGACCAACGCGCTGGCGCTGGCGGTGGGCGTCATCATCGGCGCGGCGGTCGGCAAGGTGGTGAGCTCGATGGTGAGCGACATCCTGATGCCGGTGATCGGCCTCCTGATCCCGGGCGGGGCGTGGCGCGAGATGTCGTTCGTTCTGACCACCAAGCCGGACGGCTCACCCGCCAACGCCATCACGTACGGCGCCTTCATCGGCAACCTGGTGGACTTCCTCATCATCGCCTTCGTGGTGTTCATGGTCACCAGGGCGATCCTCAAGCCCGCTCCGGCGGCCGCCGGCCCGCCGATGAAGGAGTGCCCCGAGTGCAAGGAGAGCGTTCCGGCCGCCGCGCGCAAGTGTCGCGCGTGCGCCAGCGCGGTGTGAGCGGGGCCGCCCCCCAGGCCGTCACTACTTCCAGATCCGGTCCCACCACTTCATGCGGTCCTCCGGGCGTGACCAGTCCGCCGCCAACGCCATCTTCCCGCGGATACGCTTGAGGTCCCAGCCGGTCAGCTCGGCCAGCGTGGCGGCCTCCTTCGCGCGCCGCTCGGCGAGCCCGGCGCGATAGGCGCGCGCCTGCGGGCAATCGCCACCACCCGTCCATTCGTGGCGGATGACGAACCGGCCCTGGAAGTTGGTGCGGTCCGCGGTCTCCTGGAATACGAGGTCCTCGGGGAAGTGAGCGTCGTCATAGCGCACGTGGAGCCTGGTGATGAACGGGGTCTGGCCGCCGCGCCGCGCGTCGGACGCGTCGTCGAGCCAGAACACTCCGAGCGCCTTCAACTCCTCGCGTGAGAGCGGCTCGCTCGCGCACGGGTCGCACCAGCCCATGTCCCAGGCATGCTCGGTGAACACCACGCGCATGTCCTCGCGCGCGACCTGTACGGAGAAGAGGTCGCGGTAGAAATCGAGGAACTCGCCCTTCACGAACGCGGGCACCTCGCGATCGGAGGGGAGCTTGACCGTGCGGTAGTTGACGGTTTCGACCCGGCCCCTGCGCGTGATGGCGTAGACGAACAACTCCTGATGCCCGTCGGCGTTCACCATGCCAAGGCGGATCGGCAGCATGAACTTGGGCGACTCGTACGCCACCTGGATCGGGCGGAGCGAGCTGAACCCGAGCTTCGCCTGCTCGGCGAGGTTCACCCGGGCGACGAAGAACTTCATCCCCTGCTTGATGTAGCCGCCCAGAACCCGCGAGGCGCCCTCGGGGATGCGGTAGCCGTTCTCCGTCAGCCAGCGCTCGAGCCCGCCGCTCTCCTTCGCCGACAGGATGAGGATGTCGTACTCGCCCACGGTGTAGCGGGCCTCGATGGTGACGCCGCGACGCTGCGCGGCGCCGACCGAGGTCTCCTGCATCACCATGGACGACATTGATTGCTTGGTCGCGCGCAGCGAGAGCATGTCCGCGGCGACCGGGCACGGGTCCGGGTCCCAGTACTCGACCAGCCGTGGCGCGGAGAATGCGTCGAGGTGGTCGATCAACGCCTTGTCGCCCACGTGCACCTGGCCCTTCTCGAGCACGGTGGGCACCGGCACCACGATCGCGAACTCCCTGGGCTCGCCACTGAAGTCATTGGCCATGGTGAGCACGGTGCGATCGCCGTCGCGCACCAGCGCCACCTGCGAGGCGTGGTTGAAGAGCTTCGCGTCACCGCTCGCGACGTAGAATCCACAGAAGCTACGAGCGGAAGCGGGCCAGAGCGACGCGCACAACAACAGGCACGCGGCTGCGGAGAGCGGGAACGGATATTTCATGATTTGCTCCTTTCGACGACATGCCGTCCGTGGCGGGTTGGGGATTCCATTGGTGACGCGGGCCCGGGAGCCGGCGATCGATGAGCGGCACCGCCAGCGTGAACGCGGCGAGCGACCACAGCGGGCCGTTGGTACGGAACAGAACGAACTGGACGACCCCGGCGCCGCCGGCGACCAACGCGCCATACAACAGGCGGCCGGCGCGCGAATCGGGTGTGGTGCGCGGGTCCGAGATCATGTTGAACGCGAACTGGAGCAGGAGCCCGCTCTGTAGCCGGTGGAGCGGGATGGCCATCGGCTCCCCGAGCCACAGCGAGCGGCCAAACAGGATGGCGGCGTAGACGCCAAGGAAGGCCAGCGTCACGTCGTCGCGCGCCGCCTTGCAGACGACGGTGAGGCCCAGGCACACCATGAGCAGCGCGACGAACGCGACGTGCCCGTACTGGCCGGGCGAGATCCAGCCCGCGCCCGCGACCAGCATGGCGACCAGCGCCAGATTGGTCGGGTTGAAGAGGTGCTTGCCCCGCCAGCGCAGGATGAACTTGCTGGCGATGGCGATCACCGCGGCCAGCATGGCCGGAGCGAGGGCGTTGGTGCGGAGCAGTGTGCAGAGACCGAGCCCCGAGATGAGGGCGCTCAAAGGATCGAACGCCGGCAGCCGCCAGAGCCGGGTGCACAGCAGTTGCGTGCCGAGCGTGGCGCCGACGACGCCGGCGATGTAGCCCCAGCCCAGATCGAAGTGGAGCCCGAACATGCCGTATCCGAGCAGCGCCGCCAGCATTGCGATCTGGTACCAGCGGGGGTCGAGGCGAGGGGAGGCTGCCCGCCGCGGGCCCTGCCCGAGCCGAGGGATGATGCGTGCCGCCGCCGGCGCGATCGCTCGCGCCGTGCGGGTGCTCTCCTGGCGCGGGTGGCAGCCGCGCCGAGCGAGGTCAAGGTAAGCGTCCATTTGCCTCTCCTTACTCCGGTCCGGGGAATCCATTCCGGACGCGGCCCGGGAGAGCGCGGGAGAGGTGGGGGGAACCCGCCCGCGGGCGGCGTTCCTTTGGGACGCTCACTGCAAGTCGCGTTCCCATCGAGCGAGGGCGCTAACGCATTGTGGGCCAGTGAGAGGTTGCGCGTGACGCCAGTGGACAAGCGTTACCGCGACCCATCTGGCCGGTGACAGGGTGACATTCTTGCAACGCGGTGGTGGCGGTGGGGGGCACGCCGGCACCCACATCTCGTGCCGTCAAGCGCGGCGCCGACGGAGTGCTCCGTTGCGCGGGGAGGTCTTCGACGACAGGGATGGCGTGCGCACCGGAGTCGGCCAGACACTGGCCGAGTGCACGCTCACGCCGGAGACCCGACTCAACGCGCACCTGATCGTCCGGGCCGACCTGCGCCTCGACCATTCGAATCATGACGTCTTCGGGAAGGGCGGCGGGGCGAGAGACACCCAGGCGACGGTTCTCTTGAACGCGCTCTACAGTTTCTAAGCGTCGATGCGGCGGGAGCACCGGCAGCGGGCCGGGCTCATTCCACGATGACCTCGTCGGCGAAGATGAACGAGCGGTTGCCGGCCCCCTTATGCCAGGCCGGGCACATGATGGGCGCGCTCGCCCGGACGCGCACGTAGCGCGCGCGGCGCGGCGCGATCGCGGCACCGAAGTCACGGATCACGGCGCTCTCGGCGCTCTCGTCCACGTCGTTCGCGACTTCCCCCGCCGGCTCGAAACGCTCGCCATCGAGCGAGGTCTCGAACGCGACCGCGTGCGGCATGAAGATCCACGAGTTCTGATCTTGAAGAAACCCCATGGCCAGCCGGCGCACCTCCTTCACCTCGCCGAGGTCCACCTGCGCCTCCATGTCCACGCCGTAGAAGCCAAGCCAGGTGCCGAGCCGGAAGTCCTCGCCCCCGCGCACGCCGTCGATCAGTGCGTCCGGACCATCCGCGGTGTAGGCGCGGTGGGTTGCCGTGAGGCTCGTGACGCGCCGGTTGCCCTCGATGCGGCGGAACGTAGCCTCCTGCACCGGTGAGGGCGGAGCATCCGACTTGAAGGCGCGGAATCGCAGGGTGCCGGTCGCCGCGATCTCGATGGGGCCGTCGTATGCGGGCGAGGTTTCGTTCGGCTCGGATCCGTCGAGGGTGTAGCGGATGCGCGCGCCGACCTCGGGGGTCGCCAGGGTCACGTGCGTGGAGCCACGGAACCGGGCGGCGCCGTCCGCAACGAACGGCGCGGCGGTGACCGGGACGCCCTCGATGCGCGAGGTGGGACGCAGCTCCTTCCCTGCGCCCCACGCACGGTTCGGCTCCTCATCCATGACGAAATCGAGGCGCCCGCCCGCGAGGATCTCCCAGTGGCGGATGAAACTACGCTCCAGAGGCCGGCCGTTCATCGTGGCCGACCGGATGTACGGGCGCCGCCCCGACGGGAGGTCGGCGACGATGGTGAACGAGCGGCCGTTCGGCAGGTTCACGGTCGCGCGCGGGAACAGCGGGGTGCCGATCACGTACTCGACCTGCCCGGGCGTGACCGGGTAGAAGCCGAGCGCGCTCAGGACGTACCACGCGCTCATCTGGCCGCAGTCCTCGTTGCCGACCAGTCCGTCGCGGCGCGCGGTGTACATGCTGTCCAGCAGGTGTCGTACGCGCGCCTGGGTCTTCCACGGTTGCCCGGCGAACGCGTAGAGGTAGGCGATGTGATGGCTGGGTTCGTTGCCGTGCGCATATTGCCCGTAGAGCCCGGTGATGTCCGCCTGCTCGCGCCCGCTGGTGCGCGGGACCGCGGTGAACAGCGAGTCCAATTTTGCGGCGTACGCCTCGGGACCGCCCAGGGCTGCGATGTGCCCCTCGACGTCGTGCGGCACGAAGAAGCTGTACTGCCAGGCATTGGCCTCCGTGAAGTGGAAGTCGACCTCGGTGGGATCGAACGGTGTCTTGAAGCGCGCGTTAAGCCGCGGCCGCATGAGGCCGGTTGCGGGGTCGAGCAGGTGGCGCCAGGCCTGCGCGCGGCGCATGAACGTGTCGCGGTCTTCGGTGCGCCCGAGCGACGCGGCCATCCGAGCGATGCACCAGTCGTCGTACGCGTACTCGAGCGTCTTCGAGACGCTTTCACTCTCTCGATCCCCCGGGATGTAGCCGAACGCACGGTAGGGCGCCAGGCCCAGGTGATCGCTCATGGCGCTCGCCTTCATCGCCTCGAGTGCAGCGACCGCGTCGAAGCCGCGGATGCCCTTGGCCCACGCGTCCGCGATGACCGAGGCCGAGTGATACCCGATCATGCACATGGTCTCGTTGCCGGCCAGTTCCCATACCGGCAGCAGCCCGCCCTCGTGGAACTGGGCGAGGAACGTGCGGATGAAGTCGGCGGTGCGCGCGGGCTCCAGGATGGCGAGGAGCGGATGCTCCGCCCGGAACGTGTCCCAGAGCGAGAACACCGTGTAGTGGGTCCAGCCATCGGCAACGTGGATCTCGCCGTCGCGCCCGCGATAGCGCCCGTCCACGTCGGTGTAGAGGTTGGGCTGGAGCAGCGCGTGGTAGAGCGCGGTGTAGAAGATGGTGGTCTGCTCGGGGCTGCCACCTTCGACCACGATCCGCGATAGCGCGACGCGCCAGGCGTCCTCGGCCTTGCGGCGCACGACATCGAAGTCCCAACGCGGGTTCTCGGCATCGAGGTTGCGCCGGGCGCCCTCCATGCTCACGGCGCTGATGCCGACCTTGACCATCACGCGCTCGCCGGCGCGGGTGCGGAAACGCAGCGCGGCCTTGATGTTCGATCCGGCAGCATCGGTGAGCCCCGGCACTGACGAGTCGCCCACCGCAATCAGGGCGGAGAACGGCCTGGAGAACCGCGCCACGAAGTAGACCCGCTGATCGCGCGCCCAGCCGCGCGAGCGCCGCAGACCCTCGACCTCCCGCTCATTGACCACGTGCAGGTGGGCCTCGATCACATCGTCACGGTGCGCGAGATCCAGAAGGACAAACGCACTGTCGCTGGCGGGAAAGGTGTAGCGGTGCATGCCGGTGCGCTCGGTCGCCGTGAGTTCGACAGCGACGCCGTGGTCGTCGAGCGTGACCGCGTAGTAACCCGGCGAGGCGTGCTCGGAGCTCTTCCTGAATCGCGAACCGTATCCCTGATCGTCCGGCCTGCCCCAGCCGCTCGCCCAGACGACGGGGCCGGTCGCGGGCAGGAGCAGGATGTCGCCGTAGTCGCTCACGCCGGTGCCGCTCAGGTGCGTATGGGAGAACCCGAACACGCGCGTGTCGCTGTCATGGTAGGCGGAGCAGCCGTCCCAGCCCTCGAGCCGGGTGTCGGGGCTGAGTTGGACCATGCCGAATGGAACGGTGGCGCCGGGAAACGTGTGCCCGTGCCCAGCGGTGCCGATGAACGGGTCCACGTGGGCGATCGGGTCCGGGGGGAGGGCGAAGGCGGCCCTCGCGCATGCGAGCAGGCAGAGAAGCGACGCGGCGACGATTCTCACGGGTGGATGCCCTCCGGTCGCTGCTAGGGTAGATGGCGCCGGGGCGGATGGGAAACCGGGCGACGCGGTCCGCGGGTTGACGCTCCCGACCCTGCCACATAGGCTCCGCACCGTTCCGCCATCCACCATCTCTCCGACCCAGGTGACACGCATGCGCCGCACGCTACGCGCCACGCTCCCGGCCGCCCTGGTCCTCGTCGCCAGCCTCGGCTGCCAGTCGAAACCCGCCGACACCCCCGCCGCGAAGCGGGTCGTCATCGGTCTCTCGCTCGACACGGTACGCGAGGAACGCTGGCAGCGTGACCGCGACCAGTTCGTCGCCCACGCCGAGTTTCTGGGCGCGAAGGTCCTGGTGCAGGTCGCCAACAACGACGACGCGCGCCAGAACGCCCAGGCGGAGAACCTCCTCACCCAGGGCGTGGACGTCCTGGTCGTGGCGCCCCACAACAGCGAGAGCGCCGCGACCATCGTGGCGTCGGCCCACCGCGCCGGGGTGCCGGTCATCGCCTACGATCGGCTCATCAACGGAGCAGACCTCGATCTCTACATATCGTTCGACAACCTGCGCGTGGGGGAGATGCAGGCGGAATACGCGGTCGCGCGGAAGCCGCAGGGCAACTACGTGCTGATCGCGGGCGCTCCGACCGACAACAATGCACGGCTCTACCACGACGGACAGATGAAGGTGCTCAAGCCCTATGTGGATCGAGGGGCGATCCGCATCGTCGGCGACCAGTGGGCCAACGACTGGCAGCCGCTCGAGGCGCTCAAGATCATGGAGAACGCCCTGACGCGGAACGACAACCACGTCGATGCCGTCGTGGCCAGTAACGACGGCCTCGCGGGTGGGGCCATCCAGGCGCTGGCCGAGCAGAAGCTGGCGGGGACGGTGCTGGTGACGGGACAGGACGCCGAGCTCTCGGCCTGCCAGCGGGTGGTGACGGGCACCCAGAGCATGACCGTCTACAAGCCGATCCGCGCGCTGGCCTCGCGCGGCGCCGAGGTCGCCATCCTGCTCGCGCGCAAGCAGCCGGTGCCCGATGCGACGCGCACGCTCCACAACGGATACAAGGACGTGCCGTGCATCCTGATCCCGCCGGTCGCCGTGGATCGCGACAACGTCGCCGCCACCGTCGTGGCCGACGGTTTCCACGCCCTCGCGGACGTCTACCGCGATGTCCCGCGGGAGCGATGGCCGCAGCCGTAGAAGCCGCCTCCGCCACGCGCCTCGCGCTGCGCGGGATCACCAAGGACTTCCCCGGCGTGCGCGCCCTGGACGACGTCTCGATCGACCTGCGCCACGGCGAGATCCACGCGCTGTGCGGCGAGAACGGCGCCGGCAAAAGCACCCTCATCAAAGTGCTGTGCGGCTACTACCCGGCAGGGAGCTTCCGGGGCGAGATCCGGCTCGAGGGCCGGCGGGTCCACTTCCGCGGCATCCGGGCGGCCGAAGACCACGGCATCGCCCTGATCGCGCAGGAGTTGGCGCTGGTGCCCGAACTTTCGGTCGCGGAGAACCTCATGCTGGGCCGCGAGCCGGTGCGGTTCGGCCTGCTGCGCCGCGATGCCCTGCGTGACGAGGCGATGCGGGCCCTCGAGCGCGTCGGGCTCGACCTGGATCCGGCGCGGGCCGTGCGCACCCTGGGAATCGCCCAGCAGCAGATGGTGGAGATCGCCCGCGCGCTCGCCAAGCAGGCCTCGATCCTGGTGCTCGACGAGCCCACGGCGGCGCTGAGCGGCGGTGACGCGCGCCGACTGCTCGGCCTGCTCGCCGACCTCAGGCGCAGCGGCGTCTCGGGGCTCTATGTGAGCCACAGGCTCGACGAGGTGTTCGCGATCGCCGACCGCATCACGGTGCTGCGCGATGGTCGTACCGTCGAGACCGGGCGCGCGCGCGAGATGCCGCGCGAGCGCGTGATCACCCGGATGGTCGGGCGCGCCGTGAAGGACTTCTACCCGCGCCCGGCGCGCCGCAAGGGCGAGGTGGTGCTCGATGTGAGGGACTGGACGCTTGCGGATCCCGCCAACCCCGGACGCGACGTGCTCGAGGGCGTGGGGTTCGATGTGCGGGCGGGCGAGGTGCTCGGGCTCGCGGGTCTCATGGGCGCAGGCCGCACGGCGCTGGTCGCCTCCCTGTTCGGCGCGGGCCGCAGCGTGGCGCGCGGCACCATCAGCGTGGCGGGCGCGGCGGCACGCGGCCCGTTTCGCTCGCCTGCGGAGGCGCTGGCGGCGGGGTTGGCACTCCTGAGCGAGGACCGCCAGCGTTTCGGTCTCATCCCGGCGGCCTCGGTCGAGGACAATCTGACACTCGCCACCCTGCGGCGGTACGCGCGCCACGGGCTGCTCGATGCGGCCGCGAGCGCTGCGGCATCGCGCACACAGGTCGAGGCGCTGTGCATTCGCACGCCGGACCTCGCAACGCCCGTCTCCCGCCTCTCGGGCGGCAACCAGCAGAAGGTGGTGCTGGGCCGATGGCTCATGGTGGAGCCGCGCGTGCTTCTGCTCGACGAGCCGACGCGCGGCATCGACGTGGGCGCGCGCGCCGAGATCTACCGGCTGATCGGCGATCTGACCGCGCGCGGTCTTGGCATCGTGCTGGTTTCCTCCGACCTGCCCGAGTTGCTGGGCTTGAGCCATCGCGTGATGGTGCTGAGCCGTGGGCGCACGACCGCGACGCTCGAGGGCGAGACCGCCACGCCCGAAGCCGTGATGGCGGCGGCGACCGGGGGGGCGGCGGCGTGACCACGGACACAGGTACGGGCACGAAGACCGATCAAGGTCTGCGCATCGCGTGGCGCACGCTCACCATGGTCGGGGCGCTCGCGCTCATCTGGATCGCGTTCAGCGTCGCGACCGACGGCATGTTCCTCTCGCCGCGCAACCTGTCGCTCCTCGCCCGCCAGATGGCGGTCACGTCCATCCTTGCGACCGGGATGGTGCTGGTCATCGTCGCGGGCCAGATCGACCTCTCGGTGGGGGCGCTGGCGGGTCTCACCGGAGCGCTCTCCACCATCGTCGCGGTGAGGCTCGACTGGCCCCTCCCGCTGGCATTCCTGATGTCGTTGGCCGCGGGCGCGGCGCTGGGCGCCATGCAGGGAGGCTTGATCGCGTGGCTCCGCATCCCGCCGTTCATCGTCACGCTGGGCGGCATGCTGGTGTTCCAGGGGTCGCTCCTGGGGCTCACGCGCGGCATCACCCTGGCGCCGCCCCCGGAATACCTCAAGGTCAGTCAGACCTACCTGCCCGCGCTGACCGGCTGGTTCGCGGCCGGCGTGATGGCGGCGGCGTTTGCGGTGGCGGCGCTACTTGCGCGGGGTGCGACCCGCCTGCGGTGGGCGGGGCTCACGCTGCTCGCGCTCGGATTCACCGCGGTGATGAACGCCTACCAGGGCCTCCCGGTGCCGGTCCTGCTGGTGCTCGCGATCGCGACCGTGCTCTCGCTCGTCGCCTACCGCACGCCCTTCGGGCGCCATCTCTACGCGGTGGGCGGGAATCGCGAGGCCGCGTTCTACGCCGGTATCCCGATCGAGCGGCGGATCGTGGGCGTGTTCACGCTCATGGGTCTCCTGTGCGGAATCGCGGGCGTGGTTCTCACCGCCCGAGTTGGCGCCGCCACCACCGACGCGGGCCGCATGATGGAGCTGGACGCGATCGCCGCTGCGGTGATCGGCGGCACCTCGCTCATGGGCGGCCGCGGCACGGTGTGGGGCGCGCTGCTTGGTGCGATGGTCATGGCGTCGCTCGACAACGGGATGAGCCTGCTCAACACCGAGGCGTTCTGGCAGCCGATCCTAAAAGGCGCGATCCTGGTCGTTGCGGTCGCGGCCGACATGGCGGGTCGCCGGCGGAACTGAGGGCGGGCGACCTCACGCAAGACACCGAGCCGCTCCCCGTTGCGCGGTGGCTCGCCCGGGGTTCCCCATCAGCGGTTCCCGCCTTTGGGAGCCTTTCGGTCACGACTGCCCGGAGCCCCGGCTGTTTGCGTGCCGCGCGGGGCTCTACCGGTCCATTCCTTGCCGGCTCCGTTGACCGGTAACGGCGCTGGTCACCGAACTCGCCGTCCGGAATCTGCCCCGGTCCGGACCCTCCACGGGCACTGCCGATTACGACGGTCCGCGCCCTGATCCGGGTGCCCTCCTGACCCCTCTTGGATGCCCCGTGGCATGCGGGCTGCTCAGACCGCCCGCCCGGGGACCGAAACTGGGGTACGTCTCCGGTCCCGCAATCGGGAGGGTGGGATGAGGACCAAGCTCTTCAGGGCGTGTTTCGGCGGATTCCTGGGAACGATCGTCGTCTCCTGCATGGTGATCTTCGCGTCTCCGACCTTGATCGGCGGCCCTGCGGATCTCGCCTCCGCGCTGGCCCGGATGCTCGGGGGCAGCTGGCTCGCCGGCATGGGCATGTACTTCATCGTCGGCACGCTGGCTCTGCCCGCCGTCTATTTCGCGCTGGTCGATCGGCGGCTTCCGGGCGGGCCGGCGGTGCGCGGCGCGGCATGGGGCTTCGCGCTGTGGTTGGTCTCCCAGGCGATCGTTATCCCGATGGCGGGAGGCGGATTCTTCGGCTCGACTACGGGCGGGCTCCGCGTGATCACGGACTCGCTCATCGGCCATCTCGCCTACGGGCTGGTGCTCGGCATCTTCGCCGGCGATCCGAACGAGCGCGCGTTCAGCGTGCGGCAGGAGTTCGTCGCGAAGCCACGGCTGCGGCGCGCCGCCTGATCGTCAGCCCGCCCCTGGCCGATCACGTCACGCCGACGTGCGCCTCGACGCGATCCACCTCTTCGATCCACACCCGGAGCAACTCGGCCGCCGCCAGCACGGACGCGGGGGCGGGAGGTGCGCCGGTCCTCCCCGAGGTCCGCCGCGCCGCCGCGTCGCCCCGACGTGGCGCTGCGAACGACTCGGGCACGTGGACCGCGCTGCGCTCATCGAGCCTCACCCGCAAATCCTCGAGCCAGCCGTGCGCGCGCGCTTGGGCTTGGGCGCCGCGCTGGTGCACGCGCAGGTAGGCGGTGATGAAGGGACCGAGCCACGCGGGGGATGCGGTCACAGCACCTGCGGTGGGCCGCAGCCCGAGCGGTGTGAACAGCTCGCGCTCGATCGTCTCCACCAGCCGCGCCGCGCGCTCGGCCGGGAGCAACGGCGGCGACAGGCTCACCGCCAAGAGCTGGGACGGCGAGAGGCCGCGCCGCGGTCCCGCCGGCGTCAGCGCATCGTAGAGACAGCCGCGCTTGTCGTCCCACAGGGTCTCGAGCACGTGGCTCTGGTGCTCGCGCGCCCACGCCAGGTAAAACGCGGCGCTTTCCTTGCGGCCGGCGAGGCGGGCGAGTTGCGCGGTCGCGACCAGGCCGTGGAACCAGAGCGCGTTGAGGTCGGCAGGGCAGCAGGCTGCGTCGCCCTCTCCGGCGCTCAGCAGCCCGTCGCTTCCCACGCGGATGCCGTACCGGGTCCCGGCGCGATAGGCCTGCATGATGCTCTCGACCGCCGGGAGGATCGGGTCGCGCAGGGACTCGAGATCCTCGCTGCGCCTGGTGAGCAGTTCGACGGCGTGCACCAGCCACAGCGCCGGCGCGGGGTCGCCGTAGCGCGGCCGGCCGCTGCCGGCCTCGAACCCCTCGGGCGCCAACCCTTCGTTCAGGTACTCGATGTAGCCGCCCAACACCTCGCGCGCGGGGTCGAACGCGCGCAGGCTGATGAGCGCCGGGATCGCCCGGAGCGACTCGCCGCACCGCTCGGCGCCGGCGGGCAGCCCGGTGAGGAGCGTCATGCGTCCATCGCGACGCACCAGGCCGTCCAGCAATGCCTGCGATAGCCGCGCGAGCCACGGGTCTCCAGCGTCCACGCCGTCCACCAGCGGCCCCGGCCGCGGGTGCCGCGCCAGCGCCTCGCCGGTGCCGCCGTGGGCGGAGGCCGCCTCGCGCGCGGTCAAGTCCGCCCCGACGGCTGCCGCCTGGTGCCAGCGTGCCACGCGGTCGCGCTCGACCCGGCGAAGCAGATCCACACACTCGCCGAGCGTGCGAGGTGGCGGCGCGCCGAGCCGCCCCTCGACCGCGAGCGCCCGGAACAGGTCCTGCTCCACCGAGGCGACGATGTGGAACGCGCCCCCGACCGGGAGCTCGCACTCGAAGTAGCCGGGCACGAATGCGGCGTCCGACGCCAACGCTTCACCGCCGGGTTGGCGTCGCGCGCGACCCGGCGGCGGCACGGTCTCCCGATCGGCGGGATAGATGAGGCCGCGCAGCCACACACGCGCCGGCATGAACGCGCCGCTGTGCCACAGCGAGAGCACCCCGCCCCCGGGGGAGGTCGCGACCCGCACGCGACCTGGCACCGCCTGCGGCGCCCCGTGCCAGCCCTCGTTCTGCCGCTGCAGGGCATCGGGCGGGCGATTGGCCACCAGCGGGCTCACGCTCAGCCGCGCGGGGGGTCCATCGATATGCCGGTAGGCAATCGCGACCGCATGGTGGCCTTCCACGAGGAACAGTGATTTTTCGAGCGTGACGGCCCCCGCCCGCCAACGCCAGGTCGGCCAGGGGTCGGCGCTGAACTCCTGCAGCAGCAGATGCCCGGCCGGCCGCGCGAGGATGGGCAGCTCGGCGGCGGGGTCGCCATCGGCCCGGACACCCGCGACCAGGTTGCAGCCGAGATCGAAGCTCTCGGGGCCCACATGCAGGCGATCATCCAGCTTGAGCAGCGCCACCGACGGGAGGCCCTGCGGGTCGGGGGCGATGAGCAGGGCGTGCGAGCGCCGGGTGTGTACGCCGGCAGCGGTGCCGGAGGCGGCGCCGCCCAGGCCGTTGACGAGCAGCCATTCCCTCGCGGAGGCGGCCTCGAGGTTCGAAAGGACATCCTGTCCAAGTCGCATGGGCGCGGCCACGATAGCACGCCGGTGGTTTTGGGGCCGCACGGATGGAGGTGCGGAAGCGGGATGGCGGGCGATCCCCACCATCCCACTCCCGATTTTGGTCAGCTCGTCATCGCGCCAGCAGCACCATCTTCTTCTGGTCGCGGAACGCCCCCGCCTGAATCCGGTAGAGGTAGACGCCGGCCCCCAGGGCCTGTCCACCGTCCGTCCTGTGTTCCCACTCGACCGCGTGGAATCCGGCTGGATACGCGCCGTCGGCCAAGGTCCGAATCAGCCGCCCCTGGGCGTCGAAGATGTCGAGGCGGACCCGGGTCTGGACGGGGAGATCGAAGTGGATCGCCGTCTTGCCCGAAAACGGGTTGGGCTGGTTCTGACGCAGCGTGAAGGCGGTCGGTAGGGGCTTTCCTTCGCTGACGCCGGGCCTGGCCCTGACTGGAGTACTCACCTCGCTGCCCGGCGGCCCCACGAGCAGGAACCAGTCCTGCGCGGTCTCGGAGTCCTGGGCGAGCAACTCGTACCGCAAGCTCAGAGTGTCTGCCGTGTTCACTTCAAGGCGGGCAGTGCCGGTGGCATCGAAGCCACCCTTCACGTCCCCGAGACGCGAGTGCTGGGCGCTGATCAAGCGGGCCGCCCCACTACGTCCGTCGAGTTCGACCGAGTTCCAAGCCTGGCGCACACCGTAGGACCCAATAAACACGATGCGACCTGGCCGGCGGAGCCCGCGAACCCCGAACCGCCAGGCGGCGTCCTTGGGCGCGATCCGCGCACGGGTGAACCAGGCACCCTGCTCATCCCGGGCCTGGAGCAGCACGCTCGTCGAGTCCCCCGCGCCGAGCGCGACGATCTCGTCTGAGTGGAGCTGCCGGATCGACCACACCGGTGCACCGGCATCGAACCCCATCTCGACCGCCAGCACGGCAACCGAACCGTCCGTCCCGCCCGGTCGGCTGATGGCGGTCTGCGCGGCGCGGAGGCCGTTTAGCGGGGCCCCGATCTCTTGGGCACTGTAACCGCCACCGCCGCCAGCGCTCATGGTCGTCACCTGAAGGAGGTTGCTGAGGATGGACCAATTGCCCTTGGCGTCCTTCGTCCGGATCGCGACATAGTACGTCGTACCTGCGCTGAGCCCGCCGATCACCTGCCACTCGGGGCTTCCCGGAACCCCCGGTGCCGCCATGCCGGCGACCGGTGACCCGAGCTCGAAGATCCCCTCGTGGAGCGGGATCTGGGCGTAGCGAAGCTCGTACTCGACCCCGCGACCCAAGCTGCCATTGTCCCCGGGCGCGGTCCACGTCAGCCAGACTTCCGTGCTGCCGACGATATCCGCGTTCAAATCATCAACGGAGTCAATTGCGGCGGTGATCTTCACCACCCTGCTGGCGACGCCCCCCGAGCCATCCAGGGCCCGGAACACCACGAAGTTCTCGCTGCACACCGGTCCAGGGCTCGGCCAGGAGAATCGACGCGTCGCGAGCGTGAAGCTGGCGCCACTGGGCAGGAATGCCGACGGCGACTGGTAGGTCAGCGCCTCGCCATCCGGGTCCGTTGCGCTCACGTACAGCTCATATGGCCTGCCGGTGTGGACGATCAGATCCGCGGTCGGGTCGAGGATCGCCGGAGCGTGATTGAAACTCACCTGGCCGACGAACAGGTCGCGGTCGCTCGAGGTGTTCTGGTTCGAGCTGTAGGCGATGCGGGTGCCCTCCGGCGACCAGCGAGGATTGTAGAACTCGGCCCCGGTGCGGTAGAAGCGAGCACTGGTGTCGCTGGCTACGGTGTCCCGCAGCGCGAGGCGAGTGAAGGGCATCTGGTTCCAAGTCGTAACTACCTCGTAGGGATTCACGTTCGCACACGTGGTGGGCCACAGCACGGCCCCAATCTGTTCAAGCGCGAGCGGGCCGGCACCGCGATGGAGATCAAAGGTTATCGCATCATCCAGCAATCCGCTGCGCGCGAACGCCTGAGTGCCGTTCGACGCGACAACCCATAGCCGATCGGCCCCTGGCAGCCCAGTTGCCGTCGTCGTGCGCTTCTTGAGATAGATCCAGCGTCCGTCTGGCGACCAGCGCACCGACCGGACCTCGAACTCGCCGTACAGTCGGGCCAGGAGCGTGTCATTCGCTCCGCCAACGTCAACCCGGCGCACCTCCCACCCGCAAGTTACGCACTCCGCACTGATCGCCGGATCCGGAGGAAAGTCCTGCGCCGAGCGTGCGTAGACAATGTGCTGCCCGTTGGGTGAGAACGCGGGCGACACGGCAGCACCCGTCTTAACCGTCAGCTGATTCGCCTGTGCCGTGAGCGTGTCATGGAGCCACACCCGGCTTTCTCCGGGCGCCAAGTCCCTCACGAACGCGATCAGATTGCCGCGGGGCGACCAGTCGGGGAGGTAGCCGGCCCCGAGAGAGGTCGCGGTTCCCCCGCTGACTCGCTTGCGCCAGATAGTCTTCACAGATCCAGCCACAACAGCGTAAGCGACCTCGGTCCCTGTGGGCGACCAGGTCGGGTAGTCCTCGATGGAAGCGGCAGAGGCAGCCAGCGTCAGCGGATTGGGTTGCTGGAACGGCGCGCGGCGCACGGCCAGATCAACACGGTAGTGAAGCGCCTCGACATACATCGAGTTGAGCCCCTCAGCGGTATAGATTTGACGAGGCCCGTCAGCGAGCGAGATGACGACGACCACAGCTTTGAAGCTGTCGCCGAAGCTCGGCACCACAAATTCCAGCGGGCCGCCGATGCTATCAACGTCAATCCATTGTGGCGGCAGCGCGCGTGCGGCCCACTCAGGGTGCGCCCAGAGCCGTGCGCTGGCCACGGAATCGCTCGGAGGGGAGTAGGCCACCACCGAGGCGATCAGCCGGGCGTCATGACGGAGTTCAGGATCGCCGGGCACGTTGCAGATTAGTTTTCTCGCTGTACGGTGGATGTCTTCAGGGCTCACCCGCACCACCAGACCCTGCCCGGCGATCCAGATCGCGGGGTCGCTCCTAACCACCCAGTACTCCGACCCGTAGGGCTGCAGCACCAGCGGGTAGCTGTTGCCGTGGAAGGACCGCTCGCCCTTGAGGACCATTTCGCGCGTGCGGTGCGAGGCGTTGAGCGTCACTTCCGGCGGAATCGCCACGAGATCATCCGTTTCAAACGGATCCACGGCCTGCCATGCCTTGGTCTGTCGGCTGGGGGCGAACCCGAACTGCGGCGGGTAGCCATATTGACCTTCGTCAAGGCTTGAGTTGTTGACGTAGTTGGCGACGCGCCAGTTGTGGTGCAGCAGCGCCATACGATCGATGGTGTCGAGCGCGACGCCTCCCGGGCGGAAGTAGTGCTTGCCCGCGCACGTGCTGCAGGTCTGATCACGGAGCAGGTTTCGCAAGTCGTCTGCTTCTCGCTCCGGACCTTTTGCCCACGCCCAGACGAGGTCGTCGGCCATTCCCGTCAGGGTGGCGGTGATGTCGGCGCCGCGAAAGTTGTACGCCAGGTAAGCCGCGAAAAGGCTCCGCCCCTGGTAGTTCGAACCTATTGTGCGAACACACGTTCCAGAAGGGCTGCCGCACGGCCCCAGCCCGTCCACTGCCAGGAGCGACCACGTGTACGGCACCTCGTCAACCACCTGCAGGGTCGTATCATTACTCCCGCCGATGGCCTCCGAGGCTCCGGAGAGCATCTCTGTCGAGAACGGGGTGCCTTGCTGGGGCGGCAGGCTATGCTGGAATTCGTGCATGAAGCCGAGGTTGCGTATCTTGTCGGGCGCCGTCCAACCCGTCCCGGCCACGTCGATCGTTTGGCCTTCAGGCGGACCTCTCAAGGCAATCGAATTCGCATGCTTGACATCGCCGATCGGGCGGTCGCTGGTCAGATCCTCGTCGTCTGTCATGAATCCCGACGTGTAGCTGCCATCGTAGTCCACGTCGCGGGTGTTGTGGAACACATAGCAATCCACGTGCGAGCGATCGCGTGGGGTGTGATCCGCAGCATTGATGCCGATGCGCATGGCGACCATGTCGGCCGGGTCTATTACGTTGTATGTGGGGTCTTCGCGGCGGAAGTACTCGTAGATCAGCCGCATATCGCCGTACGGGGCGCCGAAGGGGTTCCTCCCCGTCACTTCGACCAAACTATGAGCAAAGGAATCCAGAGTAAGTTTGACGCTATCGGTCAGGCCGCCGGAATAGAGCGCATCCCACATGAACTCGGTGTCGCGCCAAGTGAAGTCAAAGTTCTTGACCCCCGGGCGGTGGGGATAGAACAGCGCGGACTCCGCCGCGCCGAGGGTGGAATCCGACGTGGCGCAGTTGAAGGTGCCTGCGCTCGCGGAAGTTGGGGCGAGAATCGCGAGGAGGAAGAGCGCAGACAGCAGACGAAGAGCCGATGATCCCATGGGCCACCTCCGTAGCGTGTAACGACCACAGGCAACGGGAGTCCGCATGGCCCCCCGGGGGGAACTCACCGGGATCCCACGCAAACCAAAGCGGGGCGTAACCACGGGACTCGCAGAGGTGCGGTCGGCGAGGAGACAGCGGACCGACGCGGCTCCGGGAGGCGACCCGTCACCTGGAATTTTGTACCCCCCCCCTGTTGTCAAGGTAATATTCTCCTGGCTGGGCAACCCATGTTTCCGCTGATTCCTGGAGCCAGCGCGAATGGACCACAACGAAAGATGGAAGCGGCCGGGAAGTGACGCCGCGTCCTTGTCGCTCGCGGCGTGCAGCGGAGGGCTGGTGGTGGTCCTCACCCTCGGTGCCGGTGCGCTGCGTTCCGCCGACGCGCTACCCCCGGGCAAGGCCTGGAGCGCGGTGATCGACACGCTGAAGATCCCGGGGCATACCTATGGGATCGTGCCGAGGCGTCTCGAGCCGGACACGCTCGGGCGTCCGCTGGCCTTCGTTGAGGCACAGGGCGGAATTGGCCGGGACATGTACGTCCTCCGCTGGGAGGACTCCACCTGGACCTCGGTTGCCCACCTGGGCTACGGCACGAAAGGCGTGAACCCCGTTCCTTCCCCGGCGGGCACCCACCACCTCATCTGGTCGGGATTGGAAGAGATTGAACCGGAGGTCCGCAGCTATCTCGTGATGAGCGAGTTCGCGGGGGACAGCCTCAGCAGGCCTGACACAGTCACCAGTATCTACGCTGGCAGTCTCAAGTACACTGCCGCCGCCAGCATGGTGCGGCGCTGGGCCGCGGCAAGTGACAACGGCGACCTGCGCCTGCTCTATGCTGACGCGCTCGCTGCATGGATCGAAGTGCCCGTCGGCGGAACCGGGGATCGGGGCGTTGCCGTTGCGACGCTTGACGACACGACTGCCCTGGTGGTCTGGCGAGACCGGTTCGTCGGCCCAGGTACCGGGATCCTGCGCGGCTCGACCTGGACGCTGGCCAACGCTCCGCCCATGACCGGATTGGTAGACGCCGCGCCGCGCCTCCGCCCACGACCGAGCGGCGGTCACTGGCTGTCCTGGGCGACGATCGACGACTACGTCGGCATCGCCTCCTACCGCGATGGGGTCTGGAGCCCCCCGGAAAGCATTCGCTGCGCCTACCTGCGGCCCGAGGTCCACTATTCCCAGTCGGCTGCCGCGATGAGCCGGGACGACGGGGAATACCCGGCGATCAGTTGGATGGCGGTGAGTTCCCGCAACGGCCTCACCAGTGTCTGCGTCTGCGTGCCCGGCGACTCGGGCTTCACGGTGGCCGAGAACCTCGCGGGCTCGGAAGGAGGCGAGGGGGGGGAAGTCGCCCGGGACCGCAACCAGGATGTCTGGGTGGTTTGGGAAGCTCCCGCCAGGGGCATGGGGTGGGCGCATACCTACACGCGAGCCACGTCAAGCGCCCCGACCGTCACCGGTGCGGGGAGCAAGCGATTCGTCTCGTGGACGCTCTCCGAACCCGCGGCGGGAACCTGGTGGGCGGTACTGCGGGCGCGCGATGCGGACCCCTTCGAGGTGGCGGCGCGGGTGCGCGCGGGGAACACGCTCGCGATGAACTGGACGGACCTGAGCCCCCCCGCGGGCACCCTCCGCTATCGGATACGGCGCGAGTGCATGGACAAACAGTACGAGTGGCTGAGCGACGAAGCGCTCTGGCCGGTGGACGTGCCGCCGAACGGATCCCAGGGTCCCGTGCTGGCGTTGATCAGAGCCTCGTCCAACCCAGCGGACGCGGTGCTGCGCTTCGAGCTCCTGAATGCCAGCGCGGGCCCGCTGGACGTTCAGGTGTACGACCTGCGCGGCCGGCTGCTCCTCCGCCAGCGGCCCACCGCCACCGGCAACGGCAGGGATTCGATCTTGGTCGATCTGGCGGCGACGACGCCCACCGCGGGCCTTTATTTCCTGCGGGTCGCGGATGCGTCCGGCAAGGTCTCCCCAGTCGCGAAGATCGTCTACCTGCGTTAGCCCAGCATCCGCGTCGGATCGCCTCCTACAGCGCCCCCGGTTTCTCGAGCAGTGCCGTGAGCGGCACAATGTCCACCCCGTCGAGCCGTTTCGCCGTGAGCGCCTGCGGGAGCCAGCGCTTGGTAAGTGGTGTGGCGCGCATCATCACCACCAGGCGGCCGCGCGCGCGCGCCTCTTTGAGCAGCTCGCCCCAGCGCTGGTCGAGCGACTTGGCGTCGTCCTGCCGGGCCTCGCGGTCTACCACCTCGTCCGGCTCGGCATAGTTGATGCCCATCTGGGCCGCCAGCGACTTGCACACGGCCCCGGGCGCCGGTGTCATGTGCAGGAACGCGACGCGCCGGCGCTTGAGTTCGCGGTAGAGCGCGGTCATCACCGTCATGTCCTGCGTCGCGAGCGATCCCATGTGATTGGCGACCGCCGTCACCGCGCCGGCCCGGGCGAGATGGCGCCGCACGGTGGAGGAGATGCGCCGGGAGCTCATCGAGACCAGCAGCGTCCCGGGGCCGGGGTTGATGCGGGGGTAGTTGATCGGCTCGAGCGGCAGGTGGATCACCACCTCGCGCTGGCGCTCGCGGGCGTGATCGAGCACGCGCTCGCCGGCCTTCCCCCCGGGCACCACCGCGACCGCGAACGGCGCACGCAGGGCGAAGAACGAGTCGGCCTCAGCGGCGTCATCGCCGAACCCGTAGAGCACCAGTGCCAGCCGCGCGGGCTCGACCGCGTCATCGGCCGGCGCCGGGCCGCGAACCAGCAGGACCTCGTGGGTTGGACGGCGGGGGAGGCCGACCAGCAGGCGCAGCACCAGCGCGCCGTCGTCGGTCCAACGCTCGCTGCCCTCCAGGACCGAGGCGCCGTGATCCTCCAGCGCGCGGGTGAGTGCGTAGTTCGCCTGCATGAGCGAGGCGTCCGAGCGCAGGCCCACCCGCCAGCGGACCGGCGCGGGCCCGCGCTCGAGCATGGTCTCGATGATGCTGTCGCGCCGGACACTGACCGAGGTGAGCCCCAGACGGAGCTGCTTGCCGACGATGCGCAGCACGTCCTCGCGCGCGCCCAGGCCCACCGTGTGGGCGATGGCCAGGCGGCCGGCATCGGAGCGGAGCGCGCGTACCGATTCGCCGATGAGGAACGCGCCGAGCGCGATGGCGGCCAGCAGGCCGAGCACCCGGGGCGTGTAATTGGGCAGGCGGGTCTTGCGTTTGGGCATGAGGGGGCGTGGGGTCCGCCGCACGTTACGCACGCGCGCGGCGCCCGTCAACGCGCCCCGGCGGCCCGACCGGGGAACGGGACCGGGCCGGTGGCCCTCCCAGCCGGGCATCCAATACGGTCGGGCGCCCCGGTTGTGTAGCCAGAATGAACGTTTTTTTTGCAGTTCGGTGACATGCTCATGGGGTGCCGCTGACAACCTTTGTCCTGGTCAGGCCGATAACCAGGCTGTCGCGGCGCCGATCAGGTGACCGCACTACATCCGGAGGTGGACCGATGAAGGTTGCCCGAATCCTTTGCGCCGCGCTCGCACTCTCGCTCATCGCCGGCTGGGCGACCTCGTCGTCGGCCTGCGACAACCACAAGGGCACCAAGGCCAGCGCGGCGGCGGCAGCCTCCAAGGGCGCCGCGTGTTCGGCCGCGATGGCGGCCAACTGCACGCCCGAGATGATGGCGGCCTGCAAGGCGAGCATGGCGGCCGGTGGGCCGGATCTCTGCACCGGCAAGAACGTCTCCGCGGTTGCGGCTTCGGCCGGTGATCACTGCGCGATGGCAAAGGCCAGCGCCGCGTCGGCCGCCGCGCACGGCACCTGCGGCGCGAAGAGCGCCTCGGCCACCGCCGTCAACGCCGTGAACAACCCGTCCGCGACGAAGATGATCCACCTGGCCGGTTCGAACGGCTCCTGCGGCACCAAGGGCGCCAAGGCCACCACCGCCGCGGCCGGGCAGTGCTCCGGGCACGGCATGGCAAGCATGGCAGCGATGAGCAGTCACGCCGACTGCGAGGCCTGCGTCGACATGTCGGACTGCAGCGGCGCGCTCGACGCCGCCGGCGCGCACCGCCAGGCGGTCCGTCTCAAGAACGGCATCATGTACGTCTACACCGCCGACTCTCCTCGCACGGTGGGCGCGGTGCAGGCGGCGGTCGCCCGCCGGGCCGAGCGCATGACCCGCTTCGCCTCCGCCGGCGAGAAGACCCGCCTGTGCGGCGAGTGCAAGGTGATGCGCGGCGCCATGGCCAGCGGCAAGCTCAACCGCGAGGTCGTGAACATCGAAGGGGGTTCGCTCACCCTGGTCACTTCGACCGACCCGGCGGTGGTGGCGAAGATCCACGCCATGGCCGACGACAAGGTGGCGGTGCGAGTCAAGAGCTAGTCGGTAAGGCGCCAACCCGCGCCGCGGGTCGGCAGGCAGACGCGAAGGGCCGGTCCTTGAGACAGGGACCGGCCCTTCGACGTGAGAGGCCCGGGGAAAGGCCCGACCCATGAAGCGTGCTTGGCACCACCGTTCCGTTGCCGCCCGGCGTGCCACCGGCTAGGCTGCGACCG
Source organism: uncultured bacterium (assembly GCA_964405235.1). GTDB lineage: Bacteria > Eisenbacteria > RBG-16-71-46 > RBG-16-71-46 > RBG-16-71-46 > WS-11. The sequence goes on along the minus strand of CAYONG010000114.1, from coordinate 6,943 downwards.
CCATGGCGATCTCCCGCTTCAGCCGCCGCGTGCTCGGTATCATCGGCCTGGGCGTGGCGCTCCCCGGGGCCCTGCTCGCCGGCCTCGGCGTCTACCTGACCCTGCGCATCTCCGACGCGATCCACGGGCAGAGCCAGCGCTACAACCTCTATATCGCCCAGCAGGTCGCCGAGGCGTTCGAGCAGGACCTGCTCGCCACCCTGCGGCACTCGGTCGCGCCCGCCGAGGCTGCCGCCCGCAACGGCCTCGGTCCCGAGGGCATCCTCCCGGCGCTGGCGGCGAACACCGGAGACTTCGTGGCGCCCGCCCTGGTGCCGCTCGACGAACTGTCGGGCTTCGAGATGCTTCTGGTCGAGCACACGCCGCTCATCTACGTGCGGGGGGCCGGAGCCAACGCTCCCCACTGGTTCAGCGGGCTGCTGCTGCGCGATCCGGACGGTCAGGTGATCGGCGCCGGGGGATGGTGGATGGACGCGAGACACTTCCTGACCACCCGGCTCAGGCCGGTGTTCGAGGAACGGCTCCCCGGGAACGAGCGTATGTACGGCGGCATCGAATCCACCCGCAGCCTCAGCATCCAACTGAGCGGGCCTGAGGGCCAGCGGACTCTGCTCGGCCGGGACCCCGGCTATCCGCGCACCGCGTATGTCGAGCCGCTAAGCGGCCCGTTCGAAGGATTCGCGGTGCGCGTGGCGGCCACCTCGAACTCCGCGGTGGTGTGGGCAGGCCGGTTCGTCACGTTGCTGGTGCTGTTCATCGCGCTGATGGGGCTGGTGGTGGTCGGGGCGACGTTCTTTGGCCTGCGCTACACCGTGCGCCACCTCGAACTGGCGCAGATCAAGTCGAGCTTCGTCTCGAACGTCTCGCACGAGCTCAAGACCCCGATCGCGCTCATCCGGCTCGCGGTCGAGACCCTCGAGATGCGGCGGCTCTCCTCGCCCGAGGACACCGAAAAGTTCCTGAGCATCATCAGCCGCGAGACCATGAGGCTCAACCAACTGGTGGACAACATCCTCGACTTCGCGCGGCTCGAGGCGGGGAAGAAGGTATTCCAGTTCTCGACGGTGAACGTGCTGGACATCGTGCGCGACGCGATCGACAGTTTCCGTCCGCGGCTCGAGCATCAGGGCTTCCGGCTCGACGTCGAGCTGCCGGCGGAGCTGCCGCCGGTGCGCGGCGAGGGCGCCGCGCTCACCCAGTGCGTCCTCAACCTGCTCGACAACGCGATGAAGTATTCCAAGACGCGGCGCGAGATGAAGGTCGCGGTCGCCATCCGCGAGCACGAAGCGGGGGGCGCCGCGTCGGTAGCGGTGTCGGTGAGCGACCGCGGGATCGGCATTTCGCCCCGCGATCAGAAGAGCATCTTCGAGAAGTTCGTCCGCATCGAGACCGGCCTGGTGCACGATGTGAAGGGCGCGGGGCTCGGGTTGTCGCTGGTGGATCAGATCATGCGCGCCCATGGCGGGCGCATCGAGTTGAAGAGCGCGCTCGGCGAAGGCAGCACCTTCACCCTGGTGTTGCCGGCGGCGCGTGGCGTCGAGGCCACGCCGCCCGAGGCCCGGGCGCAGGCGTCGTCGTGAACCGGTGGGAGGTAGACCAACCATGAAGCATGTGCTGATTGTGGAGGATGAGGAAGGGCTGCTCGAGGGGCTGGCGCACAACTTTCGCTTCGAGGGCTACGAGGTGATGACGGCGCGCACCGGGCCCGAGGGGCTCAAGCTGGCGCTCAAGCAGAAGCCGGACCTCGTCGTTCTCGACATCATGCTGCCCGAAAAGGACGGCTTCACCGTGCTCAAGGAGCTGCGGCAACGCCACCGCGAGATGCCGGTGCTGGTGATCACCGCCCGGAACTTCGAGGCCGACGTGCTCAAGGGTTTCGACCTCGGGGCGGATGACTACCTGACCAAGCCGTTCGGAGTGAAGGAGTTGCTGGCGCGCGCCAAGCGCCTTATCCAGCGCGGGCCGGCCGCCGGTGGCGCCCTCGCTACGACCAGCTACACGTTCGGGGACGTCGAGATCCGCTTCGAGCCCCGCGAGGTCTACAAGGCCGGCAAGCAGGTCGCGCTCTCGTTCAAGGAGTTCGAGCTGCTGAAGTACATGATCGAGCACCGGGGCCGCACGGTGTCGCGCGAGGAGTTGCTCGAGGAGATCTGGGGCGTCGACGAGGATCTTGGCGTCACGACCCGCACGGTGGACACGCACGTCTCCAACCTGCGCTCCAAGCTGGGCGCCGGGTTCGCGCAGCCTTTCATCGTCGCCGTGCACAAGGTGGGGTACAAGTTCGTCGAGCCGGCGTAGGGACGGCCGCGGTGAAATGATGAGCGGGGCGACTTCGCGGCCGCCCCGCCCGGACGCTTACTTCGCGTTGGCGACCGGCGGGCCGACGTCGCGCGTGACCGGCGGCACGGATTTCAGATAGAGGTAGATCGCGCGCAGGTCGTCCTCGTCCATCCGCTGAAACGCCTGCCAGGGCATGGGCGAGCCCGGCAGCAGCCGCCCGGCTCGGAAGCGGGTGACGAACTCGTCCTCGGTCATCGCTCCGAGCTTCCCGGTGGTCGGGTCGGAGGTGATGTTGGGCGGCGCCCAGACGTGGCCGGGATCGGACGCCTCGATGAATCCGGTCGCGCCGCCGAAGCGCGGCCCGGAGAGTTCGCCGGTCGCCTCGTTCCGCTGCGTGTGGCATGCCCAGCAGAGCGAGACCGACTCGGTGAGGTAGCGTCCGTTCTCGACCGTCGCCCCACGCGGGCTGGTCACGGGCGGCGTCTCCTTCGGCCCGATCGGTTTCGCGAGCACCGTCGCCTTCAGGACCTTCCCGAGCAGGGTGAAGCTGTGCGCGGGCACGACGTTGTGGACCGGGGGCTGCGTGCGCAGGTAGGAGACCACCGCGACGAGGTCCTCGTCCGAGAGTCCCTGCATCTCCATGAACGGGAGGAGCGCACGACCGTCGTCTCCGACTCCGTGCCGGAGCGCGCGGGCGATCGCCTCATCCTTGAAGCGGCCGATCCCGGTCTCGTCGTCGGGCGTGATGTTGCGCGTGTAGATCGTGCCCGGCGGGATGGTCCAGTGATAGCCGCCGCTGAGCGGGACGTCCTCACCCGCCATCATCTCGGCGGTTCGGATGGTGTCGCCGTGGCAGGCGGCGCAGGGCGCGACGACACGCACCACGTAGCGCCCCCGGGCCACGACGCCCGAGTCCGTGGAGGCGGCGACGTTCGGAGAGGGCGTATCGTAGGTCAGGTTCTGCCGGGTCATGACGAAGATCGCGATTCCGGCGACGGCGATGACGAGGAGTCCGACAAGCGCGAGCAGGATTTTCCGGAACACGACTCACTCCTCCTTAGGGTTGTGAGTGATCCAGCGGGGGCTGCGCGCGCTCCGCCGCCGCGCGCGCCAGCCGGGCGAACTCCTCCAGCGTGAGCGTCTCGCCCCGGCGTTGGGGGTCGATGCGCACCTGGCGGCACAGGCGCTCGAGGGTCTCCTTGCCGAGCGAAAGGGTCTCCTCGAGCGTGTTGATGAGTTGCTTGCGGCGCATGTGGAACGACCCGCGGATGATGCGGAACAGCATCGCCTCGTCGGGCACATCGACGGGAGGCTGCTCGCGCAGGAGGAACCGGACCAGCATGCTGTCCACGGTGGGCCGTGGCCAGAACGCCGAGGAGCGCACCGCCATGAGCGGTTCGAGCAGGGCGTGGTAGCGGGCGAACAACGTGAGCGATCCGTACTCGGGCGTCCCGGCGGCGGCGGCCAGACGCTCGGCGTACTCCTTCTGGACCAGCAGCACCGCGCTCTTGATGACCGCGCGCTGGGCGAAGATTCGTTCCAGGATCGGGGTGGTGATGTTGTATGGGATGTTGCCGACCACGACGAGCTTCGCGACGCCGTGCGTGGCGGCCAGGGCCGCAAGGTCCAGATCGAGGAAGTCCGCCTCCACCAGCTCGACCCGCGGGAATCCGCTCAGCTCGTCACGCATGACCCCGGCGAGGCCGCGGTCCATCTCGACCGCCACCAGGTGCCGCACGCGGCGCGCGATCCGCAGCGTGAGAGCACCTGCGCCGGGGCCGATCTCGACCGCCACATCGTCGGGGTCGAGGCGGCAGTGCTCGACGATCCGATCGGCGAGCTCTTCGCGCACCAGGAAGTTCTGGCCCATTCGCTTGCGTGGCGAGAGGCCATGGACCGCGAGCAACTCCTTGACCCGGCCAGCCCCGGTCGCTTCGGAAGCGGCGCGTTCACGGAGATAGGAGGAGGCACGGGGGACGCGCGGCGGACGAACCATGCGCGCAGTGTATGCGGGCGCGCGCGAAGCGGGAAACGGTGAACCCGGTTCGTGAGCGGCCGGGCCGCGCCCCGGGGAGCTTGAAGTCGGACGGGTCAGGCCGTCAGGCGCCGGGTCTCGCCGGTGAGGGCCTCGTGTGCCATGTCGCGCGCGTACGGATCGGGCGAGCTGGCGACCACCTGGCGGAGCGCCGCCTGTCCGTCCTCGCCCAACTCCTTGAGCGCGTAGGCTGCGTGATGGCGCACCCACCACGACGCATCGGTGAGCCGCGCGGCCAGCGCATGCGTGGCGAGCGGCGCCCGAACACGACCGAGCGCCCGCGCGGCCTGCGCCCGCACCTGCCACGCCTCGTCTCGCAGCGCCCCGATGAGCGAGGTGGCGCATTCGACCGCCCCCAGCAGTCCCAGCGCGCGCGCGGCGGCGGCGCGCATGTCGAGGTCGCCTTCCGCCAGCCGCCGCTCGAGCTCCTCGCTCGCGTCGGCATGACCCCCGAGGCCGAGCGCATCCACGACCGCCAGCTCGACCCGGGAGTCGTGGATGCCGCGCGCCAGCGCCCGCACCATCACCGGCAGTCCGGGGCGCCCGAACGCGCGAAGCAGGGCGACCAGCGCGTTGCGGTGCCGGTGGGCGAGTGCGCTCTCGTGCGAGAGGATCCAGCGGAGCGCCCCGCAGTCGCGGTAGCGGGCGAGCGCCGTGGCGGCCGCGAAGGTGACCATCTCGGGTCCGCGCGTGAGCGCGCGTCGCAGGGCGCGCCAGGATGGGCGCGAGCGCGCGAGCGACAGCCGGCGAGCGGCGAGCGCGCGGCGCCAGGGAGAATCATCGACCAGCGCGCGCCGCTCGGCCGCCGCGTGACGCGAGCGCACGAGTGCTTGCGAGAGGCGGAGCCAGTGCGATCGCCGGAGCCTGTGCGAGAGCGCCTCGAGAGCGGTCCAGTAGGTGGCCTGGTCCGCGGCATCCGCGGCGCGCGCGATCCGGACCGCGGACTCCCCGCCGTCCAGGAAGCGACGAAAGCTCCGGGCCAGCGCCCGATGCCGGCTCCGGTGGTGCCCACGCTCACGCCGGCCGTGCGCGCGAACGGCGAAGCTGGCGAGGCCGATCACCGCCAGCACGACTGCAATCGCGGCCGGCCAGGGAGTAGCCAGGTCCGCCTGGAGATAGGGCATATCGGAGTGGGTTTCGACCGGTCGGGGCGCAGGCTTGAGCCGCTCGTGCCCGGAGCGCCCTTAGTCTGTGATAGGAGTACCGGCGCCCGGCCGGATCGGTCCGACACGGAGGGGAGGCCGCATGAGTGAGCCCACGGCGTTCGAGGCGCAGGCCATCGTCACGCGGCTGGCCCACGCCCTCGACGCCGATGACTTCACCGACGCGCGCTCGTGTCTGGATGATAATTGCCTCTACGTCGGCCTGGACGACACATGGCGCGGCTCCGAGGCGATCATCGCGTCGTACGCGGACGCCTCGACCTGGGCGCACCGCACGTTTGACGAGGTGCGCTACGCGAGCGAGGTCGGAGAGGCCGCGGGCGCGACGGTGCCGGTCACCTTCATCGACTACCTACTCAAGGCGGGCGGACGCTGGCACCGCTACCGCTGCCGGCAGGAGTTCACGGTCGGGGAGGGCGGCAGGATCGTGCGCATCACCCACCACGACCTGCCGGGCGAGCGCGAGGGGCTCGAGGGCTACTTCCGGGAGTGCGGCGTCGAGCGGTAGAGCGCGGGGCCTGCGACGCCGCGGGGGTCGGCCGATCGCCTTCGCGGGCGGGGGATTCCTGTGATCGTGCGCGCTAAATGGCTTCGCATGATCCGGCCAAGGACCCGAGGCTGCGGTTCGGGGGCGCCCGACGAGCGGGGCCGCGCAGCGGGGTCCCCGCGACGGAGGGCGGCCCCCGAACCGCAGCCGAACATTGCCGAATCATGCGAAGCCATTTAGGCGTTCCCGCTCGGCGAGGGCGCCCCGTCGCCGAGCGGGAACCGGAACAGGTCCCGCGCGTTGGCGGTGGTGATGCGGTCGGCCTCGGCGGCGGTCCAGCCGCGCAGCTCGCACAGCCTTGGCACCACGCGCGCCAGCAGCCCCGGCTCGTTGCGGCGCAGCGAGCGCGGCTCGGGCTCGAGGTAGGGCGAGTCGGTCTCGAGCACCAGGATCTCCTCGGGCGCTCCCTTCACCGCTTCGTCCAGCAATGCGTGGCCATAGGTCAGCACCCCGCCCAGGCCGAGCTTGAAGCCCAGCGCGTGGGCGCGCGTGACCGCAGCGGGGCCGTCGTCGAAGCAGTGCAGCACGCCGCCCGCCGCCGGGCGCATCTCCTCGAGGATCGCGAGCGTGTCCGCAAGCGCCGCGCGCTGGTGGATGACCACCGGCAGCCCCAGCTCGTCGGCCAGCCGGAGCTGGGCCCGGAACCAGCGCTCCTGTGCCTCGCGCGGGGCGTAGTCGCGATAGAAGTCGAGCCCGGTCTCGCCGATCGCCACCACCCGCGGGTGACGCGCGTGGTCGCGTAGCGTGTCGAGGTACCCATCAGGCACCTTTCCCGACTCGCTCGGATGGACGCCGACACACAGGAAAAGGTTGGGATGTTCGCGCGCCAGGTCAAACGCGCGCGGGACGATCTCAGGCGCGTGGGCGATCTCGACCAGGTGCGTGATCCCGGCGTGGTGGGCGCGGTCGAAGACCTGC
>CAYONG010000113.1:0-4352 GCA_964405235.1 uncultured bacterium | reverse complement strand
GCCGGTGGACGGCAAGGGCCCGATCGGCTCCGACAAGTTCCGCAACATCGAGTTCAAGGCGCCGGGCGTCATCGATCGCCAGCCGGTGAAGGAGCCGCTCCAGACCGGCATCAAGGCGATCGACTCGATGATCCCGATCGGCCGCGGCCAGCGCGAGCTGATCATCGGCGACCGCCAGACCGGCAAGACCACCATCGCCCTCGACACCATCATCAACCAGAAGGGCACCGGGGTGATCTGCGTCTACGTGGCGATCGGGCAGAAGGAGTCCACGGTCGCCAACGTGGTCGGCATCCTGGAGAAGCACGGGGCGATGGAGTACACCATCGTCGTGACCGCGTCCGCCTCGGAACCGGCCCCGCTCCAGTACATCGCCCCCTACGCCGGCGTGTCGATGGGCGAGGAGTTCACCTACAACGGCGGCCACGTCCTGTGCATCTACGACGACCTCTCCAAGCACGCGACCGCCTACCGGCAGCTGGCGCTGCTGCTGCGCCGCCCCCCGGGCCGCGAAGCCTACCCGGGCGACGTGTTCTATCTTCACTCGCGCCTGCTCGAGCGCGCCTGCAAGCTCTCGGACGAGAAGGGCGGCGGCTCGCTGACCGCGTTGCCATTCATCGAGACCCAGGCCGGCGACGTCTCGGCCTATATCCCGACCAACGTCATCTCGATCACCGACGGACAGATCTTCCTCGAGGGCGACCTGTTCTATGCCGGCGTGCGTCCCGCCATCAACGTGGGCATCTCGGTGTCCCGCGTCGGCGGCAACGCCCAGATCAAGGCGATGCGCCAGGTTGCCGGGCGCCTGCGACTCGATCTCGCCCAGTATCGGGCGCTGGCGGCGTTCGCGCAGTTCGGCTCGGACCTCGACAAGGCCACCCAGGCGCAGATCACGCGCGGCGAGCGCATGGTGGAGCTCTTGAAGCAAGGACAGTTCGCCCCGATGTCGATCGAGAACCAGGTCATCTCGATCTGGGCCGGGTCCAACGGGTATCTCGACGACGTGCCGGTCCTCGCCGTGCGGCGCTTCGAGAGCGAGTGGCTCGCCTTCGTCGCGAAAGAATACGCCGAGGTGGCGCACAATGTGGGCACCACCAAACAGTTCTCCGACGAGGACCAGAAGCGTCTCCACGAGGCCTGCAAGGCCTTCAAGTCGAAGTTCAAGGCCTGATCATATGGCTTCGCTGAAGGACCTGCGGCGGCGCATCCGCTCGACCAGGAGCATGCAGCAGATCTTCAAGGCCATGGAGATGGTGGCCGCGGCCAAGCTGCGTCGCGCCCATGGCCGGGCGCAGGCGGCGAGCCCCTATTCCCGGAAGATCACCGAGGTCTTGTCGAGCATCGCCGGCGCCGCGGCCGAGATGGAGCATCCGCTGTTCAAGGTGAGGCAGGTCAAGACCACGCTGCTGGTGGTGGTGACCGCGGACCGCGGCTTCGCCGGCACCTACAACATCAGCGTGCTGCGCGTGGCCGAGCAGCGCGTGCGCAACGCGCTGCCGGGCTCGATCCAGCTGGTCGTGGTTGGGCGCAAGGGCCGCGACTACTTCCGGCGCCGCAACATCGCGATGATCTCCACGCACACCGATCTGCCGGGCGAGGCGAGCCTCGATCTGGCGCGCAAGCTGACCGCCGAGCTTTCAGACTTGTTCATCCGCGGTTCGGTCGACCGGGTCGAGGTGATCTACACCCACTACGTTAACGCCATCGTCCGCAAGGTGCAGAGCGAGCTGTTCCTGCCGGTGGGCGGTGACGCGCCGGCCGGAGGCGCGGATCGCGGCATCCTGTTCGAGCCCGATGCCGAGACCATCTTTGCCGAGCTGGTGCCGCGCTACGCGACCGCCAAGCTCTACGCGGCGATGGCCGACGCGCTCGCCTCGGAGCACTCGGCCCGGATGGTGGCGATGGGCTCCGCCCGCAAGAACGCGGGCGAGCTGGTGGACGGCCTGACCCTGACCCGCAACCGGCTCCGCCAGGCGGCGATCACACGTGAGATCGCCGAGCTGGTGGGCGGCGCCGAAGCGTTGAAATAGGCAACCCCCACCGGGCCACGCGCGGCCCGGATGACTCGTTGAGAGGAGCGATCGATGAATGTCGGCAAGGTGGTACAGGTGATCGGCCCCACGGTGGACCTGGCGTTCGACGCGGACAAGCTGCCGCAGATCTACAACGCCGTCCTGATCGAGGATAAGGAGAAGGGCATCCGCCTCACGGTGGAGGTCGCGCTCCACGTCGGGGACAACGTCGTCCGCTGCATCGCCATGGACTCGACCGACGGTCTGGTACGCGGCATGGCGGCGACCGACACCGGAGCGCCGATCACCGTGCCGGTCGGGGAGGAGTGTCTGGGCCGCATCTTCAACCTGGTCGGCGAGACCATCGACGGCAAGGGGCCGGTCAAGACCGCGAAGAAGCTGCCGATCCACCGCTCCTCGCCGACCTTTGCCGAGCAGCAGGTCGAGAAGCAGCTGTTCGAGACCGGCATCAAGGTGGTGGATCTCCTCGCGCCCTACCAGCGCGGCGGCAAAGTGGGCCTTTTCGGCGGCGCCGGCGTGGGCAAGACGGTGCTGATCCAGGAGCTGATCCGCAACATCGCCACGCAGCACGGCGGGTTCTCGGTGTTCGCCGGGGTGGGCGAGCGCACGCGCGAAGGCAACGACCTCTACCGCGAGATGACCGAGTCGGGCGTCATCGCCAAGACCGTGATGGTGTTCGGTCAGATGAACGAGCCGCCGGGCGCGCGCCTCCGGGTCGGCTTGACCGGCGTCACCATGGCCGAGTACTTCCGCGACGAGCAGGGCAAGGACGTGCTGTTCTTCGTCGACAACATCTTCCGCTTCACCCAGGCGGGGAGCGAGGTGTCGGCGCTGCTCGGCCGCATGCCGAGCGCGGTCGGCTACCAGCCGACGCTCTCGACCGAGATGGGAGCGCTGCAGGAGCGCATCACCACCACCCGCAAGGGCTCAATCACCTCGGTGCAGGCGATCTACGTGCCGGCCGACGACCTGACCGACCCGGCGCCGGCGACCGCTTTCTCGCACCTCGATGCCACCACGGTGCTCGAGCGCTCGATCGCCGAGCTCGGCATCTACCCGGCGGTGGATCCCTTGGCCTCGACCTCGCGCATTCTGGATCCGGCGATCGTCGGGGATGAGCACTACGCGGTCGCGCGCACCGTGCAGCGGGTGCTGCAGCGCTACAAGGACCTACAGGACATCATCGCCATCTTGGGAATGGACGAGCTGTCGGAGGACGACAAGGTGATGGTGTCTCGGGCGCGCAAGATCCAGCGGTTCCTGTCGCAGCCGTTCTTCGTCGCCGAGGCGTTCACCGGCACGCCGGGCAAGTACGTGAAGCTGCAAGACACGATCAAGGGGTTCAAGATGATCGTCGAGGACCAGTTGGACGAGCTGCCCGAGCAGGCGTTCTACATGCGCGGCGGCATCGAAGAGGTCATCGCGGAGGCCGAGAAGATGGCGGCCGTGGTCTAGCGATGTCGGCCACGTTCCAGCTCAGCATCCTGACCCCCGAGCAGAGCGTGTTCGAAGGGCCGGTGGAATACGTCGAGGTGCCGGGGATCGCGGGCTACCTCGGCGTGCTCGCCCATCACGCCGCGCTGGTCACCGGGCTGGCGCAGGGCACGCTGACCGTGCGGGTCGCCAGCGGCGAGACCCAGCGCTGGGAGGTGGACGGGGGGTTCTTCGAGGTGTCGAACAACAAGGCGACGGTGCTGGCGGACGGGGTGGAGGTGACGGGGGCGAAGGCGTAGCGCGCGGTCGAAACCGGCAGCAGCGAGACGGGCGCGGGGCGCAGGCTCCGCGCCCGGTCTCGTCGGCGGGCTGTGGAGTGTCGCCGCCGGGTGCGAGGTGACGCCACCGTGGACGGCGGGGTCTGGCGGGGACTCGGCTCCGCGCGGCGCGGGACGTTCCGGAGAGGATGGCCCCGGTCGTGATGGGGCTCGCCGGGCATGGAGCCTGCCGCGCCCCGGCCGGTCCCCCTGGCGAGAGCGGCGCCCGGGTGTGCGCGCGGGCAGCCCTACGCGCCGCGCCACCCCGAGGCCTCGCCGCTCTACCGGGTGGTGGCCGATCACTTCGAGTCCCTGGAGCGGGCGCACGAGGAGTGCTTCGAGCCCACCCACGGCCCGCTGCGTGCCGCGGCGCGCCGGGCCGTGGCGCGCTTCCTCGACTGCGGGCTGCTCGAGCACGGGTACGTCAGCACACACTGCGTATCACTATCGACGCAGCGCGCTGGACCAAGTCTCCGTGACACGGCGACACCATCCCCTCGAAGGGCAGGTCTTCGAGATCCTGAAGGATGGTCAGAAAGACCTCCTGGTCCAGCTCGGGGACGGCTCG
>CAYONG010000112.1:0-8874 GCA_964405235.1 uncultured bacterium | reverse complement strand
CAGGATCTTCCCGTCGCGCACCGAGTACACCCGCGCCTTCTTGAGGGCGGGGGAGTAGTAGAGGTAGCCCCAGCGCGGCGCCGCGCCGTGCGAGTCGAGCGGCTCGTCGTTCTCGATGTAGACCAGGAACGCGTCGGGCGACCAGGCCGCCGCGGCCGCCCCGGCGAGATCGAGGCCCGCCCGCGCGTGGACCGGGATGCGATCGCGCGCTTGTGCCGGAGCCGCAAGCAGCGTCAACATCAGGAGCCCCGATGCGGCCGCCCTCATCGCTTCCGCCGCAATCGGGCGCAGGGTTTCCGCCGCGATCGCGACGCCGCGATCCATCCGTCGGATGATGTCGTTCATAGACGCCTCGCTAGAAGAGGTAGGCGGTACCGAGCGTGAACTCGATGTTGTCGTTGGACACCCGCGAGGTGCCGTTCCCGGTACCGAACCGGTAGTCGCGCACCTCCCAACGGGTGGCCATGCGCTTCGAGAGGAAGAGCATCGTCCCCGCGCCGAAGTTGAAGCTGGGTTCGGTCTCGCCCTGCATGATCGAGGAGCCGACGCCGACGGTGACGAACGGCACCATCTGGCGTCCGGGCAGCACTTCCCAGGTCATGTTCAGGCTGTAGAACAGCATGTGGAACTTCTCGGCCTCGAGCGTGAGGCCGAACAGCGACTCGACGATTTCCCGCGGCCGGCTGATGTGCGTCCAGGCGAGTCCCGCCTCGGCCTGGAGCCGGTCGAATACGTAGTAGCCGAGCCGGCCACCGAGTACGAGCGAGTTGGACTTGCGGTCGAAGGCGTATCCGCCGGCGTACCCGCTCAGGACATAAGCGCCGGTGCGGGTGTAGAGCTTGGGGTTGGGCCGGAATTCAAGATCCGCCATGTCATCGAATTCCTTGCACAGCGCCGAGTGGATCCAGGCGGTCTCGGTGGCGGAGAGGCGGATGTTGTACCAGTCGCCGCTCTTGGCGATGACCGGGAAGATGGCGCCCTTGTCGTAGGCTCCAGCGAGCGAGAACCGGTCGCCGGGCCCTGAACGGACGACGTTTCGCCCCTCGCCGATGAGTTGCACCTTGCGCGCGCCGATCACTGGATGGGGGTTCGGGTCCGCGGCCAGTGTCGCAGGCGGCATCGAGGGCGCCGGAGCCGGTTCGGACGGTTCGGGTAGCGACTGGGCGATGGCGCCCGGTACGAGGAGGACCCCGACTATGACCATGGCGGTCGCAGCCGGCAACAGCCCCACGCACCACCGGCGCAGGCGACTGGACTTCCCGTAGGTGCGGTTCATCGCGTCGTCCCCCTTCATCGCCGCCCGACCAGCCAGGCCAGCTCGAATCGTGCGTTCCAATCGCCGAACGATTCCCTTGCGACCACGATCGCGCCCCCGGCGCGGTGCGCCGTGTCGATCGCGAACACCCGGGCGTCCACGCCGATACCCACCGTCCAATCCGATGCGACCGCGCGCCGGAGCGCGAGACCGCCACCGCCGATCCACGCGCCCACCGGCGCGAGATCCACCACGATCGGGCTCACCGGTCCCGGCGGCTGGATCGTGATCCGGTCGGGGTCGTAGCCGAGGCGCAGACGACCGGCGCCGCCGGTCACCAGCAGCCGGGTCCCCAGCAATTCGGTCACTCGGCCTTCACCGACAATCTCCCAGCTGGTCGCGTGAACTTCCGGCGCCGTGCCCAGGTCACCGATCGCCTGGGTCGACGATGCCCTCCAAACCCTGATCCCGGTCGCGAAGCGCCCGCGGCCGGCCAGCGCCCTGAGTCCCCACCCCAGCCGCGGGGTCGTGTCCCACTGGTAATCGGCCAATCCCGCATCGAATTGAGTGGTTCCGGCGAGAAGCCCGATAGAAAAGCAGGCCCCGGCGGGGTCGCCGCCGTGCCCCCGATTCTCCTGATCCATGCTCGCGGCGGCGTAGGCGTCCGCCCCGGGGGCGCGATCGTCCATTCCGGCAGAGGCCCGGGAGGGTGTGGCCAGGGCAAGCGCCGCCACGAGGGCAGTGACGCCGAATAGAGGGGCGCCGATTCCGTTCGGGCGGCCGCGGGTCATCAGAAGGGCTATGGCCCCGTCACCGTGAGCGCCATGCCGACCGGAAGCACCTGGTACTGCGATGAGTTGAGCGGTGTGACGGCCAGCGAGTCAGCGCCGCTGGGCAGCCTGATCTCGATTGCCGATCCGAGATAACAGATGAGGAAGAGTCCGATCGGCGCGCCGGTGGAATCGAGCGCCGCCGGGACCGTCCCCGAAAACGAGAAGTCGAACGGCTGGATGAGATGGTCCCAGCCGGTCACGAGCCGCGTGTCCCGCCCGAGCGATACCGAGCTCTGAAGGATCTGGTCGATTGCGGTCGCCATCGGCACGCGCTCGGCGTCGGGATGGACCACCATGGCCGCCGCCGACCCGGCACTGCTCGCGCGTAACTCGGCCACCACGACGCCGGTCAGGATCGCGCGGTAGGTGACGTTCGCCCGCCCGCTCAGCGAGATCGAGCTGCCGGTCGTCACGGCCTGCAGCGGAACCACGCTCGCGCTCTCGAGATCGACGCGCGTCCACTGGTCCTCGATCTTGGGCTCCCACAGGCATCCTGCGAAGCCGCTGGTGGTGACCGCGAGCAGCAGGATGGCGACCCGGCGCCGGGCCGCCGATGACGCGGTGCGAAGTGGCTTCGCCTGATTCGGCCAACGATCCGAGGCGGAGGTTTGGGGGGCGCCCGACGAGCGGGGCCGCGAAGCGGGGTCCCCGCGACGGAGGGCGACCCCCCGAACCGCAGCCGAGCATTGCCGAATCAGGCGAAGCCACTTAGCGGACAAGGGCGATCCTCCCCGACTCGCGCATGCCAGCCAGCTCGAGCCGGTAGAAGTACACGCCGGCGCGGACCGCGCGCCCCTGATCGTCCGTGCCGTCCCACTCGACCTCGTTCAAGCCCGGGGAAAAGCCGCCGCTCCAGGTGCGGAGCCTCCGGCCCGAGGCGTCGAACATCCCCAGCGTGGCGCGCTGCGTGCCCGAGGCCGGCAGCACCATCGCGATCCGGGTGGACACGGTCATCGGGTTCGGCGAGCTTCCCATCAAGATCGGCCGGTTGGGCAGCGCGATCTCCCCGGCGGCGCTCACCTGGAAGCGCGTCTGGGCCGCATCCGAAGACCCATTGGCGTAGCTCGAGACCGCCGAGAGCTTCAGCACCAGGTCGCGACCCCTTCCGGCGCCGGCCAGATCCTCAGGCGCGAGCGGGACCGTGTGGAGTCCCGCCGCCATCGCGCCGAGCGGACGGCTCGCCAGCGTGCGGCCGCTCGAGGCGTCTGCAATATCAAGTCTCACGGTGGCCTGGTCGGTGAGCGTGAAGTGGGCGACCGGGTGGTCGCCGCCCTGAACCACCAGCTCGGAGAGCTCGACGCCCAGCTTCCAGAGGCCGACGCCGTGGCGATCGGACCATTGGTCCACCGAGATGCCATTCGGCTGCCCGGCGCGGATGACGCTGCCGTCCCGATGGTCGCGGATGTTGACGAACGGCACATGGAAGCTGCGCGGCCGCGAGAGTTGGCCGGTCAGCTCCGCAACTCGCACCAGATCCGGGCTGAATTTGCTCACGCTCCCCGTCTGGGGCGAGGCCGCGTAGACATTTCCCCACTGGTCGGTGGCGAGCGAGGTCAGGAGGTTCGCCTCGTGGCGTGTCTCCCCGATCCAGAGCAGCTGGCTCCCTTCGTGGCGCAGATGGACGATGCGTCGAGTGTGCGCGTCGGCCACGTAGAGGTCGCGCGTGTTGACGCCGTCCGCGCGCCCGGCGGCGATCGCCATCGGGCCCGCGAAGCGACCGACGCCGCTGCCGAGGTCCCCCAGGCGGACGACCACGCGCGCGCCGGACGCATCGAGTGCGAGCACCGCGACACGGTTCCTGCCGGTCTCGGCGACATAGAGATGGTCGTCGCCGGAGACGAACGGCGTGCCACCGTCCGAGAAGGCGACGTCGTGCGGACTGGCCAGCCCGTCGATCGCGTACAGGGGCATCAGTGCGATCTCGGCGAGCTCGGTGGTGGCCTGGAGAACCACCACCCGGTCATTCCCGGTATCGGCGACGTAGATGCGATTCCACTCGTCGACTGCCATGCCGTGCGGCCCGGAGAGCGCGCCCAGCGGGCCGCCCTTGCCGTCGTACGCGCTCAGGCTGCGACCCCGCTCGCCGAAGACCAGCCGGTCCCATCGGGGGTCGGAGACCACCTGGAAGTGCCGGGTCTCGACGTAGGGGAAGCGGTCGTATACGTCGACGTTGGCGATGGTCACCGTCGCATAGGGGTTGGCGAACAGCTCGCGGCCGACCTGTTCGCGGGCGACGCGCCGGGTCAGGACATCCAGTCCCACCTCGGGCGCAAGCGGGGTCTTCTCGAAGGTGCCCGCGGACAGCATCCCGATCGGACACATCGTCAGGGCAAGCGCCAGCAGCATGGAACGTGTCACGTCTGACTCCTCTCGTCTGTCACCACAGCCATTAGAATCGGAAGTCGAGCGCGGTCTCGACGATGTTGGCGGAGTAGTTGTTGTTGTTGAAGTACCGCTCGTAGTTGGCCGACAGCCCCAGGCGGCGCCACAGGCCGTGGTCCGAGACCAGGTCGGCCAGGTCCACGTTGATCGCCGCACCGAACAGGTGCGACGAGAGGACGCCCATCCGGTAGTCGCCGGTGCGATAGCCGTCGATGCCGTCGATGGTCAGATACTCGGGGCGATAGAATGCGGCGCTCGTCTGGGTGTAGTAGCGGTAGTCCCAGCGGACGATCACGCCCTGGCGGATGTACTGATTGATATTCGATCCGATCTCGTGCGAGGTGATGCCCCAGTCATCGTTGTAGAGGCGGTAGTTGAGCTTGAGACTGGATCGGTTGCTGAGGTACTGGTTCAGCTTGACGAACGCGTCCCGTCGCTGGCGGGCTTCCGGGTGACGTTCCGTGACGTTGGTGCCGCCCGCATAGACGTTGCGATACGGATTGTGCTGGAGGCCGTGTACGATGTTGTACTCGACGCCGGCGCGCACCACCGTGGTGGGCGCCATGACCCGCGTCGCGACGACGTTCCAGTGCAGCGTGGTCTTCCTGTCGTCACCGGTGTTCGTGTCCGAATCGTTGGCCGGCGTGATGGCGTCCCAGCCGTAGCTGGTGCCGATCGCCACGTTCAGCAACTCGTCCTGATAGTCCCGGTCGTACCGGGCGGTGACTTGCTGGCCCAGGTAGTCGCTCTCGGCCGACACGTAGTATTCGAGCGCCCGGTTCCCGGAGCTGAACGCTCCCTGAAACTCATTGCGGACCTTCGTGAAGTCCTGGAATGCGTTGCCGGCAATCGGCCGGCTGGCCGTGGTGAGGGCGTCGACGGCCTCCTGGGTGCCGGGGGCGGCGCTGATGCCCGGGATGTTGACGCGCTCGTTGTTCCAGTGCACGGAGAGTGCCGAGTTCTCCCGGATCGGCATGGTGTAGTCACCCATCAGCGACTTCACCCCGATCCGATCCGAGCCGGTGAAGTACCGGAACATGGATTTGGCGGTCGGCGACTCGGGCGGCGGCTCGGCGCCCGCCGATAGCGTCCACGCCAGAGTCAGCGCCAGGATGACGGCGGGCGCCTGCGCTCCCCGGTTCAGTTGCACGCGCATCCTCCGCCGGCGCCGCTGCTGCCGCCGGTCGATCCCTCGCGGGATTCGAACGTCTTCATGCGGCGCGCCGTGCCCTTGGCGTCCGCCTGGAACGACATGATCCGGTCCGTCAGGCGCTCGCGCTGGTAAGCGCGCACGGAGCTGGCGCAGCCGCTTCCCAACGCGAGCAACGCCAGGAGGCCGACGGCGGTGGCGAGCCGAAGGAGGAGGTTCCGCATTCCCCTTCTGGTCATGGAGCCGGGCAGGGGGCGGGTCATGGCGTCTCTCCGGCGATGGTCGGCGAGTCGGCGGGCGCCGCCGCCAGCAGGCGGCGGGTGGTCGCGGCGATCGCCTCCATCGCCTTGTCGTCGGCCCCGCCGATGGTGAACGCCACGCTGCCGTCACGGTCGAGCACGATCGTGAACGGGACGTGGGGGAGGTCCAGCTTGCGGGCGAGCCCGTCGGGTCCGTCGAGGTAGACGGGCATCGACAGCCTGTGGGTCTTCACGAAGCGCCGCACGTTGCGCGCCTCGTGATCGATCGAGACCGCGATGACCCGGCCGCCCCGGTCGACGATCGAGGCATGCAACGCGTCCAGCCGGGGCAGCTCCTTGCGGCACGGCGCGCACCAGCTGGCCCAGAAATTCACCACCACGACCTCGCCCTGGAGCGAGCCGAGGGCGAGCGTCCTGCCCTCCACGGTTCTCAAGGTGTGCGTTTTCAGCTCACGGCGGATGCGCTCGGGGTCCATGCCGGCGCCGCCCGCGGGCGCGGCGCGCCCGGCGGACGCCCACGTCACGCCGAGGCCCATGACCGCGAAGCCGACCAGCAGCGCCGTCCGCAACGACCGGCCGCGTGTCCCACGTCCATCGAGTGCCATCACGCGCATCCTCCGATTCCCTTCGTCCTTGGGGCTACCGGTACTGGGCGCCCAGCAGCACCCAAAGGTTGAACTGTCGCCGCTCTTCTGCGGTGAGGGCCCCGGCTCCGACGGGATGGGACGGCTGACCCGCGCGCGACCCGAGCCCCAGGACGTAGTCGATGAGCAGCGAGCGCCGCGGGAAGGCGGGATCCACGACCTGGCCCGTTCCCATCATCCCTTCCCCGGAGAGGTTGATGTAGCCGCGCGGGAACACCCGGTTCATCATGGTCGTGTCAGGCACCGCGCTCAGGTCGAGCGTCGTGCCGGCGGCCGGGATGGTGTCGACACCGGCGTAGTGACACGAAACGCACTTGGCCGCCACGATCGGTCCGATCGTCTGCTGGTAGTTGATGATCTGGAACTGCGCCCGCGGGATGTTGAGATCGTGCGCGGGCAGCAGCCCCGCCATCGGGGTGGGGTTGGTCACCACGGGACCGCCGGCCGCGCGATCCTCGTGACAGCCGACGCACTTGTTGAACTCCTCGCCCGGGCGCACGTAGAGATGGGTGCGCTTGACCACGAAGCCGCGGCCGTTCTGGTCGAGCGTCGCGAAGCTGATGGGCGTGTTCGCGGGGACCCTGACGCGGAACGAACCGTCGGGCTGGACCGGCGCCATGCCGATCAGCGCCCGTTTCTCGAAGTCGTTCGCCGAGAAGTCGTTCGGCTCGCCCGCCATTGTGGGCCGGGCGGCGATCACCGCGATGCTGTCGATCCTGTCGACCCCGCGCACCGGGCGCTCCTGCCCGTCGCTGGTGCCCCGGTTGAACACGTCCTGGCCCAGCAAAACGCCATAGTCCACCGTGCGATCGACGACGGTCGGGATGATCGGCGGCTTGGCGCGCGGCGCGAGCAGCTGTGCGTCGTACTCGTTCATCGCCGGATCGTTGTAGAGGAATGTCATGTCGGCCAGCGTGAAGGTCGCGGGGTCGCTCACCGTTCCGGCGCCGGCCTGGGCGAGCGAGAAGGTGTAGAGGCCGTAGTCCACGTCGTTCTCGGTCGCGGCCGGCAGCGAGTAGGAGGCGACGTACCGGTTGCCGCCGATCGAGCGCGGGAATTTGAAAGCGCCATATGGCCACGGCGCGCCGTCGTTGTTCACCTGCACCGTGAAGACGTTCCAATGGTTCGACGCCGGGCCGGTCACCGGGTCGGCGGGCCCCTGTTCGGTCTTGAGGATGGCGAGCGGCCCCGCGTCCTCCTCGATCCTCGTGGACTCGATCGCCAGCATGCGGCCGTCGGGGGTCGGGGTCGGGTGGAAGAAGTTGCGCGAGTGGGGTCCGTAGAGGTGGAACGTGCCCGAGCCGTCCGGGTTGGTGAAGAACAGCGGGAAGCGGTTCATGGTGCCGAAGTGCTCCCACCGGGTGAACATGATCCGGCCGTCCGGCATCATGGTCGGGTCGAAATCGTCGCTCTGGTTGTAGCTGACGCGTTCGAGGTTGGCCCCGTTCGCGTCACAGGTATAGAGATGCTCGGCGGGGGCGTGGTTGTACTCGTCCATCTCGCCGTCCCGGGAGCTGGTGAACATGATGCGGCCGTCGGGGAGGTGGAGCGGATCGAAGTCGTGACCGCCTCCGCTCGTGACTTGCCGCAGCGCGGTCCCGTCGGCGTTGATCTCGTAGATGTTGCGGTTGGTGCCGCCGGGCGGCCGCATCGAGAACAGGATGCTCTTGCCGTCGAACGAGACGTCCGGATCCGAGATGCTCGCGCCGGTGAAGTTGGTGATCGGCGTGACGATGCCATCCGGCGAGATGGGCGAGAGCTTGTAAAGATTGCCCTCCGCCCAGGTCCGGTTGAGCGTCTCCTCCGCCGGCGTCTTGACGAACACCAGCGCTTCGGTGGTGGTCTCGGGCTGGATGAGATCGTCGGGAGCGCTGTCACGGCAGCCCGAGCTACCGGCAACGAGGAGGATCCCCGAAGCCAGCAGTGCGAGCGAGGTCATCGATACGTGGTGAAGCGGTCGTTTCAGCATGGCGTGCGGATGCCCTCCGGCTGAGGTTCCCAAAGTCACGGCCTGATCGAGCGATAGAAAGCGAGACCGATGGTCTGCTGCAGGTAGTCGTAGGCGACGATCCCGTCGCGGTCTCGCTCCCGACCGAGCACCGTGGCGCGCCGGACATCGGCGCGCACGGCCAGGTCGCCGCGGATGTACAGCTCGAGCCCGCCGCCGATGGTGAGGGCGTTCTTGGTGACCGGGGCGGCGTTGAGCGACTGCCCGGGGAAGACCAGCATCATCCCGTAGCCGCCGCTCACGTAGGGTTGCAGCCGGCCGGAAAGCGGCCGGCGCACGATCGCGCTCAGCATGTGGAGCGCCGCGTGGACGGACTGGCCCGGGTTGTGGCCGATCGACCAC
>CAYONG010000111.1:0-25900 GCA_964405235.1 uncultured bacterium | reverse complement strand
CGAGGCGGCACTGGGCAAGCTCTGGAACACCGAGGTCGCATGGGAACTCTGTGACCTCGCCGTGCAGGTGTGCGGTGGTCGCGGCTACGAGACCGCCCGTTCGCTGGCTTTGCGCGGCGAGTCGCCAATCCCGCTCGAGCGCCTGCTGCGGGACCTGCGGATCAACCGGATCTTCGAAGGAACCAGCCAGATCATGCGGCTCTTCATCGCGCGCGAGGCCCTCGATATGCACCTGCGCGCCGCCAGCGACGTGGTCATGCCGGGCGTGCCGATGGGCCGTCGGATGAGTGGGCTCATGCGCGCCATGCGCTTCTATGCCGTGTGGTATCCGACCCGGTGGCTGGGCTGGGGTCACTGGCCGGAGTTCTCGGCGTTCGGCCCGCTCGCCGATCACGCCCGCTACTTGAAGCGCGCCTCTCGGCGGCTGGCGCGGCGGCAGTTCCATCTCATGGTCCAGTACGGACCGGCGCTGGAGCGCCGGCAGGCGCAGCTCTTCCGCTGCGTCGATATCGGCGCCGAGATGTTCGCGATGGCCGCCACCTGCGTGCGGGCCGAGCGTGACCACCGTCGGAAGCCTTCGGACCCCACCGCCCGCGAGCTGGCGGATCTCTTCTGCCGTCAATCCCGCCGCAAGATCGAGACGCTCTTCCGCGCCATCGAATCGAACGACGACGAGGCGACCTATCGCCTCGCGCGCGGGGTGCTCGACGAGCGCTACGCATGGCTGGAGGAAGGCATCCTCGGCGCGCCGGACCAGCCGGCGCCGGTCGAGGCCGAGCCGCAACGTAGGGGCGCCGCGGCGGGAACCTAGCGCGGCGACGCGGGGTCGCTGTCGCGCGTTTCGGGGATCAGGCACACGGGCGGGGCGACCGAGATCGCCCCGCCCGTGTGCCCGAATCCCCGGTCCCGAAGGTCGTTGCCCGGCGGCGGGGTCTGTAGCATTATGGTCGCCCGGTACCCGCCAGGGAGGCGGGTGAGCGTGTCCGGGGAGCCAGACGCCGGACGGGCGCCACTCCGGGCGCTCGGGCCAGACCCCAAGGGCCCGTCCCCGGCGGCACATTACCCACAGGGAGTCGACCTGCCGACCGTGGCCACGCCCATCTCTTCCACGCGACAGCGTCAGATCCTTGCCCTGCTGCTCGGGGCGTTCTGCATCCTGGCCCTCGCGAGCATCGCCACCTATCGGGCGCCGCTGCCGTTTGCGGCGCCCTGGACGGCGTCGAACGCGTGCGGTCCTGTCGGGGCCACGCTTGGGTTCGCCCTGGTCTGGGCGCTGGGGCACATGGCGGCATTCGGGGTCCCGGTCCTGGCCGGGGCGTGGTCGTGGAATCGCCTGCACGATCGCCCGGTGGGGCCGCTCATCCTGCGCTCCATGCTCGGTGGGCTCATGGCCTTCGAGGTCTGCACGCTTCTGGGCTTGGGAGGGCTCGAGCGGCAGATCTGGTCCGGGAGCTGGGGGTTCGCAGCATCGTTCGCGCTCCACTCGGCCCTCGGCGATCTGGGGTCGTGGATCGTGGGTGGGGCCTTGCTCGGGGTGACCGTACTGGCGGCCAGCGAACTCGGGTTCCGGTGGCTGGGTCCGCTGCTTCGCGGCACGCTTTTCACGCCCTTCGTCCGGCTCGCAGGGGCCTGGCGCGGGTGGCGGGAGCGGCAGGCCGTCGCTGCCGCTGCTGCGGCCCGGGCGGCCGGGAAGCCGGCGAAGAAGCCACGGGTCGCGCGCGCGCCAGGGGGCGCGACCCCCGAGACCGCAGCCGCCGGCAACGAGGAGCCGAGAAGCCGGCCACGCATCATGTCGGCCGCGGCCCGCGGTGGCGGGTCCGAGGAGGATCAACTGAGCCTGCCGCTCATGCCCGATCGCGCCTCGGCGCAGAAGCCGCGCCCGAAGCCCGCGGCGGCGGGCGCCTGGTCCAACGGCCATCCGGCGGCGCCGGCGGGTCCGGTGCCGGCCGAGGCGTTCCCCCCAATCACCCTGCTCGGACTGCCGGCCCAGCAGGAGGATCTGATGAGCGCGGCCGACTTGAATGCCGAGGCCGAACTGCTGGTGTCGAAGCTGGGGGATTTCGGCATCCATGGTCGGGTGACCGAGATCCATCCGGGACCGGTCGTCACCACTTTCGAGTTCGAGCCCGCCGCGGGGGTAAAGGTCAACCAGATCGTCTCGCGCGAGGACGACCTCGCGCTCGCCCTGAGGGCCCAGCGCATCCGGATCCTCGCGCCCATCCCGGGCAAGGGGGCGGTGGGTGTCGAGATCCCGAACCGCCGGCGCCGGACGGTGTATCTCCGTGAGGTGCTCTCCGCCCCCCAGTACCAGACCAGCGATGCCGCGCTCAAGGTGCCCCTGGGGGTGGACGTGGTGGGCCCCCCGTTCGGGGCCGACCTGACGAAGATGCCCCATGTTCTGGTGGCGGGGGCGACCGGTTCGGGCAAGAGCGTGTGCCTGAACGCGATCATCACCGGGCTCCTGTTCCAACACGAGCCGCGCACGCTGCAGCTGGTCCTGATCGATCCCAAGATGCTGGAACTCTCCGCCTACAATGGCATCCCGCACCTCGTCATGCCGGTGGTCACCGAGGCCAAGCGTGCCAGTCGCGCGCTCCGCTGGGGCGTCTCCGAGATGGAGAAGCGCTACAAGCTGATGGCCACCTGCGGGGCCCGGAACATCGCGACCTACAACGAGAAGGTCAGTGCCGGCCTGGTGCCGAGCGCGCCGGCGTCACCCGACGGTCGGGCGCCGGCCCCGCCCGAACGGCTGTCGTATGTCGTGGTCGTGATCGACGAGCTCGCCGACCTCATGCTCACGGTGCCGGCGGAGATCGAGGAGCCGATCGCCCGGCTCGCCCAGATGGCGCGTGCAGTCGGCATCCACCTCGTGCTCGCGACCCAGCGTCCGTCGGTGGATGTCATCACCGGGGTCATCAAGGCGAACTTCCCATCGCGTATCGCGTTCCAGGTCGCGAGCAAGATCGACTCGCGCACCGTGCTCGACATGAACGGCGCCGAAAACCTGCTCGGGCACGGCGACATGCTCTTTACCCCGGCGGGCAAGCCGGAGCCTTATCGCATCCACGGGGCCTACGTCTCCGAAGAGGAGACCGCGCGCGTGGTGGAGTTCTGGCGGTCAAAGTCCGCCCCCGGGGTGGCCCCTCCGCTCGCCACCGAACCGTCGCTGGCCGATATCGACGAGGACGAGGAGGGGACCGGGGAGGGCGATTTCGACGACGCGCTGATCAACGAGGCCGCGCGGCTGGTCGTCACCCATCAGCAAGGGTCCACTTCGCTCCTGCAGCGCCGCCTTAAGGTCGGCTACTCTCGCGCCGGGCGCCTCATGGATCAGCTCGAAAATCTCGGCGTGGTCGGACCCTTCCAGGGCAGCAAGGCGCGCGACGTGCTGGTGGACGAACGGTGGCTCGCCGATCGGGACCTCGAGTGACGCGTCCCCGCCACCGACCCCTAAAGGTGGGGGCGCAGGCGCCGCCCGCTCTGGCCTTCGTCACCCTCGGCTGTCCCAAGAACACCGTGGACTCCGAATCCATGCTCGGCCTGATGGTGGCCGACGGCTTTCGCACCGTCGGCGACCTGCGCGAGGCGGACGTGGCGGTGGTCAACACTTGCGCGTTCCTGACCAGCGCCGTGCGCGAGTCCAAGGAGACGATCGCGCGTGTGGCGGCGCTCAAGCAGGCAGGCCGCCTGAAGGGGCTGATCGTGACCGGCTGCCTGGCGCAGCGTGCCGGCGCATCCCTGCTCGACGAGTTCCCCGGCGTGGACGCGGTGCTGGGCACTGGTCAGTGGCGCGAGGTGGTCCCGGTCGCCCGGCACGTGCTCGCGGGCGGCACGCGACGTGTCGAGACGGCCTATCCGGGCGGCGCGCTCGACAGCCTGGTGCCGCGCGCGCTCTCGACCCCGCGGCACCTCGCCTATCTCAAGATCTCCGAGGGATGCGACCACCGCTGCACATTCTGTATCATCCCCCGCCTGCGCGGGGATCAGCAGAGCCGTCCGGTCGCGGATCTGGTGGCCGAGGCGCAGCGGCTGGCACGCGCGGGCGTCCGCGAGCTCAACCTGATCGGCCAGGACACGACCGGTTACGGCACCGCTCTGCCGGGGCGGCCGACACTGGCTGATCTGCTCGAGGCGCTGGATCGAGTAGCCGGGCTGTCCTGGATCCGCGTGCAGTACACGTACCCGAGGGCCTGGAGCGACCGGTTGATCTCGGTGTGGGCGAATGCGAAGCGGGTGGTGCCCTACGTCGACATGCCGCTCCAGCACATCGCAGCCGGAATGCTGCGGACGATGGGGCGGGGGATGACGGCGCGTGACACCCGGGCGCTGGTCGGGAGGATCAAGGCGGGTATCCCGGGGGTGGCGTTCCGCACCAACTTCATCGTCGGATTCCCGGGGGAGACCGAGGAGGATTTCGAGGAGCTGTGTCGATACGTCGAGGAGGAGCCGTTCGACAACCTGGTGGTGTTCGCCTACGAGCGCGAGCCGGAGACGACGTCGCATGGGATGTCGGGCCAGGTCCCGGCCGCGACGCGCCGCCGCCGCCGCGCGCGGCTGTTGGAGATCCAACAGCGGCTCTCGCACGAGCGGCTGGCCCGGCGGATCGGCGAGCGGCTCACGGTGATGATCGACGGACCGGCCGCGGGGGACCATGCCCGCACCGGCCCGAGGCAGTACGCTGCGCGCGGCGTGGGATCGGCGTGGGAGGTGGACGGGGGTGTGGCGGTCGAGGGAGAACATCTGGAACCGGGTTCGCTCGTGTCGGTGCGTGTCACCGGCGCGGCGGCCTACGATCTGTTCGCGCGGGCGGAGACGGCGACCGAAGCCCCTTTTCCCATCCTGAAAGGACACGCTTGATGCGCTGGTGTCTCAGCCTCGCGCTGCTGGGCGCGCTGTTGTCCGCCGGACCGGCGGATGCCAAGAAGATCCGATACGCGAGCGGTCCCAAGCCCGCGGTCGACACGGTGCTGTCGGTGGCCGAACCCGAGCTCGAGCCGATCGTGCGGGCGCGGGGACCCCGCGTGCCACTCACCAACCTCCAACTGGTGACACGGGTCGCCAACTTGTCAATCCAGAAGGCGCTCGCGAGTGCTCCCCTGGACAGCGGGGGCCACGTCGTGCTGGCTCCGGCCGAAAGTCACCCGCTCAATTTCGTGGTCGAGCACGCGATCCTGCGCGTGCTCGGCAAGCGAGGGGTCACCGCGACGGTGCGCCGGAGCATCCTGCCGGACGACAGCCTCGTGGCGGTCGCGGGCAGCCCCGGTGATCCGATCCTCGAGTATCAGCTGGCCTCGGCGCGCGTCACCTATCTGCGACTGCGCGGCTGGATCTGGGGCCGGGTCAAGATCGAGCGGCAGGCGCTGGTGGAGGGCGGGGTCACCTTGCGGGACCCGGCCACCTCGATCGTGCTCTGGAGCGGCGATGCCACGTACAATCTGGTCGACGCCTTCCCGCGTGGCCAGATCTCGCTGGTCGAGGACGAGCGCTACGCCGAGCTCAAGAGCGTGATGCCGACCCGCAGCGCGAGCAAGGCGCTCGAGCCGGCGGTGGTGGTCGCCATCGTCGTCGGCCTGATCGCACTCTTCTTCCAGAATCGGCCCTAGTGCGCGCCCCGCACCGTCCCAACCCCGCGCGCCAGGTCGCCCTGCTGCTCTTCGCCCTCGGCTTGGTGGTCTCCGGGGCCGGCTGCGGCGCCGGCGTGCTGCCCGCCATCCACTCGGAGGAGGAGCGGCTTGCGGTCGCAAGGCGTCTGCTCGACCGGGGGGAGTACGTGGCGGCGAGCGAGCTGCTCAGGACCTACGTCGCCAACAATGCCGGCTCGGCCGACGTCGACCAGGCCATCTACCTGCTGGGATACACCCAGCTGAAGACCAAGGACTGGGTCGCCGCGGCCGGTGAGTTCGAGCGTCTGCTGCGCGACTACCCCGAAAGTGACTCGAGCGCGGCGGCCCGCTTCGGCCTGGCCGAATCCCAGTTCGCCCAGTCGCGACCGCCTGACTTCGACCAGGAGTACACGCACCGCGCGCTGGGGGAGTGGCAGCGCTATCTGGAGGACTTTCCCGGCCACTGGCGAAACGACGCCGCCCGCGAGCGGATCCTGGCTTGCCGCACGCGCCTGGCGGACAAACTGGTGCGCACCGGGGAGCTCTACCTCAAGCTCAGCCTGCCGAAACCCGCGCGGGTCTACTTCGAATTGGTGACGGCCGGCTATGGGGACACGGTGTGGGTGTCGCAGGCCGAGCTGGGGCTGGCGATGTGCGACGTGCGCGAGGGCCGGCGCCCTGAGGCCATCGCCCGGCTCGAGAGCATCGAGGCGCGCTACCCCGGTCAGCCGGTCGCGAACCGCGCGGCCCGCGAGCGGAAGCGACTGGAACGCCCGTAGCCCGGGCTAACCACCGCGATGCGAAGCATCGGCCTTTTCGGTGGCACCTTCGACCCGCCGCACGTCGGGCACCTGGTGCTCGCCGAGTGCGCGCGTGACCGCCTGAGACTCGACGAGGTTCGCTTCATCCCCGCAGGAGACCCCCCCCACAAGGCGGGCACGCGCATCACCCGGGTCGCCCAGCGACTGGCGATGGCCCGGTTGGCGGTGCGCGGCAATCGGGCGTTCACGGTCTCGACCCTCGAGACCCGTCGCGGCGGGCCGTCCTTCACGATCGAGACGCTGCGCGAGGTGGCGGCCGACTCGCCGCGCGCGCGCCTCTTCCTGCTCATGGGGGCGGACAGCCTGGACGAGTTCGCCACCTGGCGCGAGCCCGAGGCCATCCTGCTTCTGGCGACCCTGGCGGTCGCGGAGCGTCCGGGCGCCACCGCCCGGGGGCTCCGGCAGGGGAAGGCCGCGTTGGCGCGCGGCCCTTCCGCGCGGGGGGGCGCGCGCATCGAGTGGCTCGACAACGCCGAGATCGCCGTATCGTCGAGCATCGTGCGCACGCGAGTGCGATCCGGCCGGTCGATCCGCTACCTGGTGCCGGACGCCGTCGCGGCCTACATCGCGCGCCACCGGCTCTACCGCAGGCGCCCGTGACCTATCAGCCGCAGGATTTCTGGCAGGAGCGCCTGGCCGGTCAGTTCGATTTGCGTGGCAGCGGCGAGACCGCCATGCCGATGGCGTACAACCGCGCCTGCTACCGGCTGCGCGCCGAGGTGCTCACCCGGGCCCTGGGCGACCAGGGTTTCGATCCTCGGGGGGCGGCCGTCCTCGATGTGGGCTGCGGCACCGGGTTCTTCACCGCCTGGTACCTCGAGCGTGGCGCCGACGTGACCGGGATGGATATCGCCCCGATCTCGATCGAGACCCTGCGCGTACGCCATCCCCAGGCCCGATTCATCCTGGCCGACGTGGGGATGCGTCCGATCGAGGGGCGCTTCGCCCTGGTCAACGCGATGGACGTGCTCTATCACATCACCGATGATTCGCGCTGGGAGGCGGCGGTCACCCACCTCGCCGGGGCGGTGGAGGAGGGGGGCCTGCTGATCATCTCGGACGCCTTCAGCGAGATGGACCGGCTTGCCGAGCACAATCGCATGCGGCCGCTTGCGCGGTACCGCGCCCTGCTGAATGCCGCCGGCATGCAGCTGGCCGGGATCCATCCGACCCACGTGTTTCTCAACCGGGAGCTGGGGCTTCTGCGCTTCCTCAACCGCGCGCCGGACTTCCTGCTCGCCCTCGATCGGATGCTCCTGCCGCTGGGTGTCGGCCGCGGTCCGCGAACCAACAAGATCCTGGTCTCGCGACGGGTGAGATAGGGGCATGCCATGCCCCGCCTGATCGTCCTCGACGCGCTGGGCCTGGTCTACCGCGCCTACTACGCCCTGATCAGCCGTCCGCTGCGGAACTCCAGGGGCGAGAACACCTCCGCCATCTTCGGTTTCGCCAACATGGTGCTGAAGCTGCGACGCGAACTGCGGCCGGACCGCTGGGCGCTCGCCTGGGACGGCCCCGGACCGACCTTCCGTCATGTGCTCTACCCCCAGTACAAGGCCACCCGCCCGCCGATGCCCGACGAGCTGGCGTCCCAGCTCGAGCCGATCGAGGAGCTGGCGCGCTGCCTGGGATTGCCGTTGATCGAGAAGCCCGGCATGGAGGCCGACGACGTCATGGCGACCCTCGCCCGCCGCGGGGCTGCGGAAGGCTTCGAGGTGATCCTCGTCACCGGTGACAAGGACATGCTGCAGGTGGTCGGCGACCGGGTCACTGTGCTGGCACCGCAGGCGCGCGGCGAGGATCATCTGCGGATGGATCCCGCGGCCGTGGCCGCGAAGTGGGGGGTGGGTCCCGAACACATCCGCGACGTGCTGGCACTGATGGGCGACTCGAGCGACAACATCCCGGGCGTGCCGGGGGTTGGGGAAAAGACTGCGGTCGAACTGATGCGTCGGTTCGGATCGCTCGAGGAGCTCTACCGGCAGATCGCCGAGGTGAAGAAGCCCGCGCTCAAGCAGAAGCTGGAGGTCCACCGCGATCTGGCGTTCCTGTCGCGCGACCTGGCGACCCTGCGCGCGGACCTCGACCTGGGTCTCACGCTCGACGCGCTGCCGGTGGCGCCGATCCGGCGCGACGAGCTGCTGGCGTTCGCGCGGCGCTGGGAGATCCGGCGGCTCGAAACGGTGGCGGATGATCAGGGCGTGGCGGCGGCGGAAGCCGGGGCGCCGGTCGCGGCCCGGCCGGCCGAGCGCCGCGGCTCGGCGGCCGAGCAGCCCGGCACAGGCGTGGTGCTCGCGCCGGCGCGGATGCCGGCCGGATCTCCGACGCACGTCGGGCCCGCGTCCGTTGCTCCCGCCCCGGGGGCTCCATCCCAGGGCGCTCCGGCGCGGGGCGTCGGTTCCCAGGGCGCGCTCGATCTGTGGGGTGACGCTCCTGTCGGGGTGGAAGCGGTCGAGGCGTCGGCGGATGAGCGCGTCGAGCGGATCCACGCGGTTCGCGCGCGCGCCCTGCACGGCATCGCCCTGCTGCCGCTTGCAGGCGGAGGCGATCCGCGCGTGGCGCCGCTGGTCGGCCTCGCCCTGGCGGCGCGCGACGGCACCACCTGCTACCTGCCACTGGCGCACGATGCGGGCGCGAATCACCCGCGCGAGCGGGTGCTCCAATGGCTGGGCCCGATGCTCGCGGATGTCTCGGTGGCCAAGGTGGGCGAGGATCTGAAGCGCGATGCCCACCTGCTGGCAGGGCTGGGCGCGCCGCTCGCCGGGCTCTCGTTCGATCTGCGGATCGGCTCGTTCCTGTGCGATCCCTCCCGCGCCCACGATCTCGATGCGCTGGCGCGCGACTTCCTCGCCCGGTCGCTCCCCACGCTCGAGCCGCCGCCCGGGCCACGGCGCGTGCGGGCAGTGGCGGCGGCGCTCCCGGTGGCGCAGGCCGCGGCGGCGCTGGAGGCGCGCGCGGCCGCGATGTTCCCGCTCGCGGACGCGCTGCGGGCACAGCTCGAGGCTCGCGACCAGTGGTCGCTTTACGAAAGCCTGGAGCATCCCCTCATCGCGGTCCTGCTCGACATGGAGCGCGCGGGGATCGCGATCGATGCCGACCGACTGCTGGCGATGGCCGCGCAGGCGGGGGAGGAGATCGAGCGGCTGCGTGGCGAACTGCTCGGGATGGCGGGCGAGCCGGTGAACCTCGAGAGCGGGCCGCAGGTGGCGAAGATCCTGTTCGAGCGGCTGGGCTTGAAGCCCGGCGGCCGCACGCCTACAGGCGCGCTCTCGACCCGCTCGGAGGTGCTCGAGGAGCTGGCCGGCCTCCATCCGTTCCCCGCGCGGCTGCTCGAATACCGGGCGCTGACCAAGCTCAAGTCGACTTACTTCGACACCTTGCCCCGCGTGGCGGACCCGCGTGACGGCCGGGTCCACACCACCTTCGATCAGGCCGGGGCCGCGACCGGGCGCCTGTCCTCGAGCGACCCGAACCTCCAGAACATCCCGGTGCGCACCGAGCAGGGGCGCGCCATCCGTCACGCGTTCATCGCCCCACCCGGCGCGTCGATGGTCGGCGCCGACTATTCGCAGATCGAGCTGCGTGTCATGGCGCATCTCTCGGGCGACCCCAATCTGGTCGAGGCGTTCGCGATCGGGGAGGACGTGCACGAGAGCACCGCGCGACGGATCTTCGGCGTCCCGAGCGGACCGCTCGACCCGGCGTTGCGCGCGCGCGCGAAGATCGTCAACTTCGGCATCATGTACGGCATGGGGGCCCGCAGCTTGTCTCAGCAGATGGGGCTCGGGCTTGCGGAGGCGCAGGAGTTCATCGCCGGCTACTTCAAGGTCTATGCCCGAGTGCGCGAGTACCTCGACGCCACGGTGGAGGAGGCGCGCGCGCGCGGTTACGTCCAGACCCTGCTCGGCCGACGGCGCTACCTGCCCGAGCTGTCCAGCGCGCGCGGCGACAGTCGCGCGTTCGCCGAGCGCGCCGCCGTCAACACGCCGATCCAGGGCTCGGCGGCGGATCTCATGAAGCTGGCGATGATCCGCGTCCACCGCGCCTTGAAGCAGCAGCGGCCCTCGGCTAGATTGCTGCTCCAGGTTCACGACGAGCTGCTCCTCGAATGCCCGTCCATGGAGGTCGAGCCGGTGTCCGAGCTGGTACGCACCGAGATGGAGGGTTGCTATCCGCTGCGCGTCCCGCTCACCGTGGCGGTGGGTCGGGGACCCACCTGGTTCGATGTCCACTGAGCGCCTGCGTCCGCGACGCTCGCACGCCGGTGACGGGCTCTTCATCCTCGGCCTGGTCGGCCGCGCCGGGAGCGGGAAGAGCACGGTCGCGCGCGCGATCATCGCCGACGGTGGTGCCTGGATCGACGCGGACCGGATCGGGCACGAGGTCACCGACCAGGAACCCGAAGTGCGCCGCGCGCTGGAAGCCGAGTACGGCGCCGACATTTACCGAGACGACGGGACGCTCGACCGCCGCCGGGTCGCGGCGCGCGTGTTCACCGATCCGGCGGCTCGCTCGCGGCTCGATGCGCTGGTCCACCCGCGCATCCTGGCGCGCGCGTGGGAAGAGCTGAACGCCCTGCGGCTCTCGGGGCACCGGGGGGTGGTGGTGCTGGATTCGGCGCTGCTGCTGCACTGGGGGATGGAGCGCTCGTGCGATGCGGTGCTTGCGGTGAGCGCGCCGGAGCCCGACCGGATCGCGCGGCTGGTGAGCGGCCGGGGATGGAGCGAGGAGCAGGCGCGCGCGGTGCTTGCCGTGCAGCGACCGGGCGAATGGTTCAGCGACGCCGCGGATCTCACGATCGAGAACAGCGGCAGCGTCGCCGAGCTGGAACGTGCCGCGCGGGCGGCGGTGGTGCGGCTGATGGCCGAGCGGCGCGCCGCGCTGCGCACGGTGTGAACGTCTTGAACGGGGACCCATGCTGACCACGAGCGAGCTGCGACGACGACTTGATCAGGCGCGCGAGACCCTCGATGGACTGCGGAGGTATCTTTGACGTTGATGCGCTCCGCAACCAGCTCACGTCCACCGAGCAGCGCATGTCCGAGCCCGGTTTCTGGGACCGGGCGGAGGACGCCCGCAAGACGGTGGCCGCGCTCAAGCAAGCGCGTCGCACGGTGGCGGACTGGAGCGCCCGCGACGGAGCGCTGACGGATCTCGCCGGGCTCCTCGAACTGGCCGAGGGGGAGGGGGATGAGCGACTGCTGGCCGACGTGGCGAACGAGCTGGCGGGCGTCGAACGGCAGATCGGTGATCTCGAGCTGCGCAGCCTGCTCTCCGGCGAGCACGATACGTTTGGGGCGATCATCACCATCCACCCCGGTGCCGGCGGCACCGAGTCTCAGGACTGGGCCGACATGCTGTTGCGGATGTATATGCGCTGGGCCGAGCGCCATGACTACCCGGCACGCATCCTCGACCTCCAGCCGGGCGACGAGGCCGGCATCAAGGACGCCACGATTGAGATCGACGGCGAGTATGCCTACGGCTATCTCAAGGGCGAGAACGGGGTCCACCGCCTGGTGCGCATCTCGCCCTATGATGCCGCGAAGCGGCGCCATACCTCGTTTGCCTCGGCGTTCGTGAGCCCGATGGTGGATGACACCGTCACCGTCGACATCGCGCCCGGCGATCTGCGGGTCGATACCTTTCGCGCCAGCGGCGCCGGTGGGCAGCACGTCAACAAGACCGAATCGGCGGTCCGCATCACCCACCTGCCCACCAACCTGGTGGTCCAGTCACAGGCCGAGCGCAGCCAGCATCGAAATCGGGAGAACGCGATGCGCATCCTCCGCTCGCGTCTGTTCGTCCACTTGCAGGAGATCGAGCGCCAGAAGACTGAAGCGCGGCGCGCCCCCAAGAAGGACATCGATTTCGGGAGCCAGATCCGCTCGTACGTGCTACAGCCCTACACCATGGTCAAGGACGAGCGCACCGAGCTGAAGGTCGGCGACGTGCACGCGGTGCTGGACGGCGCGCTCGATCCCTTCATTGACGCCTACCTCAAGCGCAAGGAGCCGTGATGGTCCCCGGCCACATCTTCCGCGAGTACGACATCCGCGGGCTGCACGAGACCGAACTGACCGATCCCGTCGCCGAGGCGGTGGGTCGCGCGTTCGCGACCCTGATCCGCGAGGGGGCCGAGGACGCGGGATCGGGTGGCCATCGGGTCGCGTTGGGCCGCGACATCCGGCCCAGCAGCGTGCGGCTCGCCGAGGCGGTGGAGCGCGGCATCCGGGCGGCCGGGGTGGCGGTGGATCGGGTGGGGGTCGTGCCGACCCCCGCGCTCTACTACGCGGTGGTCGAGAGCGACGCGGACGGCGGGCTGCAGGTCACCGGCAGCCACAACCCGTCCGAGTTCAACGGCTTCAAGATGACCCGGCGGCACCTGCCGCTGTTCGGGGCCGAGATCCAGACCATGCGCGAGCGGATCGTGCGCGACGACCTGGCCCGGGCGCCGCAGCCGGCGCCGGCGACGGATCGACCGATCCTCGATGCGTACTCGGCGATGTTGATCGAGCGGCTCCAGTCCCCGCGCCCGCTCAAGGTGGTGATGGACTGCGGCAACGGGTGCGCCGGCACGGTCGTGCCCGGGGTGTTCGAGCGCATGGGCCATACCGTCATCCCGCTGTTCGCCGAACTGGATGGACGCTTCCCGAACCACCTGCCGGATCCGACCGTGCCCGCCCTGCTCGAGAGCCTGATCGCCGAAGTTGGGCGGACCGGCGCCGATCTCGGGATCGGCTTCGACGGCGACGCCGACCGGATCGGGGCGGTGGACGCGAACGGACGGATCGTGTTCGGCGACCAATTGCTCGCATTGTTCGCCCGCGATGTGCTCACCCGTGTGCCGGGCGCCGAGATCATCTTCGACGTCAAATGCTCGCAGGGGCTGATCGAGGACATCGCCG
Organism: uncultured bacterium; assembly: GCA_964405235.1. Classification (GTDB taxonomy): domain Bacteria; phylum Eisenbacteria; class RBG-16-71-46; order RBG-16-71-46; family RBG-16-71-46; genus WS-11. The sequence continues at coordinate 12,568 of CAYONG010000111.1, read as the reverse complement.
CGCACGGCGGCCGCCCGGTGATGTGGAAGACCGGCCATTCGCTTATCAAGAGCCGCCTGCACGAGACCGGAGCGCCGCTGGCGGGCGAGATGTCGGGCCACATGTTCTTCAGCGAGGGTTTCTTCGGCTTCGACGACGCCCTGTTCGCCGCCGGCCGGCTGCTGCGCTACCTGGCTGCCAACGGGCGTTCGCTGGCCGAGCTGGTGGATTCCATCCCCCGGTATCACGCCACGCCCGAGATGCGGCTGGCGTGTCCCGAGGACCGCAAGTTCGCGGTGGTCGAGGAGCTCAAGCGCGAGTTCTCGGGCACTTACCGTGTGATTGACATCGACGGCGCGCGCGTGGAGTTCGGCGACGGCTGGGGCCTGGTGCGCGCCTCAAACACCCAGCCGGCGCTCGTCGTCCGATTCGAGGCGCGCACCGCCGCGCGCCTGGCGGAGATCCGGGCCCTGTTCATGGAGCCGCTGGCCCGGCTCGGGGTCGGTGAGGCCACGGTCGGTCATTAGCCCGCGTGGGGGCCGCTTCCGCGGGCGAAAGGACGAGCTCGGCGCGATCCGCCCGCTGTCCCGCCGGTTCTTCGCCCGCCGCCCGGAGGTCGTCGCGCGGGCCCTGCTCGGCCGACTGATCGTGCGCGAGACGCGCGCCACGCGGCTGATCGGCCGGATCGTCGAGGTCGAGGCCTACGGCGGGGCGGGCGACCCGGCGAGCCATGCCTTCCGCGGGGAAACACGCCGCAACCGGACCATGTTCGGCCCGCCCGGCCACGCTTACATCTACTTTACCTACGGCATGCACCACTGCCTCAACGTGGTGACCGGCGAGGGCGGCGTCCCCTCGGCGGTGCTGATCCGCGCCCTGGAGCCGATCGCCGGCCTCGCCTCGATGGCACGCCGGCGGGGCGCGATGGCGCGCGAGCGCCTGGCCCGCGGTCCCGGGTGCGTCGCCCGCGCGATGGGCTTGACCTCGGCCGAGGATGGAGCCGACCTTACGTGCGGACCGCTGTGGCTTCCGGCTCTGCCGCCGAAACGGGGCGGGCTGCGGGTCGCCCGCAGCGCGAGGATCGGGATCAGCCGGGCGCTGAACCGGCGTTGGCGCTTCTACCTTGCGGGCCATCCCTGCGTCTCGGCAGCGCCGCGCCGTACGAGCGCCCCAGGGCGGGCGGTGACTCCGCCGTTGACACTTCCTCGCAGGCTTCCCTAGTATGCCGCCTCCGTGCGTCGCGCACCTCGTTGACCGCGCCGCCTTCCTGCGGGAGGCGGCGGACGCTTGTCCGCACGGCGGTCGGCCGAGTTCCCGAGTCTGCCAAGTCGGATCAAGATCCGATCAAGAGGAGTCTGCATGGGCCCTTCACGCAGGGTGCTTCGGAGCGCGATCGTCACCGTCGCATGCCTGGGAGCGCTGGCGGGGGTTTCGCCGTCGGCTGCGCAGTCGCACGACGCGGCGCTTCGCTCGCTCGATTATTCGCCCGATCTGCTCGCGCGCAGTCCGCGATTGCTGGGGATGGGGCGGCTGACCCTCGCAGACGATCTCCATAACCGCATCACGCTGTGGGACTTCGCGGGGAATCCGACCGGGATCGCCGAGGCGGAATCGGTGACCACGTTCGAGTACCGGCCGGTGCTCCACTCCAGCACGGTCCTGCGCGATGTACCGGCGGGAACGTCTCTGCGGGAGCGCCAGCAGCTGGCGGCCCGACAGGTGCGCCACGGCATCGAGACCTGGCGGCGCTCGCCCGGGACCACGGCCTACGGTCTGACGGCCGAACTGGCGACCCTGCAAGTGGACCGCGCGTTCGGCGAAGCGGTCGAGCAGCGTGGGCGCTTCAGCGTCCCGGCGATCGGCGGGGCGGTCAACGGCCGCGTCCCCTGGCTCAATCGCGACCGCTTCGATTTCGCGCTCCGGCTGGGCTACGGGCGCGAGATCCATGACGAAAGTTACTACGAGTTCCTGCGGCTCCCACAGGGCGATTACCTGGGCAAGGCCAGCGCGATCGTGCCGGCCCCCGACCTGTTCACGCCGGACCGGGTCGAAACCTCGAACTTGCACGGGGGTGTGGGATTCTCGATGCGGGTGACGAATGACATCAAGGCCGCGGTGGGGTATGACCGCGCAAGCGTCAAGGCGCGCGCGACGCTCGAGGGGCTCCGCTCGACCTCGAAGGTTGACGAGGACCGGCCATTCGGCATCGGCCAGGCGTCTCTCATCGGGCGATTCGGCCGCCATCTCTTTTGGGGAGCGGACGGGCGGGCGTGGCGTTCGCAGTCCGAGGAGTTCTACTTCTGGTCGATCTCGGCGGGCCCGACCCAGGCGCCCCTCTCCGGGAGCGGCAAGCGTCTGGACCGGGACGAGAAGGGCACCTCGTTGCGCACGCGCGTGAGGTGGGTGAGCGGTCCGATCGAGCTGGGGGCCGGCTTCGGCACTGGTTTCCGGCGCGCCATTGTCACCCCGTGGTACCCGCAGGGCACCGGGGGCCCGTCGGGATTCAACGACTTCCTGGGCGAGATCGGATCCCGCCCCGGAGCCGACACGCTCATGCTGCCCGAGCGCGTCACGCCTTCACAGATCGAGGAGCGCTCGTACGAGTTCTCGGGCGGAGGGACCTGGCAGCTACCCGACCGACGGGGTGTGGTGGGCGCCGAGGTGCATCGCTGGCGGAGCCGGAGCGAACAGCTGGCGATCGGTGGCGGGCCCGAGCCCACGGGTTGGGAGGTCAGGGCAGGGGGGGAGTACCGTTGCAACGCGACCTTCCTCGCGCGGGCCGGGGGGAACTACGGGGTGCACGACCGCGACGACCTCACCGCCGATGACGCCTACCGCAGCGCGATCGCGACCACCGGCTTCGGCTATCAGCCGGAGGGTTCCCGGTGTAGCGTGGATCTCGGCTACGCCCATGAGTGGGTGCGCGCCGACTTCGTGGATCCGGCCCGCTCGCGGGGGAGCCATCAGCACCTGGCGCTCCAGATGAGGTGGCAGTTCTGAGTTCTGGCGCTCTCGATTGGCCCTTGACAGATTCCTAGCATCAGGGCCATATTGTGTTGCGACAGGGCGTAGGACGCCGCTGGATCAGGGCAGTCATCATGATGCCGATCAGCCGGCGATGTTGCTCCACTACCATGCCCTCCGGACCCCCATCCGGACTGTATCGCCGACCTGCACAGGTGCCGCGGCGGGATCTTCGATCGCCTCCACTGCGATGCTCCAACTCACCACTGCAAAAGCCGTTGACACCGTGCACCCCGAAAGGCATCGTGGGCACATTCCGTGCGTGGCGGCCTCCTGCGGCCACGCCCTCCACTTGAGGGGTCCCGTCGCATGATGAACATCGGCAGGCGTTTGGTCGCGGCGGCGGGAACCGCTGCCCTCGTGCTCCTGATGGCCGTGCCGGCCGCTCCTCAGGGGACCACCTCCGGATCGGCGGCTGTCGGCCGGGTGTCGGGCAAGGTCACCGAAAAAGGCGGAGGCCCGATCGCGTTCGCCAACGTGATCATCCTCGGCACCAAGCAGGGAACCCAAACGGACGAGAACGGCAATTTCGTCCTGGTGGGTGTGCCGGTGGGAACCGCGCAGATCCAGGTGCAGCCCCTTGGCTACGACAAGCAGGTCCAGGAGGTGCGGGTCAGCGGCGGCGCCACGGCCACCCTCAACTTCGGTTTCGGCGCGTCGAAGGTCGTCAAAGAGCTCGATGTCATCGAAGTCCGCGGCGAGAAGCGGATCGACACCAAGTCTTCGACCACCACTCAGACGCTCTCGGCCGACAAGCTGAAGGATCTCCCGGTCGACAATCTGCGCGAGGCGGTGGCGACCAAGGCGGGCGTCGTGGCCCTGGGTGGCGAGTTGTTCTTCCGCGGCGGTCGCTCGGGCGAGGTCAAGTTCCAGTTCGACGGCGTCGAGGTGTCCGATCCGCTGGGTGGACGCGGGCCCGACATCGCCACCCTGGCGGTGGCGGGCACCGAGATCCGCTCGGGCGGCTTCGACGCCGAATACGGCAATGCGCTCTCGGGCGTGATCTCGGTCAACACGCGCGAGGGGACCGACCAGTTCCGCGGCGAGGTGCGCTGGGACACCGACCGCTACGGTGACCCGTCCAAGACCTTCAACAGCTACGACAAGTTCACGTTCGGCTTCGGCGGTCCGACCCCGATCAAGAAGCTGACCTACTACGCGACCTACGAAGGCACATTCTCCGACACCTATCTCAAGTCGAGCCTCACCAAGTCCCGGCACACGCTGCTCGACTTCCTCCAGTTCGGGTTCCGGCAGAGCAACTCGATCAACACCAACTTCAAGCTGGCCTACCGCGCGAGCCCCCGGCACAAGGTCACATTCGAGACCATCAACAACCACACGATCTCGACCCCCTACAATCACGTATGGAGCCGGGAGGGCTACGTCAAGGTCATCTACGACACGCTGCCGGGTAACCCGCCGCGCATCACGCCGCGCTACGGGACCTGGTCGGGAACCAAGGAAGACAGCACCTTCGTCTACCAGAACCTGCCCGACCACACCCTGACCAACGACGACCGGTATCAGCAGTTCACTGGGGTGTGGACCAATCAGCTCTCCGACAAGAGCGTATTGACCACGCGCCTCGCCTCGGTTCGCTTCAACTCGCTGAGCTCGGTGCGGGGCAAAGAGCCCTGGCAGTACGAGATCCGCAGTCCCGAGTACTGGAACGGGAACACCGCCGCGGGGAGCGAGCAGAACCCCTACTTTGCCACCCACGGCGACTTCCCGCAGTACCTGCGCCGCAACACCAGCACGTTCACGCTCAAGAGCGACTTCTCGACCCGCAAGGTCAAGCAACACACGTTGAAGACCGGGATCGAGGTCAAGTACAACCGGGTGGAGAACCTGAGCCTGAGCCTGCCGAACTCCGAGAACAATGGGCTCCCGGGCGCCACCCGCTCGTCGTTCCTCAATTTCAACCCCGAGGGTGCCGCCTACTTCCAGGATCGCTGGGAGTTCGAAGGTCTGGTGCTCAACGCGGGGCTCCGATACGACATGTTCACGCCGGGGGACCAGGTCCCGACCAGCGACCTGCCGAGCGGCAAGCGCTACAAGCAGCAGCTGAGCCCGCGCCTCGGGATCGCCTATCCGATCTCGGACAAGGACGTGCTCAGCTTCCACTACGGCCGTACCTACCAGACGCCCTCGCGCAACTACGTCTTCGAGAACCGCGGTGTCGGATCGGCCGTCGGCACGCAGGGGAATCCGGATCTGGAGCCCGAGACCAACATCTCCTACCAGGCCGGTGTGCAGCACCTGTTCTCGCGCGATCTCTCCGGTCAGTTCTCCGTGTTCTTCAAGGACATCTATGGCCTGATCACCACGCGGCAGAACGCCAACGACCCGGACCAGACGACCTTCTGGGACAACGGCGACTACGCCAGCGCCCGGGGATTCGAAGCCAGCTTCATCAAGAGCTTCAGCCACAAGTTCTCGGCCGAGGTCAACTACACCTATCAGATCGCGACCGGCGTGGCGTCGGATCCGAGCCAGGCGCTGCTGTTCTTCAACGGCGGCCGGCTTTATCTACCGATCTCCGAGCAGCCGCTCCGCTGGGACCAGCGCACGACGCTGAGCGTCCAGGGCGTTATCCGGGACCCGGGCAAGTGGGGCCTGAGGATGCTGTGGACGTACGGCTCGGGGTTCCCGTTCACGCCGGCATTCCGCAATGATCGGCGGCCGGATCCCAAGCTTGAGAACGCGCTGCGCCAGCCGTCCAACTCGAACCTGACGCTCGACGGCGACAAGTACTATCGCGTGTGGGGGCAGAACGTGACTGTGTTCGTCGACGCCCGGAACGTGCTCGGGGTGCGGAATCTCAACAGCATCGACCAGAGCACCTTCCCGAATCCATTCATCAACAACGCCGGCCGCGACTACCTCATCTACTACACCGAGACCGGCCGTGCGGGCGGCGCTTATCAGAAGGACCTCAACGGCGACGGCATCGATGACTGGGTGCCGGTGAATGATCCGCGGGTGTTCCAGGAAGGCCGCAACGTGCGGATGGGGCTCAGCGTCAGCTTCTGATGGACGGCGGACCGGGGGATATGGAGACCAGACCACACATGAGTCGATCTCGCGTATGGCCTACGCTGGGCCTGGTGGTTGTGCTGCTGGCGGGGAACGCAACTCGGGCACACGCCCGCGCGGACGAAGCCATGCTCCAGGAGTTCAAGACCGCCTACCCAGAACTCTTCCCGCCCGAAGGGGAGGGACGGGTGCGGCCGATGGCGGTCCCGGACCTCTTCGGTCCCGGAGCGGTCCTCGACGTCGGCAGCGTCTACATGAAGGTCACCAATTACGGCACCATCGGGAACCCCTTCACGAATTTGTCGAATGACCCGTCCGGACAATGGCCGGGGTCCTCGGGGATCGAGTACCTGTCGTTCATTCTCCTCAGCGTCGGCGGCGTCAACAGCACCGCGACCGATCCCGCGGCGATCCGGCGCGTCAGCTATTTTTCTGAGTGGCGGCCCCAAACGCTGGACCCCGAGGACCGGATGTACCGGTCGTACGACGGCCAGATCTTCGGGCGGCGGCTGAGCGACGACGACTTGGATTCGAGGCGCGCCGACCCGCTCGACGCCTCGCTGTTCCTGGACGAGGACTTCCAGGACGGGCGGGACAACGATGGGGACGGGTTGATTGACGAAGACTATGCGGCCTTGGGCCAGAAGATGTGGTCGTGCGTCATATGGGACAACACGCCGCAGGCGCTCGCGGCCACGTTTAACGAGAAGCACGTGCCGCTCAACCTCGAGTGCCGGCAGACCGCGTTCGCCTACTCGGTGCCCGGGTTTCAGAACTTCAACGTGATCACTTGGACCATCTTCAACCGGTCCGGTCATGGCATCGACAGCATGTACGTGGGCCTCCGCTACGACATGGACTCGGGTCCGTTCGACAGTCCGACTTATTTCAACGATGACATCGACATCCCGTTCTTCCCGCACGGGGACTTCACCGTCGATTTGGGGCCGGGGACCAGGTACGGCGAGAAGTTGGACCCGAAGGGCAATCGCCGGCAGGTGCCGCATGCCGACATCGCGTCGGTGCCCGCCGGCAGCCCGTTGTGCCCAAGCGTCGTCCTGCGGGTGAACGGTTTCTCGGTCGTGGACAACGATGGCGACGAGTTACGGACCCTGGGAATCCCATCCGTGCTGCTGCTCGGCCACACCATCGATCCGAAGGGCTTGATGGCGCCCACCCGGGTCGGCTGGCACGGATTCCGCTCGTTGCTCGCCGGGACGCCCTACACCTCGGGGGGCAACCCCAGTACGGACGCTCAGCGCGCCGAGATGTTCGAGAGCACAGCAGGGATCAACGCGGTGACCGGGTTCATCGACGTCACCCCGGTGGACCAGGAGGGGGACATCCAAGGCTGGGCGATGATCGGTCCGTTCGGCAACGCTGACGCCAACGGCGGCGCCCATCCGATCCCCGATGGCGGCAGCTTCGAGGTGACGATCGCCTTCGCTGTTCAGACCGGCAGCAACCTTACGGTCCAGAGCTTCCCGGAAGACTATCAGCGCTATCTGGACGGCGCCTTCACCGCGACCGGGCTGTTCGAGAAGTATCCGGCGCTCGAGAACGCCTTCGCGGCGCAGGTGGCCTACGAGGGCGCCTACGACAGTCCGCCCAACGAGCTGGCCGACGACCTCAACATCAACACGACCGACTTCCACGGCCGCGAATCGAGAGTGCGCGCGCCGGAGGGTTTAATCCTGAGCGATTCGGACTGTCGGGATGAGGGCAACCAGCGCCAGATCAACGAGTTCGGGTACACCTGGTTTGACTTCGACTGTGACTGGTGCACCGGCGTCTGGGTCTTTGGAGCCGGGACCGGCGGCGGGGCGGGTAAGACGCTCCGCCGTTGGAACACGGCGGCGCCGCCCCCGAACCCCAACCTGAACGTCGCGTCGTCCTACAACTTCGAGGCGAACCCGGACCGGCGGGTGGCCGCGGCCGGTGACGGCGTCATCACGCTGGCGTGGGATAACCTGTCCGAGGTCACGGTCGACCCCGAGAAGAGCCATTTCGACTTTAGATCATACCGCGTGTGGAAGGTGGCGAACTGGCTCCGGCCGGTCGGGTCATCGGGACCCGCGGATGATGATTGGTCGCTGCTCGGTCATTTCAGATTTTTCGACTACGCCGCGAGCAATCGCGAGCTGTTCATCGGAGGAACATCTCGCGACAGTATCATGCGGGCGCGGGGGTTCACCCAGCCCGCGATCGACAGCGTTCTCATCGCCGGTCTGCCCATCTGCCCGCAGGTCTTCGTCCCAAATCTGAGCCTGCAGACGGTGGTGCTCCAGAAGAGCCGGTTCGGGTTCGCGAGCTCGAGTGTCGCGGCCGACTGGGTCCGCACCCACGGATACAAGTACGTGGGCAACGTCAGCGATGACGCGACCACCTGGCGATTCCGGCAGGCGGACGGGGAGTGCGGGTTCGGCCCGTTGCACACCGTCGGTCTCGAGGATTCGACCGTGCTGGCCGAGGCGTGCAACAATCCTCTCGCCGAGACACGCGGCTACCGGGTGCCCATCTGCCTCTACCGCGGCGATCTCTGGGATCAGCAGAGCGGCCAGGTGCTGCGCTTCACACCCGATCGATGCCCGCAGCGCGCGCCCGACGGGACCTGCATGGTCGATACCATCCCGTGCGTGAATGATGGCAACGAGTGCCATCAGGAGAAGGGCAAGGTGGTCGACACGGAGACGGAGATCTTCCGGACCCAGTACAAGGTCGGCCGCTACCAGTTGGTCGATCATGAGGTCAAGAACGGCTTCGTGTTCTTCTACTCGGTCACGGCGGGGGACTCGAGTTCCTCCGGCACGATCACCACACTGGACGACGAGCTGGTCGGCCGGCGCTCGGCAGTCGAGGCCGAGGCGGTCGTGCCCCAGCAAGGCACGCTTTCGAGGCGCGAAGTGTGGGTGGTGCCGAATCCCTACCGGGGCTACGCGGACATCACCCGGCGTTCCTCGGCCTGGGACCTCACCCCGAACGCGACCGACCCGACCGGGACCCATATCGACTTTTTAGGCATGCCGGCCGGTGGATGGTCGATCAGCATCTACACCGTGTCGGGGGACCTGGTGCAAGTCCTCCGCTCGACGGACGAAATTAACGAATCCTTGCGTGGCCCGGCGGTGGTTCGCAATCCGAACTACGATCCGCTCAAGCCGGAGGATCCGGTGCGAAATCCGGTGACAATTACGGTCCCCGGTTTCAATCGACAGCAGGACACAGCGAATGACGGGCAGGCGCGATGGAATCTCATCTCGCGCAACGGCCAGGACATCGTGAGCGGCGTCTACATGTTCGTCGTCGAATCCGTCCTGGGCACGCAGCGCGGCAAGTTCGTGGTCATCCGTTGAACCGCCGTGGGCGAAGGAGGAAGCCTGTGAGAAAGCTGATCGCGACTGTCGGCCTGCTGGGGGTCATGCTCCCGGGGGTCGCCGGTGCCGCCGAGATCTTCGAGAAGGTCGGGACGTTTGATGGGCAGTTCCTCAAGATCGGCATCGGGGCCCGCGCGGCGGCGATGGGTGGTGCGTTCGTTGCCGTCGCCGACGACGCGAGCGCCCTGTACTGGAACGCGGCCGGGATCGCCCGCATCGACTCCGACAAGTCCCAATTGCAGTTCAACCATGCACTCTGGCCCGCGGACATGAAGTTCACGCAGTTCGGCTACGTGTTCCACACCAAGCGCATCCCGGGTGCGATCGGCGTCAGCCTGCGCTCGCTCTACATGGACCCGATGGTGGAGACGACGGCCTACCAGCCGGATCCCTTCGTGGGCACCGGCAATACGTTCGATGCCGGCTATATGGCCGCGGGCCTCACGTACGCCCGGTCGTTCACGGACAAGTTTAGCGCGGGTATCACCGCGAACTTCATCCATGGGGGCCTGGCCGAGCTGTCGCAGAACACCTATGCGTTCGATCTCGGCACCCTCTACGACGTCGGCACCCTGGGCATGAGGATCGGCATGGCGATCACCAACATGGGGACCGACGTGACTTTCATCGAGCGTTCGGCGCGCCTCCCGTCGGTGTTCCGGGTGGGAACCTCGGCCACGATCTTTCAGAGCGCCGACCAGCGGCTGCTGGGGTCGTTCGAGTTCTCCCATCCGCCCGACAACGCGGAGCGGTTGAACGTGGGGGCCGAGTACGGCTTTCACAACTACGTGTTCCTCCGCGGCGGCTACAACGTCAACTACGATGCGGAAGGCATCGCCGGGGGGATCGGCTTCAGGTTCCCCGTGTCCTTCGCCGGGACGTCCGATTTTGACTACGCTTACACGGACATGAAGATCCTTGGGGCGGCGCATCGCTTCTCACTCAAGTTCTCCTTCTGACCTGAGGGCGGGCGGTCAGGATCCCTGAGATGAGTTCCGGGCCCCGGTCCCTCCGGCGTCGCAGTGCGCCCTGGGGGCTCCTGAGCGCGGTGCTCCTCCTCGTGCTCGGCGTGTCTGCCCCGGCACACCCCGGGCGATCGGATGAGGGCGACCCGGAAGGCCCGGGCGCGTTGCCCTGGCGGGTCACCGGCCAGGTCGCGTTCACGGTCGACGCCGCCACCTTCCCCGATTCCGCCGGCCACACGCTCGAGGTCTACCTTCGCGTCGCGCCGGCGACGCTGGCGAAGCTCAAGCGCGACACCGTCGGAACGGGCAGGCTGAGGCTCACGACGCGCCTCACGAACCAGTTCGGCGGGCGTTCTCAGCAGAAGATTCAGGAGTTCTCTATCGCTGACGGTGACACCGTGCCGGGTTTCGGCAAGGTCGTGATCGTCAGATTCCCAGCGCGTCCCGGCGTCGCCCGGCTTCGGGTGAAGCTCGAGGATCTGCTCTCACGCAAGCGCGGCATTGGCTATCTCGGCCGCAAGGTCACCGAGTCCGCGACCGTCGAAGGGGAGCTCATCGTCCCCGGGCCGCAGGCCGGGCGGGATATCTCGGACCTCGAGTTCCTCTGGGTACGGACCGAGAGGGACTCCGCGTCCGCCTTCCAGCGTGGCGGGCACGTCGCGATCCCCAATCCCGAGCGGCTCTACGGTCTGCTGGCGAGCGAGGTGCGGGCGGAGTTCGCGGCGCGCGGTCTCGCCGGGGATGATCGAGCTTGGCACTGGCATGCCCGCGTGTTGGATGATGGCGGCCGGGTGGTCGCCGAGCAGCGCGACATCGGGGCGCCCGGACCTCGGCTCTCGGCCACGGTCGCCATCGACATGGCGAGCGAGCCCGCGGGCGGCTACGACCTCGAGGTCACGGCGTGGCAGGAGGGCGACACCGGCGCGCTCATCCGGACCGCGAACTTCAGTGTCGGCTGGCTCCCCGGTTCGTGGCTGGTCGATCCGTCGGAGGCCGACGACGCCGTCCACTTTCTCCTGTCGGCGGAGGAGGAGAGGCGCTTCGCCCGGCTCCAGGTGGGCGAGCGAGAGCGCTTCCTCGAGGAATTCTGGCGCCGCCGCGATCCCACGCCCGATACCGCCGAGAACGAGGCCCGGCGGGATTTCCAGGCGCGGATCGATCATGCCAACCAGAATTTCGACGCGCCGGGCAACGATCGCGGCATGTTCTCCGACATGGGACGCGTCTACATCCGCTACGGGGAACCGGAGGAGGTCCTCAAGCAGGTCATCCCCGCCGGGGATGCGACGCTGGAGCGGGTGCTCCAGGACCTCGAGTTGAGCGAGGATCGCCCCACCGGCGACGTGCACCAGAAGGGTCTCGGCGGCGACACCCGGCCGTACGAGGTCTGGGTGTACGAGAGTCTCGCCGGCGCCACCCCCGACACCGATCCCGCCCGCGCCGGCCAGGTGCGCTCGCGTCGCCGACTGGTGTTCCTGTTCGTGGACGAGCACGGCTACGGCAACTTCACGCTGCGCTACAGCACCGAATAGCGCACCTGCGCCGTCCGCCGGTGCCCCCGCCCATGCAAACCCCGCCGGCACCCCTTGACCACACGCTCGCCTTGCGGCATAGTGGCCGCGCTCAACGGCCGCGCTAAGATACTGGCGTGCAACGTGTTGGCGGCCCTCCATCCGGATTGGAGGACGAGGGGAGAACAGTGACCATGGCTCTACGCATCGGCATCAACGGATTCGGACGGATCGGGCGCCAGGTGGTGCGGGCCGCGATCGAACGTGGCGCCCCGCTGGATTTCGTCGCGGTCAACGACATCACCGACGCCGGCACCCTGGCGCACCTGTTGCGTTACGACTCCGTCCAGGGCACCTGGCCTGCCGCCGCCTCGCGCGCGGTGGACGGCGCCCTGCGCGTGGGCGACCGGACGATCCAGGTGCTGAAGGAGAAGGATCCGGCGAAGCTGCCGTGGCGTTCGTTGGGCGTCGAGGCGGTGCTCGAGGCCACCGGGGCATTCACCGACCGTGCCGGCGGTGCGCTCCACCTGGACGCCGGCGCCCGCAACGTCCTGATTTCGGCCCCCGCCAAGGGAGTGGACCTGACCTTCGTCTTCGGCGTCAACGACGCCGCTTTCGATCCCAAGCGTCACGCGGTCGTGAGCATCGGCTCGTGCACCACGAACTGTCTCGCCCC
>CAYONG010000110.1:0-3625 GCA_964405235.1 uncultured bacterium | reverse complement strand
GGCTCGATCACCTGGTAGGTGGCGCTCACGCCGATCCACGCGAACACCTGCGAGAGCACGATCACCCCGACGACCAGCGCCAGGAACATGATCGCGGGGTGCGGGACCTTGTTCCCGACCCGCTCGATCATGCCCAGCGTGCGCTCCATCAGCCCGGGCTTCGCTGCGACCGTCGGCGCATCGCTCACGGTCATGCCCCCTCGGCCAGACGCCTGAACAGATCGGCCTCGGCGAGCGTCGCCTTCTCGAACTCGTCCAGCAGCACGCGCTCGTTCGGACCGTGGATGTTCGCATAGCCGTCGGCGGTCCCGACCAGGAGGATCGCGGCCTCCGGTGCGGCCTCGTGCAGCGAGCGCACGAGCGGGATCGACCCGCCGGCGCCGGCGAACACGGTCTCGGCGCCCCAGGCCGCCGACCAGGCCGCCTTAGCGGCCTCGGCGGAAGGGCTGTCCGTGCGCGCCGCGTAGCCGTGCCCGGTCGCGAGCGCTTCCACGTCCAGAGAGATACCGAACGGCATCGCCGCGCGGAGGTGCCGCACGACGGCCTCCTGCGCCTCGACGGGGTCCTGCTCCGGGTGGACGCGAACGTTCAGCTTCGCGCGGGCGTAGGGCGAGACGGCGTTCAAGGACTCCTCGACGGAGGGCACGTCCACGCCAATCACGGTGATCGCCGGTCCGGACCACACCCTCGAGCCCAGGGTCCCGGTCCCGATCAGTGGCTTGCCCTCGACAGCCTCGGCGAGCCTGCGGAACTCGTCTTCGTCGGGCCCCCCGCCCTCCCACGCCTCGCGCCGGAGACCCTCCACCGCGACGTCCCCACGGTCATCGTGCAACGACGAGATCCCCCGCATCAGAGCGAGCAGGGCGTCGGGGGCCGCGCCTCCGTACTGGCCGCTGTGCTTGGCCGATCCGAGGGTGCGGACCTCGATCATCACGTTGGCCATGCCGCGCAGCGCCACGGTAAGCGTCGGAACGCCGGGACGGACGTTGCCCATGTCTCCGATCAGCATCACGTCCGCCGCGAATCGCTCGGGGTCGGTCTGCGGGTACATCGTGAACGCGCCGCCGCCGACCTCCTCCAGTCCTTCGATGACGACCTTTATCCCCACCGGTGGGCGGCCGTCCCACGCACGCAGGGCCCCCGCGAGCGCCACGATGTTCGACTTCGTGTCGGCGGCGCCCCGGCCGTAGATCGCACCGTCCTTCTCGGTCGGTTCGAACGGCGGCGTCTCCCACAGCGACTCATCTCCGGCCGGCACGACGTCGTAGTGGCTGTAGAGCAGGACGGTGGGCGCTCCGGACGGCGCCGGGATCTCACCGAACACGACCGGGGCGGTGTCCGGCAGCGTGATCGTGTCGAACCGCTCGACGCCCGCATCGCGGAAGAGGGCCACGACGGCCTCGTGAGCCTCGGCCAGCGCCGCGTGGGTCGGTTCGGGATAACCAGGCAACGACACCGACGGGATCGCCATCAGGTCTTTGAGATCCTGGGTCAGGCTCGGCATCAGTCCACGCACGCGGTCGGTGAGCGACCCCGTCACTGCATCGTCCATCGGTCCCTCCTCGTTCCCCCGGCGTTCCCCCGGCGCCCGCGCGCCGGAGGACGCATCGTCTCACATGGGCTGCGAACGCACGCGGGCTCGTCCCCACGCTCCCGGGATGGGGCGGAGGTAGACTCCCAGGCCCTCGGAGGAACGGACCTGTGACGGACGCGCTCGGCCAGATGCTCCCCTTCGCGCTCGTGATAGCGCTCAGCCCGATCCCGCTCGTGGCGGTGATCGCGATGCTCTTCTCGCAGCGCGGGGTTCCGAACGGAGTCGCGTTCCTCCTGGGATGGGTTTCCGGGATCGCGGCTTCGCTCGCCGTGTTCACCGCGCTCGCCTCGACCCAGGCGACGGGGACGAGCGAGGAACCCTCGACCGCGGCCACGCTCACCCGCCTGGTGCTCGGTCTCCTCCTGCTCGCCGCGGCGGCCAAGGAGTGGCGCGCTCGCCCCGCACCCGGTGAGATCCCTGAGATGCCGCGATGGATGACGCGCATCGACACGACCCGCCCCCGGCGTGCGTTCGCACTGGCGGCCGTCCTCGGCGGAGCCAACCCCAAGAGCCTCGCGATGAACATCGCCGCGGCGGCCGTCCTGGTGTCGGAGACCGCGACCAGGGCCGAGCGAGCCGTCCCGATCGTGCTCTACACGGCGGTGGCTTCTTCCTCGGTGCTCGTCGTCGTCGGTTACCGCGTGATCACGGGCGCGCGGGGCGTGGCGACCCTCGAGCGGATGCGAGCCTGGTTCGTCGCGAACAACGCGACGGTCATGAGCGTGCTGTTCCTGGTGTTCGGCGTGAAGCTCGTGGGCGACGCGATCGCGGGGTTCTGAACGTGGCCGCGGCGAGCGACCCCGAGCCGCCGTTCGTCTCGACCGGCACGTTACCGACGCCCGAGGAGGTTCGGCGTGCGATCGACGACGCGTACGAACGGGCTCGGACCGACACGGGGGGCAGCCTGTCCGGCGTGTACCCGGCGCTGGCGGCCGTCGACCCCGGGCTGTTCGGAATCGCAGTGGTGAGCACGATGGGAAGCGTGTGGGCGGTCGGCGACGCCCGCCATCCGTTCGCGATCATGAGCGTGGCCAAGCCTTTCGTGTTCGCCCTGGCGCACCGGGCGCTCGGCGCCGAAGCGATCCGCGAGCGGGTCGGCGTGAACGCCACGGGACTTCCTTTCAACGACCCGGAGGCCGTGCGTCGCGGCGATGGGGCGACCAACCCGATGGTCAACCCGGGCGCCATCGCGACGACGGCGCTCATCCCTGGCAAGGACCGGGAGGCGCGTTGGGCCGCCCTCTGCGAGGGACTCGGGGCGTTCGCGGGCCGAGAACTCGTGCTGGACGAGGACATCTATCGGTCGGCCTCGGCGACCAACCACCGCAACCGTGAGCTCGCCGGGCTGCTCGCGGCCAGAGGCCGGCTCGACGTGGATCCGGCCGAGGCGCTCGACCTGTACACGCGCCAGAGCTGCCTGCAGGTGACCGCGGCAGACCTGGCCGTGATGGGCGCGACGCTCGCCGACGGCGGCGTGAACCCGATCACGGGGGTGCGCGTCGTCGACGCCGAGGCGTGCCACCACACGCTTGCGGTGATGAGCACGGCCGGGCTGTACGAGACCTCCGGCGACTGGCTCTACGGTGTGGGCCTCCCCGGCAAGAGCGGGATCGGGGGCGGCATCGTCACCGCGGCGCCCGGCAAGGGCGGCCTGGGCACGTTCGCGCCGCTGCTGGACGTGGCAGGCAACAGCGTAAAGGGTCAGCGCACGGCGCGGTACCTGGCGCGCCGCCTGGGTCTAAGCGTCTTGGTGTCGGCGCCCGCCGGCCAGAGCAGCGGGGCCGCCCGGTGGCCCGGGTCAAGCACCCAGCCGGGCTCACCGATCGCGAGGCCCAGGTGCTGAACCTGGCCGCCTAGCTGTTCTAAGCCGCGAGGTTGTTGACACGCTTGCAGCGGGTGATCGGTGGTTTGCCTCCCAGCGCGGTGTGGGGTCGATGGTAGTTGTAGCGATCCAGGAACGCACCCAGCGCGTCTGCCCGTTGGCCGTTGCTCGACCACGCTTGCGTGTAGGCCCACTCCCGGGCCAAGGTC
>CAYONG010000109.1:0-34684 GCA_964405235.1 uncultured bacterium | reverse complement strand
GGCAGGACGACCTGCACCTGGCTGCGCGTGTTGCGCACCATGACGTCCATCAGCAGCTCGCGGAGCTTGATCCGGTTCTTGGGCCGGCGGGGATCACCCCGCTCCACGAATTCGCGGCGGAAGGCCGCAGGCGTCTTGAGCTGGCCCGGGCTGAGAAGCGTGATGAGGTTGAAGAGCTCGTCCAGGTCGTTCTGCGCCGGCGTGGCGGTCAGGAGCAACAGGTACTTGCTCTTCAGCCCGTTCACGAACTTCCAGCTCAGCGTGCCGCGGTTCTTGAGGTGGTGCGCCTCGTCGACGATGACCAGGTCGTACGCCTGCCGCTGGATCACCGCGCTGTGGGCCGGCTGCTTGGCGGTATGGAGCGAGGCGACCACGCGGTCGCAGCGCTCCCAGGCCGCGCTCCCGAGCACGCGGAAAGCCGCGTCCTCGTGGGTCACGAAGTCGACGTCGAACTTGACGGCCATCTCCTCGCGCCACTGACTGACCAGCGCGGGCGGGGCCAAGACGAGCACTCTCCGCGCCAGGCCGCGTACCAGGTACTCCTTGAGCACCAGGCCGGCTTCAATGGTCTTGCCCAAGCCCACCTCGTCGCAGAGCAGCGCCCGTCCCCGCATGGCGCGGAGCACCTGTCGCGCCGTGTCGATCTGGAAGGGGAAGTGCTCGACCCCGCGGAGCAGCGGCAGACAGAGCAGGGCCTCGAATCCGCCGACCAGCGAGAGGTGTGCGGCGGCCAGGTTGAGCCGATAGTCTCGCTCGTCGTCGAGCCGGCCCTGGGCGAGCTGCGCGACGATCTCGACATCGGCCGGGTCGAATTCCAGCTCGGCCGCCGGCGGGAGGTACTCGTCAAACGCGGGCGCGGGCTCCGACTCGCGCAGGTCATCCCGGCTCTCCGCTTCCGCCGGAGCCGGATCGTCCGTCGCGCTGGTCTCGAGAAGCTCCAGCCGCCGGGCCGCCTCGTGCACGGCGCGGCGATCGGGCGCGGTGAGCAGCAGGCTCAGTGGCATGAGGGTCGCGACCAGGAGCCCGAGCTGCTCGCGCTCGCCCGGCAAGCGCCGGCACTTCTTGAGGGCCTGCTCGATCCGCCGGGCCGTCTCATCCCAGCCCCGGCTGCGCTCGTGGGCCGGCTGCACCAGCTCCTCCACCTGGCGGCGGAGCGTGCGGCGCACGTCCTTGGCCACCGCCAGACGCTGACCCTCCTCGAAGTCGAGGAATCCCTGCGCGGTCTTCATCTCCCGAATGAAAGCCTCGACCCGCTCGAGCTCCATCCGCAGCCAGCGGGGAACCACCTCGGGTTGTGGCTCGGCCGCCCGCTCACGGGCCGTAGTCACGACCCGCTCCGCCACCGAGACGAGGCGGCCGATGAGATCCGGAGTGCCGATGTCGGCGGCACGCTGTCTACGCTTGGTGGTGGCTTCCATTCCCTGGCTGAAGGTGGCTGGCACGGAGGACCGGGGTCTGCTGTCCGACAGCGACGCGCGCGCGGATACTCCCACGCCACCGCGGGCTCATGTCAAGAATCGTCGCCTCGCTTACCGCTGCCCGCCCGGCGGCGCGGGCAGGGCGCGGCGGGCGGAGTCGGCGGCGAGCTGCGTGATGAGCACGTCGAGCCGGCGCGCGGACTCGCCCACCGATGGCGACAGCGGACCGGCCGCCCGGCCGCGCGCGAGCGCCGAGCGCGCGCGCGGGAGATCCCCCGCGCGCGCCCACGCTTCGGCGGCGAGCAGGGCGCGGCGTGGGTTCCGGTTGAGCTCGAAGGAGCGCTCCAACTCGGGTGCCGCGAATGCCGGCGCCCCCATGTCCATCGCGCGCTGCCCGAGGTAGCCGTGCAGGTGGCTGAGGTGCGATTCGGCGAGGCCCGGGGGCTTCTCGACCAGCGCCTTCGCGCGCGTCATGGTGACCCGTTCGCTGGCGTTGACCAGCAGCCATCCGCCCACCTGGAGAACGAGGAGCGGCAGCGCACACGCCAGCGCCCCGCGCAGACGACCCGACGGCAGGCGCCCCAGCATAGCGATGGCGGTGAGGGTGAGGGTGAGGCCACCCAGCGCCGCCAGGTCCCAGTCGCGATGAGCACCGAGACCGTGCGAGTTGGCGGGGATCATCCACATGAGGGGAAGCAGGGCCAGCGAGCCCGCGATCAGCGGACCGGCCAGCGGCGAGCGCACGAATCCCGCGATCGCGTCACGCCCCGCCAGCCACGGGGCGAGGAACGCGAGCGGGGCGACCAGGGCCACCGTGTTGAGATAGTCGCTGGGAGGCACGGCCTGCGCGATGCCGGTCAGCGCGGCCATCATGTCGCGCAGGTCCATGCCGAGCTGACGGCCTCCCCCTCCCGCCATGGTCCCGGCGCCCGCCAACAGCGCGGCCGTGCCACCCAGGAGCAGCAGCCGCCGACGCGTTTCGGGCCGGTCGCCCGCCAGCGGCGGGCCCAGGGCGCGCCAGACGAGCGGCAGCAGCATGACCAGCCCAAGCCTGTGACTGAGCACCATGGCGAGCCACGCGCCCGCGGTCTTGAACGCCTGCCGCGGACGATCCAGAGGCGCCATCATCTCGGCCCACCACCACACCGCGCTCGCCAGCAGGAGCCCCGCCGATTCGGCGTAGCCGGCAAACGCCTGGAGCGTGCCGGCGCAGGCGATGGCCGCGCACGAGGCGATGCGCGCCTCGGACGGCAGGCCGAGGCGGCCCGTCACCCGCCACACGCCGGCGAAGAACGCCACCGCGAGCGCTGCCGAGACCAGCGAGACGCTCTGATAGAGCGAAGCGCCCAGGCGGCGCAGCCCGATCGGCAGCAGGAAATCGATCACGATGTCGAGTGGGTTGGCATGCAGCCGCGTGGCCCACTCGGCCAGCGTCACCGAGATCATGCTCGCATTGAAGATCGCCATCGCGCGCAGCCGCACCTGGGTGTCGCCGAGGAAATGGACGCGCTCGCGCAGCGGGAAAGCGATGACGATCCCCAGCGTGACCGCGATCGCCACCGCCAGGCCACGCGAGCGCAGACGCAGCAGGGCGGGGGCCGCGGCGGCGGCGAGGATCAGGCCCAGTCGCGCCTCGCCCGTCAGCGAGCGGAACCCGTTGACCCCCCAGAACCCGTTGTGCGCGGCCGGAGCCAGCACCAGCAACGCGGCCCAGGCCGCGATGAACCAGATCCCGATGCGCGGCAGCTCCAGCCGCTTGGCCGGCGGGCGCGACCGCTCCCGCGCCCGGCGCCCCTGGCTCCCAGACCGCTCGGGCGCCCGGGCGGTGCGACCGCCGGAGGCCCGGGGATTGTCGCGCGTCGCCGCGACGGGCCGCCCTTCGGTGCGGCTTCGCGCTCGAGCCCCCATGCTCACGTGCGGCCGGCGAGGAGACTCAGGTAGACCGCCTCGGTGCTCTCGGCCACCTTATCCCACGAGTACTGGAGGCGGACATGGTCGCGCGCCTTCTCCTGGTAGCGCTTCACCAGGTCGGGGCGCGCCAGCAACATTTCCAGCTTCTCCTTGAGGTCGCCGACGTCCTTGCTGCGGAACGACACCGCGCACTCCTCGGCCACCTCCAGGTTCTCCGGGATGTCGGAGAGCAGCACGCAACGGCCGTACGAGAGCGCCTCCAGCAGGGCGATGGATAGCCCCTCCATCGTCGAGGGCTGGACGACCACATGGGCGTTGCTCCAGAGCTCCTCGAGCGCTTCGCCGTACACGTAATCGAGCAACAGGATGCGATCCCCCGCGTAGCCCTTGAGCAGGTCCACGTACTCCTGCGAGAACGAGAGGCCGCCCACCAGGGCGAGCTTGAGGTCGGTGTCGATCCCCTGGAACGCCTCGCACAGGTAATGGACGCCCTTCTCGGGCACCAGCCGGCCGACGAACAGCACGTACTTGTCGGCGGTGAGGCCGAGCGGCAGGATCCGCTTCGCCGCGCGCGGGGCGGGCAGGTTGGTGCCGTTCGGGATGTAGGCGGCGGCGCAGTGGTGGCGATCGCGGAAGTAGTCCCGCAGCGTCTTCGACACCACGATGGTCTTGTTCGCGAAGTGGGCGGCCGGGAACTCGCAGCGCTTGAGCACCCAGGACGCCAGTCGGCCCCACTTCTCGCGCTGCCAGTCGAGGCCGTGCACGGTGACCACGGTGCGCGAGCCGCGCAGGCGCGGCACCCACGCGAAGACCGAGGGCCCGAGCGCGTGGAAATGGACGATGTCGTAAGGCCGGAGCGAGGCTTCGATGCTGCTCCAGGCGACGTGGGTGGCGGTGTCGAGATGCTTGGTGTTGATGCTCGGGCGCCGCAGCAGCCGCACCCCGTGGTACTGCGCGCCGGCCGGGGTGTAGTAGAGGCGGCAGAAGGCGCTGACCTCGTGCCCGCGCGCGACCAGCCGCCGCGCGATCTCCTCGACGTGGCGCTCGATCCCGCCGTACGTCGCCGGCAGGCCCTTCTGTCCGACCATCACGATCCTCACGCCCGCCTCGTCCGCGCGTTGTGGTCGCGCTCCCCGGTGGGGTCGGCGGCCCCTGCCGACGCGGGCGCCGCACCTGCCAGGCGCGCAGCGAACTCGTCGCCGAGACGCTCGCCGATCCCCCCCCAGGCGTACGCGGCGACCGCCGGCGGCGGCGTCATGTCCGCCCCGAGGCCGAGTGCCCACCCGGCCGGACGCTCGCGCAGGGCCTCCGCCATCGTCGCCGGCTCGGCGACAATCACGAACGGCCGGAGCGGCGCGAATCCACGCAGCCCATGCAGGGTGGTCACGACCGCGAGCCCCGCGGCCAGATAGGTGGGCAGCTTGATGTTGCTGCCCCCCCCCGCGAGCACCGGGTTTAACCCCACGTCGGCGGCGTCGAGCAGACCCGACAGCACCCGGGTCTCGCCGCGCGCGATCAGCCACGGCTCGCGCCGGCCGGCGAGCGCGCGCGCGACCCGGCCGATCACCAGCAGTCGGAATCCTCCGCCGGCGAGCGCGGGCATCACCTGCTCGGTGACGAGTGCCAAGCCCGCGCGGTTGTGCGGCACATCCGAGCCCACGAAGGCACACACCGTCTCGTGCTCGGCGATGCCGAGGGCGGTGCGTGCGCGCGCGCGCGCCGCCGGGGTCGGCGGTCGGATCCCGATCTCGTCGTAGCCGTTGGGGGCCACGATCACCCGCGACGACGGCACGCCGTAGAGGGAACGCATGCGCTCGGCGTCCTCGTCGCTCGCCGCCACGACCAGATCGGCAGTGGCCATGGCCCGCGCTTCCATCGACTGCAGTCGCTCGGCCCACCAGCCGCGCGCGGCCAGCGGCGGGCCGGCGAAGCGGAAGTGGTCGGCCTCCACGTTGTGCGCGTGGTGCACCCGCAGCCGTGCCCCCGTGTGCTCACGCAGTCCGGCGAGATGGAGATCGGTCACCACGACGTCCGGCCCATCGGCCAGTTCGCGCAGCGCGGCCGCCGCAGTGGCCCGGTGGCCGCGCTCGGCCAGGAACAGCGGGGAGAGCCGCGCCCGTTCGAGTTGCCAGGCGAGGGCCGTGAACCACGCTTTCCGCCGCAGGATATCGAACCCGTCGACCCGTTCCTGGGGCGCACCGGGGCTGCGATTCGGCACCATGCACAGCACGCGCACGACGTTATGGCGCGCGAGCCCGCGGTAGAGCCCGAAGCAGCGTTGCGCGCCCCCGAAGACCGGCGGATGGATGTCGATGTCGGTGGCGCCGTAGATCAACATCGCGCCTCCGCCGCCGGGGAGCGCGGACGCGCGCCGCCCGGCAGCCGGAACAGCCCGACCACGAGCCCGAGCCCCTGCACGGTCCAGGTGAGCAGCGAGAGCGCACCCAGCTGGAGGCTCCGCTTGCGCGCACTCATCAGGGCGAGGATGGCGAGCGGGACTAGCGCCCAGAGCGCCACCCAGCGGGGCTCGCCCACGAGCGCCGCAGCGACCATCGCCGCCACCCCAAGCGTCCACATGCCGAGCGACGCGACGAACAGCCACTGGCGCTTGAGCAGCGCGCCGAAGCCGCGCCGCCCGAGGTAGAGCCGCAACGCCTGGCCCTGGCCGAAGCAGATACCGGTCCGCCATCGGCGCACCAGCTCGCGCACGTTCGGGCGCGGCGCGCTCCAGTGGCGCGCCGCGAGCATCCCGAGCGAGCGGATCGCCAGTCCCAGATGGCGGAGCCGGAGCCCCAGCTCGAAGTCTTCATCGGAGTTGAGCCGCTCGTCATAGCCGCCCGCGGCCACGAGGGCGCTCCGCCGGTAGAACGCCACCGCCGCCAGGTAGTCCACCGGACGATCCGTGTCACCGGTGCGGTACATGTCGGGCGCGCCCGGGCGCTCGTGCCCGCCGTCCACGAACCACTCCTCGATGCGCCCGAAGACCGCGGCCAGCGCCGGCTCACGGGTGGCCAGGGCGATGGCCGCGCGCACCCACGCCGGCTCCACCTCGACATCGGAATCCGCGAACAGCACCCACTCACCGCCGCAGGCGGCGAAGCCCAGCATGCGACCGGCCCCGGGCGTGAGCGGCCGGCCCGGCTGCCGCGTGGCCGGATCGAAGGCCGACAACACGCGCCAGCGATCCGAGAGAGCAGGGAGCGGCTCGCTCGAGGGCAAGGCGAGCTCGAGCACGCCCTGCCAGTCGAGCCCCGCGAACGCGGTCTCGATCGCGGTCACCGTGCGCGCGAGGAAGCGCTCCTGCCGGTAGCAGGAGACCACGACGCCGATCTTCATCGCCCGCCTCCACCCAGACGGCCGTCCGCGCGCTCGCCCGAGCGCGACCGCGAGCGCGACCCCGGGCGCTCGGGCGTCCGGCCGTCCGCGCGACCGCGGCCCTGCGGGGTGACGGTGGCGAGGCCGAGCACCTCGTCGTAGACCTCCTCGAACGACTCGACCACCCGGGGCCAGGTGAACTCCGCTTGTGCCCGCGCGGCCCCTTCGAGCCCCATCCGGCGCGCCGTGTCGGGCCGGCGGTGGAAATCCTCCAGCACCAGGGCAAGCGCCGCCGGATCCCCGGCCGGGACCAGCCGGCCGGTGAGGCCGTCCTCGATCGCCTCCGGCACCCCGCCGACGCGGCTCGCGACCACCGGCCGGGCGCGCGCGAGCGCTTCCAGCAGCGAGAGCGGCAGGCCTTCCCACAGCGAGGGGAGCACGCAGGCGTCGGCGGCCAGCAGCATCGGCCCGATCGGCTCGACCTGGCCCGCGAACCAGACCTGGTCGCCGAGTCCCGCCGCGCGCGCCTGACGCTCGAGATCCGCGCGCAGCGATCCCTCGCCGGCCAGAACCGCGACGAAGTCGAGCCCCCGCGCACGCACGCGCGCCAGGGCGTCCAGCAGCACCGCGTGACCCTTCTGCGATTCGAGCCGCGCCGGACAGACCCACAGCGGCCGGAACGGTCCCGCTCCCAACTGGTCGCGCAACGCCCGCGCGGCGGGCCATTCCTGTTCCTCCTCCGGCAGGTCGGCTCCGTTCGGAACGACGCGGACGCGGGACCGCTCGACGCCATAGTCGCGCACCAGCGAATCCGCCACCGCACCGCACACGGCGGTGACCGCGTCGGCCCGGCGCAGCTCGCTGCGCTTGAGCGCGCGCTGAGCCTGCGAGTGCGACTGGCCGGTGATGTGCTCGGTCACCACGAGGTGAGGCACTCCGGCAGCGCCGGCGAGCCAGGCGAGATAGCGGTCCGCCGCCGGCCACACGTGGTGGATGTGGAGCAGGACGGGTTTGAGACGGCGCAGGCGCGACCAGGTCGCGGCCATGCCGCACCAGTCCCAGCGCGAGTCCACCTCGGGCACGCGGTCCACCGGCAGGTCGCGGGCGGCGAGTGATTCGGCCAGCTCGTCCACCCCCGGCGCTCCCGAGAGCCAGACGCGAACGTCGAAGCGGGTCGCCGGCAGGCGGGTCGCCAGCTCCCACACCACGCGCTCGGTGCCCCCGATTGTGGTGCCGCTCTCGGCCAGCACGATGCTCACGCGGGTGTCGTAGGGCATAGCCGCTCGTAGGCCCGGACCAGGTCGCCGACGTTGTGCTCCCACGCCATGCGTTCCAGGAACCGCCGCCGGTTGTAGTCCCCCATCCGCGCCCGCCGCTCCGGATCGTCGAGCAGCTGGCTGATCTTGTCGGCGAGGTCCTCGTCGCGGTTGGGCCGGGCGTAGAGCGCGCCCTCGGCCGCGGAGAAACGGTGCTCGCGCAGGTCAAACGCGACGATCGGCCGAGCGCAGGCCATGTACTCGAGCATCTTGTTCATGGTCGAGACGTCGTTCAGGGAATTCAGCGGATCGGGGCTCACGCAAACGTCGGCGGTCGCGAGCGTGACCTCGACCTCGGCGTCCGGGATGCGTCCGGTGAAGCGGACCTGGTCATCCAGGGCCAGCTCGCGGGCCAACCCGCGGAGATCGTCGAACGAGTCGCCGGCCCCCATCAGCGTGAACGAGATATCACGCCGCCCGTGCCTGACCAGGTGGTGGGCGGCACGGAGCAGATGGTCCACGCCGTCCTGCGGCGCCATCACTCCGAGATAGGCGACCAGGAACGGCCGCCCGCGCTTGAGTGCCGGGTCGACCGCACGGACGGTGGCGAAGCGCTCGCGGCTGGGCCCGCTGCGCACGACCACCACGCGATCGGGGCGCATCCGCCCGCGCGTGAGCGCGACCTGACGGTACGACTCGTTGGTCGAGATGACGAGGTCGGCGGTGCGGAACTGCGCCCACTCGAGCCAGCGCAGGGCGCGATGCGTGGGATTCCCCTCCCGATCGGAGCCGAAGCGGGCTAGGTAGAGCTCGGGACACAGGTCGTGGTGATCGAACACGTAGCGTTTGCCGAACAGACGGTAGGGCAGCGCCAGCGCCCAGAACGTATCCGGGGGATTGGCGGCATGGATGACGTCGAAACCGCGGCGCGCCAGCACCACGACCGAGAGCCGCAGAGTCTGCAGCCAGCAGTAGAGGAACTCCCAGACGTAGGAGAGGAAACCGCGCGTGGGTGGCGGGGCCGGGTAGCGCCAGACGTGGATGCCGTCGATCACCTCGTAAGGCGACAGGTGGTACTCGCCCATCGGACAGATCGCCGACACCTCGAGGCCGGCGGCGCGGAGTGCGCTCAGCTCCATCCAGACGCGGCGGTCGAAGGGCAACGGGAGGTTTTCGGAGAGATGGAGGACGCTACCACGCAAGGCCATGGTACTCCCCGTGAAGCACCGTCCGGCGATCGACCGCATGGGCGAGGTCCACCACGACCTGCCCCCTCTTGAGCAACGCCCCCACGCCTGCGTAGACCGATGCCCGATTCGCGACCACCAGGACCTCGCTCTGCGAGACGACCTCTTCCACGCTCGCGCGCAGCCGATCCGGCAGGTAGGGAACCTCGTCCTCGACGAAGCGGCGGTTGGCGCCGAGCACGCGTTCCATGTCCAGGTTGGGATCGTGCAGAAGCACCGAGTGGCCCTTGCCCACCAGGGTGCCGATGACCCTGAGGATGGGGCTCTCGCGCAGGTCGTCGGTCTCGGCCTTGAACGAAAGGCCGAGGAAGCCCAGGTGCTTCTTCTTCAGCCGCTCGATCAGGTGGATCGCCTCGTCGATGTGCCGGTCGTTCGAGTGCAGAATGGATGCGATGACCGGCAGGTCCAGGTCGTGGCGGCGGGCGCGCTGGTTCAGGGCGCGCAGGTCCTTGGGCAGGCACGAACCGCCAAAGGCGAATCCCGGCTGCAGGTAGTTCGGGCCCAGGTTGAGCCGCGTGTCGCGGCAGAACAACGCCATGACCTCGTGGCTGTCGATGCCCTCGCGCTTGCAGATGCGGCCCACCTCGTTGGCGAACGAGACCTTGAGCGCGTGATAGGCGTTGTTGACGTACTTGAGCATCTCGGCGGTGGGGATCGCGGTGACCAGCAGTTCCCCCCCTACCCCGTCGTACAGCCTGCGCAGCGCGTCGGCGCTGCGCGGATCACCGGCGCCGACCACGGTGTACCCGGCCCCGAAGAAGTCCGCGATGGCGCTGCCCTCGCGCAGGAACTCCGGGTTGTAGGCGACGCCGAAGTCCTTTCCGGCGCGGCCGCCCGAGGCCTGCTCGAGCGCCGGCACCAGCTCACCCTCGACGCTCCCCGGCAGCATCGTGCTGCGCATGACCACGGTGGTGAAGGCGTCTGAGAGCTTGAGCGCGGCGCCCACCTCGCTGGTCGCGCGCCGGACGTGGCTCAGGTCGAGGCCCCCGTCCGCGGCACTCGGCGTGCCCACGCACACCAGCACGACCTCGGCGCCGGACATCGCCTCCGCGATGCGCGTGGTCGCCCTGAGCCGCCCGGCCGCGCTGGCCTCGGCGATCAGCGGCGCCAGGCCGGTCTCGACGATCGGGCTCAGCCCGCGGGCGATCTGGTCCACCTTGTACTCGCTGGTGTCGACGCCTATCACCGTATGGCCCCGGCTGGCAAGACAGGCCGAGCACACGGAGCCGACGTAGCCCAGCCCCACGACGACGACACGCATGAGATTCAGTCTCCCTAGGAGTTGCGCTCGAATGCGCCCGGACCGGGATCCCGGCGTCAGGACCCTACGGTCGGCACCCTGCCCACCGGTGCGGGACGCCGCAGATGCCACATCCGGACCCCCTCGAATCGGAACCGCTCGGCGTCCGGATGGCGTTCATCGAGATGGCGCGCGAACGCGCCGGTCGGATCGAGATCCTCGCCCCGGCTCAGGACCACCCACGCCCCCGGCGCATCGGCGATGAGCCGGTCGAGGCGCTGCGAGCGGGTGGCCGTATCCGCCGCCCAGCCCAGCCAGTAGGTCGCGATGGGAACCGGTCCGCGATAATAGTAGAAAAGCAGGGCCTCGGTGTTGGCGGCCACGATTCGCTCCCCGGCGACCGCACGCGCCGTCAGCAGCGCCCCCGCCGATCGCATGTCCTCCTTGCTGTAGCGGGGATCGAAGTAGAGATGATGGAGCGAGAACGCCCACAGCAGCGCGACCGCGATGCCGAGGCCCACGCGCCGGCGCGGGGAGAGGTCGGCGAACCCCGCCGCGAGCAGCGCGAGGTATGCGGGCACCGCGACCGACAGGTAGCGCGGATGGAAGACCTTGAAGTTCTGGAACGCGAAGTAGCTGACCAGCAGCGCCGGGACGAGCAGCCAGAGCAGGGCATCCCCGAGCCGTCCGCGGCGATGGAGCGCCCGCAGGCCGAGCACGGTGAGCGTGCCGAACACCAGCAACGCAGCCGTAAGGGGAAGGAGATGGGGGCGCAGGGTGGCGGCACCGGGGTTCGCGCGCAGCTCGCGCACCGGCGGTCCCAGCGTATAGCCGACCGCGAAGCTGGCGGCCGCGAACGGGAGTGCGGCGGCATGGAATGTGGTGGCGCCACGGAGCGGGATCTCGGCCGCGTCTACCACCCGGCTCGGCTGCAGCCGCTGCCAGTCCCAGATGTTGCGGATCTGCGGCACCCAGGGCGAGGCGAGCAGCAGGAGCCCCAGGGCCACCATGGCCATGCGGACCAGCCGACGCGCGCGGCTCCCGGGCGTGCCTAGCCACCAGCGCAGGTGGGCCGCGGCGAGCAGCGCGAACGACAGGTTCGAGAGCAGCCCCGCCCAGGCCACGGTGATGTAGCCCACCACGCCCGGCGCGCTCATCCGGCGGCGTAGCCGGAGCAAGAGCGTGGTCGAGAGGCAGGCGCAGAGCATGAGGAGCGTATAGTTGCGGGCCTCCTGGCCGTACCAGACCAGGAACGGCGAGCCCGCGGCGAGCCAGGCGGCCGGCACGGCGGTCTCCTCGCCGAGCCAGCGCGCGGCGAGACGGGAGATCGCCGCCACCAGGGCGACACCGAGGAGCGCCGAGGGCAGGCGCAGCGCCCACTCCGAATCCCCTGCGAGCAGGGTCCACAGGTAGAGCCCGAGACTGTAGAGTGGGCCATGCACGTCCTCCAGGAGTCGGGCCGGATCCCAGGCCTCCCCGACCCCGGCGCTGCGCCAGGTGAAGATCTCGTCGACCCACAGGCTCTGGTGACCAAGACGGAACAGGCGCAGGACCGCGGCCGCGATCAAGGCAGCGGCAAGGCTCCAGCGTGGGGCCGACGCGGCGGGAGGAGGTGGAGGCGGTGAGGTGGTGACCGGCCGGGCGCGAGACGGTTCGCTTCCGCTCGTGGGGACTGCCGTCAGTAGGCGCCCTCCCGGGAGAGCACGGCGGGGATGGTGCGCAGCAGGATCTGGAAGTCGAGCCGGAACGATCGGCGGCTGATGTACTCGAGATCGAGCCGCATCCACTCTTCGAAGCCGATGCGGCTGCGACCGCTGATCTGCCACAGACAGGTGAGGCCGGGCCGCACGTCCAGACGGCGCATCTGCCACGGCTGGTAGTGAGACACCTCCTCCGGGAGCGGCGGGCGCGGGCCCACCAGGCTCATCTCGCCGCGCAGCACGTTCCAGAGCTGGGGCAGCTCGTCGAGGCTGGTGGTGCGCAGGAATCGGCCCACCACGGTGACGCGCGGATCCCGGCTGATCTTGAACACCGGACCGTCACACTCGTTCAGGTGGCTGAGATGCTGCCGGTGCCGGTCGGCGCCGTTGACCATCGAACGCAACTTGTAGAACGTGAATGGCCTGCCGTTGCGCCCCACCCGCGTGGAGCGGTAGAGCACCGGGCCGTGCGTCTCGATCATGATCGCGAGCGCCGCCAGCAATACGAACGGCGCAGAGACGATCAGCGCGACCGTGGCCCCCACCAGGTCGAGCAGGCGCTTGCCGAAGCGTTGGTAGAGATCACCATCGCGCGTCGGCGTCGACACCGCCGGGGCGGGAGCATAGCCGCCACCCGCGACGGTCGTGCGCACGGGCCCCGCCAGCGCGCGCAACGGCGTCGAGGCAGGGGCCAGCGACTCGATCGACAGATGCGCACCGCCGTGGCCGTTCGGCGGCCCGGGGCCATGGCCGTTCGGTTGGCCGATCGGGGTCGCAGTGAATCCTAACCCCGCACGGCCCGGGCGAGCAGGTTCACCAGCAGCGGGCCGTCCCTCGGCATCGGTGACGGGTGAGCTGGAAATCGCAGTGATGTCGGGCTCCATGGTTGCCGCTCTCGGTTGTGTCGCCCGCAACAAGAAACCGAAGGGACGGGACATCCCCTCGGCTTATAGCTCTCGCCTCATCCTACGGAACGGGGTCCTGGACGTTTCGAGCACGAGCGACGGGGGGAACACCAAGCTGTCTAATCCTCGAGATGCAGAACCTAGCGGCTGCTAGTCGCCCGGGGCGCTGAGAGCATCCCGGTCTCTGGCTCGTTCGTTACTCTACGAACCCCGTATCAAAGTGTCGTCGCCGACTCCTCCGAGATGATTGGGTGGGCTGGTTCTCACTCGTTCCGCGACAACTAGATTATCAACACGCTGACAGGGAATCAATCAGCGAATTGGGTGCTCCACGCTGCCCTCCGCCGCCACCGGAAGGCCTGCCGTGTTTTGCGACGCTATCCTAGGGATCCGCGGCGCCTTGCCCGCTCCGGCGGCCCGGGATAGGTTCCCCCGCGCCGGGTCTCCCGCGTTCCGTAGCGCCTTCCATCCCAGGGCCGTCCGTCAGCCTCCCCCGACTCCTTATGCCTGCCACCGAGCCGTCCGAGAGAGCTTCCGCCGGCATGGACCCTGGCGCCTCGCCCGGGCGGCCGCAGGGTCCGGGTCGCCCGGGGCGTCGCCGATGGCCGCTCGGTGTGATCCTGCTGCTCGCCCTGGCGAGCCGGCTGATCGTCCTGCCGGCCTCGCACGAGGGCAACATGAGCCCCGACGCGGCGCACTTCCTCAATGTGGCGCGCTGTGTCGGCCGTGGCGAAGGATTCTCCAACCCCGCGGCCTGGCCTGCCTGGCTGCGCCCGAAGCGTCTTCCCACCCCCGAGACCTTTAAGGACCCCGGGCTCCCGTTCGCGATCGCCGCGCTCACCCCGCTGGTCCGCGACCCGTTCCGCGCCGGGCAGATGCTCTCGCTCCTTGCCGGGCTGCTGCTCCCGCTGGCCGTCTACGCGCTGGGCCGGAGGATCGCTCGCGACCGCGAGGTGGCTTGGGTGGCCGCGCTGATCACGGCCGCGAGCCCAATCCTGATCGCCCAGTCGGTGCGGGTGATGGCGGAGTCCCTGTTCACTCTGCTGCTCACCCTGGCATTCGTGGCCGCCGCACCATCGGGGAGGGAGGCCGGGGAAGACGGGTCCGTCACCCGGGCCGGCGGGGCGCATGGGGCGCGCCGGCCGGGCGGCGAGCTACTGGCCGGGGCACTGCTCGGGCTCGCGTTCCTGGTTCGCACCCAGGCCTTGCTTGCGTTCCCGGCACTGGCGCTCCTGACCATGGCTGGCTCCCAGGCGCGCGCAGGTCTCGCCCGCGCGGGCCGGGCGCTGCTCGCCATGGCGGTGATCACCTCGCCCCTGCTGATCCGGAACCTGATCCGGTTCGGCGCTCCGCTCTACAGCGACGCGACGTCCTTCGCCGTGTGGCCGTTCATGGATCCGCTCGAGTTCTCGCACGCCCTGAACCGTCCGCCCGCGCCGCTCCCGTTCGCCCTCGCCCACGCGCCGCAGGTCCTGGCCCACACGGCCCTCGCCCTGGCTCGATTCGCCCGCAGCACGCTCCCCGGCGACATCCTTGGGGCTGTCGTGTGGGCGCCGGCGCTGGCGGCAGGGATGGTCCTCGGGATCACGCGCCTGCGCCAGTGGGGTTTCGCTTGGGCCTACCTCGCGCCGGTCGTGCTGATGATGTCCGCGGTGAGCTGGAACACCCGTTACTTCGCGAGCACCACGCCGTTCTGGTGCCTGCTCACGGCGCTGGGGGCGGTGTGGCTCGCGCGCCGGCTGCCGGCCTTACGTTGGCCGCTCGCCGCCCGGGTGGTCGCGGTGGCGGCGCTGCTCGCGCTCGTGGGACTCCAGACCCGGCGGGCACTGCGAGAGGTTCACGGCTCCATGCCGCCCGAGATCGCGGCGGCGGTCGCGGAATCCCCCATCATCGCCTCGCGTCTGGCCAGCGGTGAGTCCCTGATGGCGGTCACCACTTCCTACTGGTCCTGGTTCTCGGACCGCCCGTCGGTTCACCTGGTGATCGCGGACGAACAGGAGTTCATGGCGGTGGTGAGCCGGTACCGGGTGCGCTGGGCCGCCCTTCCGACCTCGCGGCTGGCCGAGTTCGCGGCCCGCTATCCCGACGGCCGGCTGCCAGCGGCGCTAATCCCGGACCACGCGGATCCCGACCGCGACATCACGGTGTTCGCGGTGAAGGAGACCCGGTCGCCCGCGCCGCCCAGGGACCGATGATCCGCGCGGCGTCCCGCACGCGCCGGAGGTTCAGCGTTTGGCCCCGTACAGCTTTAGCGGGATGGCGTGGCCGTCGTACGGCAGCTTGAGCCCGGGCAAACGTGTCATCACCGCCGCCAGCGCACGCCAGCGCCCACGCCCGGCAATCAGCAGGTCGCGGTCGAAATCGATCCCGACCGCCGCCGTGCCCCGCACCGCCCCCGCGAGAGCGAACGGTCCCGAGCCAGGGACGGCCGACCCTCAGTCGACCGGGGACCGGGAGTCACCGGTGCGCTCGGTGTGATGGCGCTGCCATTCGACGGTCCGCCGCAGTCCCTCGTCCAGCGTCACCTCGGGGATCCAGCGCAGGGCTCGCCGAGCCTTCTCGATATTGACCACGCGGCGCCGGATGTTGTCCACGTCCCTGCGGTCCGTGTGCGTGGGCGTCGTGGAGGCACCGGTCAACCGGATGAGGATCGCGGCCAGCTCGTTGACGCGCGTCTCGACTCCGCTGCCGACGTTGAAGACCTCGCCCAGCGCCCGGTCGGAGGTCCCCGCGAGCACCGTGGCCTCGACCGCGTCGTCGATGAATGTGAAGTCCCGGGTCTGGTTCCCGTCGCCGTGGATGGCCGGAGCACGGTTGGCGAGCAGGGATTCGAGGAACTTCGCGACCACACCGCAGTAGGGATTCGCCGGGTCCTGGCCGGGACCGAAGATGTTCGAGTAGCGCACCGCCGTGGTGGGCAGGTCGTAGGATTCGTAGAACGCCATGCAGTAGTTCTCCCCCGCCAGTTTGGACACCGCGTAGGGCGTGAGGAGCGAGAGCGGATCGTCCTCGTTGATCGGCAGGTAGCGCGGGTTCCCGTAGACCGACGTGGATGAGGTGTAGACCACTCGGCGTCCGCCGGCGGCGCGCGCCGCGAGCAGCACGTTGAGCGTCCCGCCGATGTTGGTCTCGAAGTCCTCGCGGGGATTGCGGGTCGAGACTACGATGTTGCGTGCTGCGAGGTGGAAGATTAGATCGTGCGCGCCGACCAGGTTCTCCACGATCGCGGTGTCGCACACCGAACCCTTCACGAACTCGCAGCCCTCGTCGGGCAGGTTTTCGCGGCGGCCCGTGAACAGATCGTCGAGCACCGTGACCCGCGCCTTCTCGCGCAGGAGGCGCTTCACCAGGTTGCGGCCCACGAACCCGGCGCCCCCGGTCACGAGGATGCGGCGGTCACGAAGTTCCATGCGGTCTGCCTCCCATCGGGGCCGAGGCGCTCGAACTCGGGGATCCGGGTGGGCCGCGGACGCGCGATGCACCCGCGGAAGTGGGACGCTCCCATCCCGGAGGCCTCCGGCGCATGATAGCCCACGATCACCCTACGTTCACGCGTGCGCGAACCGGCGTTCGTGCGCGGGACGCCAACTTGTAGCCCGATCCCCCGTGGACTAGCATTGCCTCCCGTGCCCACGCCCCTTCCGGCCGCCGCGCGGGAGAGTCGGCGGGCACGATGACCTCGCCCCACCGACTCTGGCTCGCGCTGGCACTTGCGTTCGCCGGCGCGCTTGGAGTGTACGCTTGGGGTGCGGCCCCCACCGTGCTCACCGGCGACAGTGCCGAGATCCAGGCCGTCGGGCTGCTCGGGGGCGTGGCCCACCCGACCGGCTATCCGACCGCGATTCTCGTCGGCCATGTGTTCGGCCGGCTGGTCCCGGGCGATCAGGCGCATCGCGTCACGCTCATGAGCGCCGTGTTCGGGGGGGTCGCCGTCACCCTCTTGCTCCGCCTGCTCGTTGAGCTCGGCCTCTCGCTGCGCGGTGCGTTCGCGGGCGCCATGCTTTACGGCTCGACCTACACGTTTTGGAGTTCCGCCCTGCGCGCCGAGGTCTACACGCTCTCCCTCAGCCTGGCGTTGGTGGCGATCTGGCGCACAGTCGTGGCGCTGCGTTCGGGCCGCACGGGACCATCGCTCGCCGCCGGCGCCCTGCTGGGGCTGACGCTCACCGGCCACCTGGCTTTCGCGCTCCCCGTCGGGGCGCTCGGGCTGGCGCTGGCTTGGCGACTGTCACGCGCGTCCCGCCGGCCGGTCGGATCACTTGCAGCCCTCGCCGGCGCGTTCCTCCTCGGGCTGACACCCTATCTCTATCTGGTTTGGGCGGACACGCAGTCCTTCGCGATGAACTACCTCCGGTACGTTGACCTCGGCCTCCATCCGCTGGGCCCGCGTCCCGAGTACTTCGATTCGCCCTGGGAACGCGTCTGGTGGCTCATCTCGGCACGGAATCAACTCCCCCCCGAGCCCTTGATCGTGCTCCCCCGCGCCCTCGCGCGTGGTCTCTTCGAGGCCGCGACCCAGTTCGGGCTGTTCGAGCCCGGTCCGCTCGGCATTGTGCTGGCCCTGACGGGTCTCCGCCGGCACCTGCGCACGCCGGGTGCGGCCGGCGGGTGGTTCGTCGCGCTGTGCTCGCTCTCGATCGGCTTCGCGTCCGTCCTGGGCAGCGGCATGCTGACCGCCGTATTCCTGATGCCCGCGACGCTAGTGATCGCCATCTGGGCCGCCTTCGGCCTGGAGGCGCTCATGGCGTGGGGGTCGTCACGCTCGCGCTGGGCGCGGGCGGCGACGGCAGCGCTCGTCTGTCTCCTTCCGGTGCTGGTGGCGCTGCCGGCGCACGGGCTGCGGGTCTACACGCGCCATCACCGCATTGGGCCGCTGCGCCTGCAGATCCACGAAGAGGTCGATCGACCGGGCCGCGGGTTCGTGCCTTCCCTGAGAGGGTATCGGGAGCCGCGGCGCTACGGGGAGGCGGTGCTGGCCGCGGCGCCCGAGAGCGCTCTGGTCATCGGCGAATGGCCGGAGCTTATGACGCTCTTCTACCTCCGCCACGTCGAAGGACGCCGGCCGGACCTGAGCTACCAATCCTTCGTCTACCCGAATCTGCTACCTCGACTCGAGCGCTGGCAGGAGCGGCAGGACTTTGACCGCCACCCGTTCGTCCTGGTGAGCTGGCGGGAGGAGCTGGGCGCGCACCTGGTCGCGATGGACTCGGTATCGGTGGGCGCCGATCGCTGGATCCACGTGCATCGAAAGCCCATGGTCGGCCTCGGGCGACGACCGTAGGGATCCGCCTCACCGCGCGGCTGGGTTGCGCCGGTCGACGTTCAGCGCTTAAGCCCGAGCCTCAGGTAGACGAGGGGGCGCAGCATGCGCCAACTGTCGTGGATCAGCCTCATCTTCGTGGTGCCACGCCCGTGGTAACGCACGGTCACGGGAACTTCGAGCACTCGGTAGCCACAGCGGACCGCCTGAAATAGCAAGTAGGGCTCCAGCTCGTAGCGATCGAGCCAGGGCTGACCCAGGCGGATGCGGGGGTCGTCGAGCATCGACAGCCGGAACGCGCGGAACCCGTTGGTGCCGTCGGTCGACGGATACCCGCTTGCGAGGCGGAACAGCAGCGGGTAGACGCGGGTAAGCCAGCGACGGCTGGTCGGGATGCCGGGCGTCGCCCCGCCCGGGAGCCAGCGCGAGCCCTGGACCAGATCGGCACGCCCCTCGAACAGGGGCGCCAGCACGCGTGGCAGTTCGTCGGGCTCGTGCTGGTCGTCCCCCGAGAGGATGACGGCAAACTCGAAGCCCTCCTGCCTGGCGGTGATGAGCCCGGTGCGGATCCCGGCCCCGACCCCCCGGTTGACGGCGTGGCGCACGACCCTTTCGGCGCCGGCGGCCCGCGCCTCCTCGGCGGTGCCATCACTCGAGCAGTCGTCCACCACGATCACCCACGAGGCATGACGGCGTGGCACCTTGCGTACCACCTCGCCGATCTTGCCGGTCTCGTTGAATGCCGGGACGATGGCGGCCACACGCCGCGGATCGATCGGAGTGCCCGGCGTGCCGCCGGCCACCGGTAGGGCGTGATCGGGTTCGGTCATGACGTCCCGGGCGCGGGGATGTCGATCCGGTAGATGCGGATGACAGGCCCCAGCCGCCGCCAGCGCTGCGGACGAAACTCCGCCACCCGGGTCGCCTCCAGGTCGAGCGAGCGGTAGTAGCGGAGTCCGGTCGAGTCGCCTCGTCGCGCCCGGTCCTCCTGGATCCGCACGGCCACGTCGCTCACCACCGCCCAGCGGAATCCCTCGCGTCGAAAGGCGTCGAGCGAGCGAACGCTGTCGCCCATTCCGGTCGAGAGCAGATAGTAGGCGGGGCGGTGCGGGTGCGCGAGCCGATAGCGGAAGAACTCGGCGTATGCCGTGCTGTGGCCGCCCCCCGAGACCCCGGCCTCTACCTCGGCGAGTCGCTCGTTCAGGCGCTCGCGGTTCTCGGCGAGCGGCGCACTCTCACTGTTCCAGAAGCGCGACATGTCGATCAGCACCCGAGCGTCGGCAGGCACGTTCGCCTCGAACCAGCGCGCGCCACCGCCCAGGCCGCGGCCTGCTCCGGTGCGCGCAACCGTCCGAGCGCCCCGGCGACCGCCCGTGCCGCCAGGAGCACGGCCGGCAGCACGAGCGGGATGGCGTAGCGGTCGTTGAGGGACCCGACCCGGCTTGCCAGCAACACGTACGCCGAGGAATAGCCGAGCAGGAGGACATCCGCCCGGGTGCGCCGTGCGAGGGCGATCAGAACGCCGACGCCGGCTGCGGCGAATAGTGGAACGCCCAGGGCCGGAAACAGAGACGTGCGCACGAAGGCGGAAAGACCGGCCATGATGCCACGCTCCTGTCCGGTCAGCTGCCCACTCGCCTTGGCCGTGATCCATGCCAGATCGGTGCGAAACGTCGTGTGGTCGAGCACCACGAAGGGAGACAAGGCGAGAAAGAGCAGCGGCGTGACCGCCGCGGCCACGAGGCCATGGACCCACCAGCGCCTGCGCGACCCCCCGGCCGATTCCGCGACCCGGTAGAGCACGGCGATCGCGAGCGGCACGCCGAGCAACCCGGCATGGTACTGGCAGGCGACGCCGAGCGCGGTGGCCGCCGCGCCCAGGTACAGGTGCCGAAGCAAGCCGCCCGTCGCGACCCGCAACGCCGCCCAGAGACCGAGGGCCACGAACGCCGTCATCGCCGCCACCGGATGGGCCAGGTGCGAGTAGTGCGCATGGATGGCGTTCACCGACAGGCCGAGGGCGGCGGCTATCCCCACCGTCGACCCCCACCCGGACCGGCCCAGGCTGAACGCGAGCCACACCGTCCAGACGCCGAACGCCACGCTCTCGAGACGCGCGAGCAGATAGAACACCGTCGGGTCGGCGAAGTAGGCCGCAGCGAAACCCTCCTGGCCCGCCCACCAGCCGAGGACGCGTCCGACGAGGAAGAGTCCGGCGTAGGCGATGAATGCGAGGTAAAGCAGCAGTGTGCCCGGCCAGATGAAAAAGTGTGGATTCAGATCGCCGGTGCCCAGGCGCAGCGCGCGCAACACGATCTGAGGCTCATCGTGAAAATAGAAGAGCCAAGGAAGTCCGTAACCGATGCCCCACAGGCGCAGTGCCAGCGCGATGACAAGGACCAGCACCAGCGCGGCGCCCGCCCGGGGATGGTTCATCGACCCGGGACGGGATCCCGGCGGACCAAGCCCGACCGACCGTCGCCGCCACCATCAGGGGCGTGGCCTCGCGCGTGGCACCGGCAGGGCGGTGCGGGAGTGACGATCCGGAAACCGGCGACGGCGATCACGATCCTCCTGCGCACTCGGGATCCCGCGGGACGGGTGACCGCGACGGACGGGCTGGAATCCTACCCCGTGCCCAGCGAGAGCCACAAGACGCGCCTGGGGCCACATGATGGCCTCCGCGCCGGGACGTTCCTGGATGAGTGCGCCCGGGTGCTGCGGCCCGACGGCCACCTGCATTCGCGAGCCCTTCTGGGGTTCCTGGATCGAGCAACTGTTCGACCCGCCACATCTGGCCCAGGCGCTCGTCCAAAGAGGATTCGAGGCGTGTGCGCTGCCTCACTACGGGGGCGCCCGGAACGACCTGCTGCGGGCGGCCGACGTGGTGCTGCGGATGGTGCCGAGCTTCCGCTACGCCCGTGCGTTCCGCATCGTCGCCCGCCGCCTCTGACCGCCCACCTCGGCGCGGACCCTGATCCGACGTGCAGGCTGCCCGGTCCGCCGTCCGCGCCCTGTGACGAGGGCACGCCGCGGTTGCCGCTCCGCGCGCACCGCTGCTAAACTCTCCCGGTTCGACAACCTTCGTCCCCCATGCGCGCCGTGCGCAGCAGCCACTCCCGGGCCCCCCGATCCATGCATCGCGACCTCACGATCAGCGTGGTCATCCCCTGCTACAACGAAGAGGAAGGCGTCCGTGAAGTGATTGGACGCATGCCGCCCGCGGTGGACGAGATCGTCGTGGTCGACAACAATTGCACAGACGGCACGGCGCGGGTCGCGCGTGGCCTCGGGACCCGAGTGGTTGCTGAGCCGACCCCGGGCTATGGGGCCGCCTACAAGGCGGGCTTGCGGGCAGCCACCGGCGACGTGATCGTGACCCTGGATGGGGACGGCACCTATCCGCCCGAGGAGATCCCCCGCCTGGTCGACACGCTGGTGGAGCGCGAGTGGGACTTCCTCTCCGCCAGCCGCTTCCCGCTCAGCGATCCGGCCGCGATGCACCTGTCCAATCGGGTGGGAAACTGGGTGCTGACGATCACTGCGGCGGTCCTGTTCCTAAAGCCATTGCGCGACAGCCAGTCGGGCATGTGGGTCTTTCGGCGGTCGTGCCTCGACCGGCTGCGCCTGACTTCGGACGGGATGGCCTTCAGCGAGGAGATCAAGCTCGAGGCGCTCATGCGCGGCTGCCGTTTCGGTGAAGAGCACATCCCCTACGGAGTGCGGATCGGCGAGGTGAAACTCCAGAAGTGGCGCGACGGGTGGGAGAACCTGTCGTTCCTCGTGCGCAAGCGCTTTGGCCTGACATGAGCGGTCCGACCCCGGAAGTCGGCGCGGCCGGCCGGCGCGGGTTCCTCGGCTGGCGTGCCCTCCCCGGGGTCCGCGGACTCGCGGGCCGGCTGAACGGGACGGGCTGGGGAGGCGCCGACTGGGTGAGTCGCATGTTCGGGCTCACGGTGCTGGTCGGCGCCGGTGTGATACTCGGAATCCAGTACCTGACGCCCAACAAGCGCGTCATCGCGGTCATCGCCGCCGCTGTCATCGGCGGACTCGCCTGGCGCCTGACGATCGTGTCGGGGCTGGGCGTCCTGGTCGTCGCGCTGCCCTACCCGCGCGGGACCGTGTTCGGCAGCACCAACGTCGCGCTGGTCCTGGCGCTTCTGCTCATCTGGCTGCTGCGCGCGTCGCTCCGCCAGGCTCCACAGCCCCAGCGCACCCCGGTGGACGCGCCGGTCCTGGCGCTGCTGGGCTCGTTCATCGTCTCCTTCTATAACATCGACAGCACCGTCGCCCTGGGCCGGGCACTCGACAATTTCCTCCAACTGCTCGCCTGTATGGGAATGTTCTATCTGATCGTCAACAACGTGCGACGGCCCGAGCACCTCGAGCGCGTCCACCTCTTCCAGTGCGTCTCGATCGCCATGGTGGGCCTGTTCGGAATCTACGAGATCAACCACCCGACCGGGGTGCTCATCCCGGGCTGGATCGAGTTCCGCCACGACGTGTCCGAAGCGATCAACGTCCACAACGTCCGCATCGGCGGCCCGTTCTTCGACTTCGAGTTGCTCTCGGAGTACTGCGCGTTGAACCTGCCGCTGGCCGGCCTCATGCTCGTGCGTGCGCGCTCGGGAGCCCGGCGGGTGGTCTTCGCCGGGCTCCTCGTGCTCACCGTATTCATCATGTTCATGACGGTGACCCGAGGCGGCATCGTGTCGCTGATCATCGGCCTCGCCTACCTTGCATGGCTCCAGCGTCGGCGGCTCCGGCTGGTGCCGATGGTGCTGATGCTCGCCAGCGCGATCGTGGGACTCCTGGGCATCAACTCCATCGTCGCCAATTTCACTTTCTCCGGCAACCTGTTCGAGCGAATGGTCGATCCGACCTCGACACAATTCGAGTTCGGCCTGCCGGCCGCGCGGCTGTCGCTCTGGCGGTCCGCTTTCGAGCGGATGATGCAGCACCCGATCATCGGCCACGGACCGGTCTACATGATCGAGAAGGGTCTCGACTTCTGGTTCTGGCCGCACAACGGCTACCTGTTCATCGGTAACATGGTCGGCATCGTCGGACTGACTTGCTTTCTGTGGCTGCTCTGGCGTCTCTGGCGTCTCTCCCGGCCACCGGGGACCGATCTCCACGATCCCAATTACGCGCGGGCCTTCCTGATCATCGGCCACGTGCAAATGTTGGTGTTCATGGTGGACCAGATGAAGATCGACTTTGCCCGCATGCCGACCTACACGTATCAGATCTGGCTGATGTTCGCGTCCATCGTCGCCGCGCACCAGATCGCCCGGACGTCCTCGACGGCCCAGGGCCCGTCGCCCGGGCGCCGATGAGCCGCGGCGGAGACACCGCTGGAGCGGGCCGCTCGTGGCGGCCATGGAGCGCGGTGCTGGCGACCGCGCTCCTGGTCCGCGTGGCGATCGTGGCGCTTACACCGCTGGTCATCGAGTGGCCGGATGGTCGCGAATACCAGGCCGTCGCCCGGTCGCTCGTCGAGCACGGCACCTATGGCGAGCAGACCCTGCGACCGCCGGGCTATCCGACCCTCATGGCAGCGGTCTTCTCCACATTCGGGCCGAGCCTGCTCGCCCTGCGGCTGGTCGAGGCGCTGCTCGGCACGGCGGCAGTGGGCATCGTCGGCGCCGTCGGGGCCTTGGTGTTCGGACCGACCGCCGGCCTGGTCGCCGCCGGGCTCATGGCGCTGCACCCGATCCTGGCCTTCCTGCCGGCGACGCAGTATTCGGAGAACACGCTGGTCCTGGTGCTGGTCCTGGCCTTTGCCGCGGTATTCACCGGGTGGCGACGCGGCGGACTGTGGCCGTGGGCCGCCGCCGGCGTCCTGTTCGGCCTGGCGGCGCTAATCCGGCCCAACACCTTGGCGCTGCTCCCGGGTCTGGGGCTGGGATTGCTGCCGGCGCTGCGCCGCGCGGGACGCGGGTGGATCGGCCCGGCACTGGTCGCCGCCGCCTCGCTTGCGCTCACCGTCGCCCCCTGGATCGTGCGGAATCATCGCGTGCATGGCGAGTGGTTCTTCGTCGCCACCGGCGGAGGGCGGCAGTTCTGGGTGGGCAACAACGCCCGCGCCACCGGGGACACGCGCGCCCCCACCCAATGGAATGCCGCCGAGCGCGAATCTCTGCACGCGTATCCGGACGAGATCGCACGCGAGCGCTGGTACTATCGCCAGGGGATGCGCTTCGTGCGGGATGAGCCCGGCCGCGCGGCGTGGCTCTATCTCGTGCGGCTGGGAAACCTGTTCGCCCTGTGGCCGGAGACCTACAGCCGCACCGCGTACGTCAGCGTCTGGAGCCGCTGGGCCCAGGGACTGGCCAGCGTCGCCGTCTTCGCGGGCGTGATCCTCGCGCTCTTGCGTAGGCGCTCCGAGCCGACCGTCTGGCCCCTGGTGGGCGCGGTGGTGAGCTTCGCCCTGGTCAATGCGGTGTTCTTCACGGTCCTGCGCTATCGCATGGCTTTCGAGCCGTGCCTGCTGTGGCTGGCGGGCGCCGGCTGGGCGAGTCTCGGCGCGGTGGCGGGGCTCGGGCGGCGGGTCGGTGTCAGTCGGTGAAGCGGTAGCGCAGGAGCGTCCAGATCGCCTCGAAACCGTCTCGCCAACCGATCTTCTTGCCCTGCTCCCGGGTACGGTAGTGGTAGTGGATCGGGAGCTCGAGGATCCGTTCACCGCGCCTGGCCACGCGGGCGGTGACCTCGGGGCAGAACTCGAATCGCTCGCAGCGCAACGGCAGCGACTTGAGGAGCGAGGTCCGGAACACCTTGTAGCAGGTCGCCTCGTCGGTCAGCCGTGTGCCGTAGAGCAGGTTGGCCATGGCGTTGAGCAGCAGGACCGCGACCTTGAAGTGGGTGAGCGGCAGGGGGTTGTCGCGCCCCAGGTAGCGCGACCCGTAGACCACGTTGCTCTCGCCGCTCACGATCGGCGCCACGAGCTTGGGATAATCCTCCGGGTCGTACTCCAGATCCGCGTCCTGGATGATGACGATCTCTCCCCTCGCTTGGGCGAGCGCGGTGCGGATGGCGTATCCTTTGCCGCGATTGCGCTCGTGGTAGAGCGCCCGAATGGGCAGACGTCGGGCCAGTTCCGCCAGGACCTCCCGCGTCCCGTCACGGGAAGCGTCGTCCACCACGATCACTTCCTTGTCGAGCGGCACGGCCAACACCCGCACGAGCAAGGCCTCGAGGGTGGCATGCTCGTTGAAGACCGGCACCAGCACGGACAGCAGCGGCGTGCGCAGGGGGGGTCTCCTCACAGGTTGGACGTGCCCGGATCCGTCACGGGCCGCGTGGACGCAAGTCGTTCAGCCGAAGGGTCTTCCGACGGTTGCCCCACCCGCGACGGAGGCACGATTCTACCAGATGTGGTCGGTCGCCGGGTAACCCGACGAGGGCGGCGGGCCCACCGCCGGTGTGGAGGCGCCTGATGTGCGGCATCGTGGCGTTTTTCGATCCGGATGGCCGGTCGCCCGAGCCTGCCTGGCTCGCCGCCGCCGCCGCCTCGCTCACCCATCGCGGCCCGGACGACGCGGGCACGTACGTCGAGCCCGGTGTCGGCCTCGCGTTTCGCCGCCTCTCGATCGTCGACCTCGCCACCGGGCACCAGCCGCTCGCCAACGAGGATGGCACGGTTTGGATCGTCTACAACGGCGAGGTGTACAACCACGCCGAGCTGCGCCGCGATCTGGAATCCCGCGGGCATCGTTATCGCACGCGCAGCGATACCGAGAGCATCGTGCACGCCTACGAGGAATGGGGCGAGGCCTGCGTCGAGCATCTGCGCGGCATGTTTGCGTTCGCGATATGGGACCGCCCGCGCCGACGGCTGTTCGTGGCGCGCGACCGGCTGGGCGTCAAGCCCCTCTACCTCGCCCGCG
This sequence comes from uncultured bacterium, assembly GCA_964405235.1. Taxonomy (GTDB): domain Bacteria; phylum Eisenbacteria; class RBG-16-71-46; order RBG-16-71-46; family RBG-16-71-46; genus WS-11. Next base: position 8,543 of record CAYONG010000109.1, on the reverse strand, counting down.
CCGGCAGCGCGGTGGTGTGCGCGTCCGAGATCAAGGCGCTGTTCGCCTTCCCGGGCGTCGAGCGCCGGGTCCACCTGCCGGGGGTGGTCGAGCACTTAACGCTGCGCTACGCGGCCGCCCCCACCACCCTTTTCCAGGGCATCGAGAAGCTCCCGCCCGGGCACCATTTCACCGTGGATCGCGCCGGGAGCACCGTCCGGCGCTACTGGCGGGTCGAGGCGTGGGAGCCCAAACTCGCGCTCACCGATGCGCAGGCGCTGGGCGAGCTGACCGAGCGCCTCACCGAATCGGTGCGGCTCGAGCTCATGAGCGAGGTGCCGCTCGGGGCTCTGCTCTCGGGGGGCGTGGACTCGAGTCTGGTGGTGGCGGTGATGAGCAGGCTGCTCACCAGGCCGGTGCAGACGTTCTCGGTCGGGTTCGACGCGCCGGGGCCCTTCAGCGAGCTGCCGTTCGCGCGGCGCGTGGCCGACCACTGCCGCACCGAGCACCGCGAGCTGATGGTCGGGGCGGCCGATATGCTGCGCGAGCTGCCGCGGCTGGTGTGGCACCAGGACGAGCCGGTCTCGGAGCCCGCCGCCATCCCGACCTACTTGGTCGCGCAGCTCGCGCGCCGGACGGTGACCGTGGTGCTGACTGGCGAGGGGGGCGACGAGTTGTTCGCCGGCTATCCCAAGTACGCCGTCGAGCCCACGGCGCGCCGCATCGCTCACCTGCCGGCTTGGCTCAGGAAGCCACTCCTCGAGCACGGCGTGGATCGTCTGCCGTTCGGCTTCCGCAAGCTCCAGGTGCTAGCGCGCAGCGCCCGCTTCCGCGCCGAACCCGAGCGTCTGGCCGCCTGGTTCGCGGGGTTCGCCGGAGAGGAGCGCCGGCGCCTGCTGGGGCCGGCCCTGGTCGGCCACGACGACGCGGCGGCCCGCGCGTTCGCCGCAGCGCTCGCCGAGACCGCGGCCCGGCGCCCGCTCGACCGGATGCTGGACGTAGATCTCCGATTGTGGCTCGCGGACGATCTGCTCATGAAGATGGACAAGATGAGCATGGCGGCCTCGCTCGAGGCGCGCGTCCCGCTGCTCGACCACACGCTGGTCGAGTGGGCCGCGCGGCTGCCAGACCGATTCAAGATCCGCAGGCTCGAGGGCAAAGTGCTGCTTAGGCGGCTTGCGCGACAGTGGCTCCCGCGCGAGGTGGTGGACCGCCCCAAGGTGGGCTTCACGGTGCCGCTCTCTCCCTGGTTCCGAGGACCCCTGCGCGAGCTTCTCGCCGACACGCTCCTCTCCCCCAGCTGCCTGGGGCGCGGCTACTACCGGCCCGAGGTGCTGCGCGAGGTGGTCGAGGATCATCTCCGGGGACGCCGCGACCGGGCGCGCGAGCTGTGGACCATGCTCACCCTCGAGCTGTGGCACCGCCGGTTCATTGACGAAGTGCCGCGCCCGGCGACCCCCGGAGTGATTCGGGAGTTACCGGCGCGCGCGGGATCGGACCGTGCTCCCCCGGCAAACTCCGGGGAGTCGGCCCGATCCCAGGCTGGTATGCTCCCGCCCCAGCGGGGGTAGTGAGGGCCGGGGCTGCGCGCGAGCCCCGAGGGTCCCTCAGCACGTCGGGAGCGCCGACCCGCAGTCGCTCGGCACCCGGGCAGGGAGATGACGATGGGTTGTCCTTTGCCGGTGTTGCACTATCTGGCCCGCGAGCACAAGCGGAAACCCTTTCCGGGGCCGGTGCTCACCCTGGGGCGCCAATGCGTCTATGCCACCTTCGCCAAGGTGGTGGGGATGCTGCGCGCCTTGGGGCTGACCCCACACGCGCTGTGCGCGGGGATGCCGGAGCGCTCGAACCTGCCCGGCTGGAACGATCGCCCGGAGGCGTCCTAGGCGAGCGACCACGCGTTCTTCCCCGCGTTGGGCGGGCTCGCGACGGTGGCGCTGGACAACTCCGACTACGAGCAGGCGGAGATCGTCTGGGACCTGAACCGCCCGGTGCCGTCCGAGCTGCACGGTCGCTTCGGCATGATCTTCGACGGCGGCACGCTCGAGCACGTCTTCGACACCCGGGTCGCGCTCGAGAACATCGCCCGCATGCTGAAACCCGGGGGGCGTGCCGGCCGCTCATGCTGTTCTGCTCGGTCGAGAAGACACCCGCCTCGACCTTCGACCGCATCCCCCAGCAGGGTGAGTTCTCGGGAGGCGGCGACGGCGGCAAGACCGGCTACGACGCGCACCCCACCGGCTTCATCGCCAGCAGCAGGGCGCTGCTCGAGCGGAGGTCTTCGTCCGTATAGTGACGGAAGCGCCGAGCCAATCGCTCCCGAGCGACCCCCTCAGCCGCCAGGGTCGCGAGGTCGCCGACGATCTCGAAGCCCTGCGCTCTCAGCTTTTCCAAGTGCATCGAGTGCGACGCCCGGTTCAGCAGGTACGGCTTGCGCCCCTGGATTACGCGCCAGACGGCCTCGGGGTAAGTCCAGTGCCCGTTCCATGTCCGCGCGAGCCCGTGACAGCGAAAATCAATCTGGTGGGACATCCAGGCGCCCGGGCTTACCCAGCGGCGCAAGGCGTCGTACGTGAGGTCCAGATCGGTCACGTGCTCGAGCACCGCCTGCGAATACACCATGTCCACCGTCCCCTCCTCGATCACGTCCGCCGCGGTCCACGGGACGAAGTAGGAGACCTGGATGGATCCGATCCGGGTACCGCGCCGCAAGGACAGCGCCTCCCGGATCGCCTGGACCCTGCCGGGCGCCAGCGTGGAACGCAGGTGCCCGTCGACCAGCATCTCGCGCGGGAACGCGTAGCTCCCGAGACGCGGCTTCACCTCGGGGAATTCCTCGTCCCCCGGGATCGGCTCTCGGCGCGAGAAAAGCGCGACGAGCTCGTCCAGGATACGCAGGTCCTGCCCCGGATCTGCGTATCGCACGACGTCAAAAGCGTACAACCGCTCCGCGCCCGTGAGCAGCGCGGCGATACCGGTCCCGAGGGAATCCCCGGGGCCCAGTTCCGCCACCACCCGGGGATGAGCCCCAAGCCCGTGGGTCATCGCCGTGGTCAGGTGTCGTAGCCACACCGAGTAGCAGTAGCGTGCGGAAACGGTCCCTCCGGTGTGCCGCCCGCCGAGGCGGTCGAGCCCCGGGAGATAGGTGGCCACGCCCTTGGCCAACGCGAGGAGGAGCTCGACGCTCAGCTCCATCGGTCTTCCTCGCCGGCATTCCGGCACGCCTGCGCCATGTTCATCCGATCCTCCCCCGCGCGGCCCGCCGCGCCCGCACCCTCGCCACCGCATGGTCGAGAATCTCCGCCAGGCGCCCCAGCACGAGATCGGGATCGTGCTGCGCGCGGACGTAGGTTCGGGCCCTGGCCCCGGCGGCGCGCCGCGCTTGAGGATCCTCCATCAGGCCGCGCACCGCATGGATCAGACCGTCGAGGTCATGGACCACGGCCCCGAGCCCTTCCCGCCGCGCGACGCCGTCGGGATCGACCACCGTCACGCTCGGCAAGCCGTGGGCCCAGGCCTCGAGCAGGGTGTTGGGGAACCCCTCCATCGGCGATGTGTGCACGAACAGCGACGCCTCGCCGAAGAGCTCGATCAGGCGTGCGTGCCGGAGGAAACCGCGGACGTCCAGATTTGGGCAGGAGGTCACCGTCGCCCGGGCGCTCCGCCACGCTGCGGTGGTGTCGGGAGGCGGGGGGATGACCCCGGACATGATGAAGCGATATTCGGGCAGCGCGCGGGCCAGCGCCGTGAACCACTCGGGTCGCTTCGCCGGCTTGTAGGTGCCAAGCCAGATGACGGCGCCGTGGCGCCCGGGATCCACCGGCTGGCTCGGCAGCTCCACCGCGTTGGGGACCACCGTGCTCGCGAGCCGGAACTCGCGCTGCAGCCGCTCGCGTTGCATCTCGGTCTGAACGACCCGGGTGTGCGCGCCTCGCAGCGCTCGGCGATGCCACCAGCGGTCCCGGGGATTGGTTTGGAGCGGGAGCGTCCGCAAAACATCGGCGTCGTGTGCGGTCGCGAGCACGAGCGCGGCGCGCCGGAGGCGGGCGACATCGTACGTGACACCTGCGAACAGACCGGAGCCGCGAACATAGTACACATCCGCGTTCGCCTGGATCAGCGCCGCGACGGTGCGGGTCAGCCGTGGGTGGAAGAACCTCAGGATGGGGATGCCCCCCGAGACCGGATAGGTGCGGAACAACGTCACACCGTCCACTTCCATGCGCGCGGGCTGTCCGTAGTCCGCGGTCACGCCCGTCACGTCGAACCCGCGCCGGGAGAGGCCGCGGGCGAGGAGGCCCTGTTGGATCTCCGCCCCACCCGCGAACTCCACCGTGCCAGCGCTGAAGACTGGGTACAGATAGGGATGGTGGAAACAGATGCGCCCGCGCGCGCTCACGAGCCGCTCCAACGCTCGAGCTGCGTCTCGAGCCGAGGGCGCACGCGCGCCCAGGCGAAGGCCTCGGCCGTCTCACGTCCAGCGCGCCCCAGCCGCGCGGCGAGCCCGCGCTCGTGCGCGAGGCGCGCCAGGGCGTCGCGCAGCGCGCGCGGATCGTTGGGCGGCACCAGGATGCCGTTGACGCCGTCCCGCACCAGATCTCGCACCCCCGCGACCGGGGTCGCCACCACCGGGCGTCCGTGCGCGAACGCCTCGAGCACGACGTTCGGCAGCCCTTCGCCGCGGCGCGCCGCCAGCACCAGCACCCACGCGTCACGGTAGAGCGCGTCGAGCCGCTCGCGTGCGACGTAGCCGGTGAAGCGCGCATCCATCCCATGAGCGCGCGCGCGCGTCTCGAGGCGGGAGCGTTCGGGCCCCTCGCCCGCGACCGTGAGCAGGCCCTGGACGCCTGCGACCGCGTCGATCACGGTATCCATGCCCTTGTCCGGAATCAGCCGGCCGATGGTCAGCACACGCCCCCCGGGCGGCGCGATCGCATCGGGCAGATCGAGCCCGTTCGGGACCACCTCGAGCTTCGCCTCGACCGCGGCACGGACGCCGGGGGCGGCCCGCTCGAGTTCGTCCAGCAGCGCGCCGCGGATCGCCCCGCTCTGGACCAACACACCCCGCGCGCCCGCCCAGACGCGCGGAGCGAGCAGGCGCATGGCGCGCGATCCACGCAGCCGGTACTCGCCCTCCCCGCGCACCCAGACCACCGCGGGCACCCCGAGCCGCGCCTGCGCGCGCACGCCGGCCCAGCCGCTGATAAAGGTCTGGAAGCAGAGCAGGAGGTCCGGCCGCGGCACGAGCCCAGCCACCGCGCGCTGGACCGCCGCCAGGTCGAGCGCCGTCCGCAGCAGCGGCACGGGCGAAACGGGAAGTCGCACGACGCGGAAGCCCTCCCGCTCCTCGACCGCCGGCTGCGTGGGCGGGTCACGGCGGGTCACGACCGTGACCCGGTGCCGGTCGGCGAGCCGTCGCGCCCAGCCCTCGGCCTGCAGCTCCGCGCCGCCAAAGGGCCCGGGTGGGAAGTGCCCGATCAGGAGTGCGAGGTTCAAGCGGCGACCGTCGTTCCACGCAACGTGGAGGTCCGGAGCGGAGTCGCCATCCCCTCGCCCGGCCGGTCTAGGTAGGTCTGGGCCCAGAGCTCGAGGCAGACGAGCGCCCACGCCTGGCGCGCCCGGCGCTCGGTACGCTGACCCGCCCCCGCGAGCACCTCCTCGATGCCGCGCGCATCGAACCAACCGCGTCCGCGCGCGCGCGGATCGCGCAACACCTCGCCAGCGAGGCGGCCGAAGTCGGCGCCGAACCAGTGCTCGAGCGGCATGCCGAACCCCTGCTTGGGACGCTGCATGATCTCGGGCGGCAGCAGGTCGCGGGCGACCTCCTTGAGGATCCACTTGGAGACGTCCCCGCGCAGCTTGTACTCGAACGGGATCCGGGCCGTGAACTCGAGCACCTCCTGGTCGAGCAGTGGACATCTCACCTCGAGCGATTCGAGCATCGAGGTCCGATCCACCTTCACCAGCACGTCGTCGGTCATGTAGGTCGCGGCATCCATGGCGAGCAGCGCCGGCACCGCGCCGACAGCGGCGCAGGCGCGGGCGTGCTCGGCGCGCGCCGGGGCATACGGGTCGTGCCCGCGCAGGTGCGCCGCGAGCGGCGGCGAGAGCACGCGCGCCAGCTCCCGCGGCGGGAAGTAGCTCATGACCTCGAGGTGGCGGTCCACCACGTCGAGCGACAGGCGGCGGAGCTTGCGCCCGGCCCCGTGATCGGGGTGGAGCCACCCGGCCGGCAGCCCCGCGAGCCGGCGCAGGGAGCGCGGGATGACGTCGAGCCCCGCGTAGCGGCGCGCCCACGCGTAGGTCGTGTAGCCGGCGAAGGCCTCGTCCCCACCGTCTCCGGAGAGGGCGACCGTGACGTGCCGCCGCGCCATCTCGGCCACGTACCAGGTGGGGATCATCGACGCGTCGGCGAAGGGCTCGTCCATCTGCCACACCAGCCGGGGCAGCAGGTCCAGCGCCCGCGGCCGCACGATCAACTCGTGGTGATCCGTTCCCAGGTGCCGCGCCACCCGGCGCGCGTGCTCGAGCTCGGAGAAGTCCTGCTCCTCGAAGCCGATACTGAACGTCTTGACCGGCTCGCGCGTCAGCCGGCTCATGAGCGCGGTGACCAGGCTCGAGTCGATGCCCCCGGAGAGGAAGGCCCCCAGCGGCACGTCCGACATCAGCCGCAGCCGGACCGCCTCGGTGAGCAGTTCCCGCAGGCGCTCGCGATAGTACTCGGGCGGCTGACCGGCATCGGGCTCCACCGGCAACGACCAGTACCGCTCGACCTTCACACCCCCCTCGTCGCACACCAGCATGTGGGCGGCCGGCAGCTTGCGCACCCCGCGCCAGATCGTCGCGGGCGCGGGCACGTACTGGAAGGTCAGGAAGTCGGCAAGCGACGCCTCGTCGATCTCGCGCGGCACCGAGGGATCGAGCAGCAGCGCCTTGAGCTCGGAGGCGAAGACGATGCGACGGCCGTCGTCGTGGTAGAAGAGCGGCTTTTTGCCCAGGCGATCGCGCGCCAGCAGGAGCCGCCGCCGCGTCTTATCGTAGAGCCCGAAGGCGAACATGCCGCGCAGGTGCGCGAGCAAACCACCTCCGTGCTCCTCGTAGAGATGCAGGATCATCTCGGTGTCGCTCGATCCACGAAACCGGTGTCCGCGCGCGGCGAGTGACCCCTTGACGTCGGGCCAGTTGTAGAGCTCCCCATTGAAACTTACCCACAGCGATCCGTCCTCGTTGGGCATCGGCTGGTGCCCGCCGGGCGAGAGATCCACGATCGACAGCCGCCGGTGGCCGAGCGCGGCCGGGCCCTCGTGCCACAGACCATGGTCGTCCGGGCCGCGGTGCGCGATGAGTCGGGCCTGTCGCTCGACCAGCGCCGGGTCGGCGACGCCGCCGCGATAGTGGAACACGCCGTTGATGCCGCACATGGTCAGGGACCTCCGGGCGCGCCGCGGCGCCTCACGACCAGCGTCCCCGCATCGAGCCCGGAGAGGTAGTCGTCCTCGAAGAAGTAGTCACGGAGGTGGAAGCTGGGATAGTGCGGGTGCGAGATCATTCGGATGCGGATCCGGTAGGTACCCTCCGCGACGTCGGTCGGGATGGCGAAGGCGAAGGAGTCGCGGACGACCTGCTCCGGCCGCCACAGGTCCACGCCGTAGGCGCCGCCGACCGGCAGGTGGTCGGCCCGGAACCGGTATCGCTCGCCCCGCAGCCGCTCGATGACCTTGCGCACCGGTTTGGCCACCATCGCCGGAGGACGGAAGTCGCCCGGGAGATCGCGGTCGAAGCGCACGACGACCCTGTACGACGCGGGCCGCATGGGCGCGGGCGCGCGCCACCAGGCGGCGCCTGAGAGCGAGTCCCCGCGGGCGGCCTTGCCTGAGGCGAGCGAGAAACGGCACAGGGCCGGCAGCGCCGGATCCAGCGTCCGGCCCTCCGACCAGGTCCCCGACTCCCAGGGGTGGACGAACGGACGTGGAGCGACCGCGGTGGCGAGCGTGTCGAGGGCCGCTCGATGCACCCGGTAGACAACGAAGTCTCCTCTGTCGAAGATCGGCTCGAATACATCCGGCACGCCGTCAAAGCGCGCGCGCGTCGCCGCGAACCACTCGGGGCCGGGCTTCCAGTAGTCGAGCGCCGGAGGTTCCGCGAAACGGTCGTTGAGGACCACGACGTCTACCTGGTAGCGCGCCACGACCTCGCGCACCCGCGCCCACGCCGAGTAGGGCTCGAGCGCGTCGCGCGCGTCCAGGATGCGGGTCAGCGCGAGGGAATCGTTGGGCGAGCTGTGCTGGTCGGAGAGCGTCATGACGTAGTGCCGGGTGTACATGGGCACCGAGTAGGAGGTCGCCGGGTCCGCGAGCACGACGCTCCCCGGCGGCAGGTGGACGTCCATCCAGTCGAGGGCATCCGCCCATGGCGCCGGGCTGTGGCGCCGCTCCTCGTCGCCGACCCGGGCGGGATGGGCCAGCACCCGCGCGGCGTCCGTGAGGATCGAGGCCGAGAGCGCCAGCACCGCCGCCAGCGCCAGCGCGGCCCCGAGGCGCGAGGGTCCCCGCCACGCCGCGGCG
>CAYONG010000108.1:0-3266 GCA_964405235.1 uncultured bacterium | reverse complement strand
CGCCGCCCAAGTACTCGAACGCGTGGACGTGACTCTGGATCCAGTCGGCGATCTGCTGGGTGGCGGTGGTGTAGACGGCCCTCAGGACCCGCGTGATTCTGACGCTGCGCGGTCGGGCTGGCGAGCCGCGGCAGCCTGAGCGAGACTGCGCGCTCAGCTGCGAACGTCCTCAAAGGACGAGGGCCCCAGGTGGGGTACACCCGGAGCCCTCTGGTCGACTTTCAGCTGCGAGCGCCGACGTGAGCCAAGTCTAGCGCGGCGGTCCGCAGCGGTCAACGACCCGCGTTCGCACATGTGCGAGCGTGGTGGATCAGAGCCTTCGGCAGGACCGATGCGGGCGGTGCGGCGTGATCTTCCATGTCTGCAGGCGCTGCGACCGCGGCCAGATCTACTGCGGGCTCGCCTGTCGCACCGAGGCCCGCCGGCGGTGCCAGCGAGCCGCCCGCGCCCGCCACCAGGAGAGCCCGCTGGGTCGACTCGACCACCGTGATCACCAGCGCGCCTACCGGGCCCGGCTCCGCCTCGTCGCCGCGTGCGTGACGGAACAGGGTTCCCCAGACCGGGTGTCGTTGTGCACGGTGCCCGGGCCAGTCGAGTGCGCGCCGCCGATCGTCGGCGCGCTGCCCCTCGGCGGCAGGAGGGGAACCGATGAAGTCAGGGAACAGGCGGTACGGGCCACGCCCGGCGCTCACGTCGCTGCCACCGCGCCCGGTTGTGCGATGTGCGGCTTCCGCAGCGATCTCATCCGGCTGGGCACACTGCGACGACTCCGGCGATCGCTCGCGCCACCCCGTCATCGAGGTGTGGGCGCTGCGGTGTCGCGGCGCTGAACGGCGTGGTGGCGCTGTTGGTCGTGTGCGGCGGGAGTGGTCATGAGTGTCACCCCCGAGCAGGAGACCGAGATCCGCCGGCTGTCCTGCGCCGAGCACTGGAAGGTCGGCACCATCGCGCGTCAACTGCACGTGCACCACGACGTCGTGCGGCGCGTGCTGGGGTGGTTGCCGAAGCGGAAGAGGAAGACGCCCGCGAGGAGCCCCAGACCGCGGCGCTGCGAAGCCTACCGCGAGTTCATCGACCAGCAGCTGGCGCAGTATCCACGACTGCGTGCCACACGGCTCTACGACATGATCCGCGAGCGCGGCTACGCCGGTAGCGTGCGCACGCTGCGCCACCTGGTCGCGCGCATCCGCCCCGCACCGCGGGCCGAGGTGTTCCTGCGGCTGCAGTTGCTGCCGGGCGAGCAGGCGCAGGTCGACTGGGCGCACCTCGGCACGCTCGCCGTGCCCGGGGGCGAGCGGCCACTGTGGGTGTTCCTCATCGTGTTGGCCTACTCGCGTGCGCTGTGGGCCGAACTGGTGTTCGAGCTCACCGCCGACTCGCTGTGTCGCTCGCTGGTGCGCGCCAGCACGTACTTCGGCGGCGTCAGCCGCCAGTGGTTGTTCGACAACCCCAAGTCGGTGGTGCTCGAGCGTCACGGCGACGCCGCACGGTTCCATCCCGACCTGTTGCACCTCGCCGGCCACTATCACGTCCAGCCGCGACTGTGCGCGGTGGCCAAGGCCAACCAGAAGGGACGCGTCGAACGGGCGGTGCGCTACCTTCGCGAGCGCCACTTCGCCGGTCGTCGCATCACCGATCTCGCCACGGGTAACCGTGACCTCGCCCGCTTCCTCGCGGACATCGCGCTGCCCCGGCCGCATCCGGTGTTCAAGGACCGCTCGGTCGCTGAGGTGCTCGCCGAGGAACGACCGCACCTGCTGCCGTTACCCGCCACCCCGCCCGCCACCGATCGCATGCTCTCGGTGCGCGTCGACAAGACGGCCAGCGTCCAGTTCGACACCAACCTCTACTCGGTCCCGCCCGCCGGCGCCGGCAAGCTGCTGACGCTGGTCGCCAGCGACACGCACGTGCGCGTGCTCGAGTCCGACACGCAGATCGCCTGTCACCCCCGCTGCTGGGGCCGCCGGCAGTTGATCGAGATCCCCGAGCACCGTGCCGAGATCCTGCGGCTGAAGCGAGCCGCACAGGAGCTCAAGGGTCGCGACCGGTTGCGCGCCCTGGTGCCGAGCATCGACCGACTCTACCGCCGCTGGATCGAGGGCGGACGCAGCCTGCGTCACATGACCGCGCAGACCAACAAGCTCCTGGACCTCTACGGCGAGGCGATCTTCCGAGAGGCCGTCACCGAGATCATCGCGCGCGGCCTGCACGACCCCGGCGCACTGGCGCAGTGGTGCGAGCAGAAGCGCCGTGCGTTGACCCGGCCCGTTCCGGTCGAGCTCGTCCTGAACCCGCACGTCCCCGACCGCGACGTCATCCCGCACAACCTGGAGGACTACGATGACAGCCCCAAGCGCTGACGTGCCCGCGGCACTGCGCGGCCTCGGCCTGCGCGCCCCCGGCGACGCCCTCGCAGCGTTGTTCGCGCATGCCACCCAGAGCCGGCTCTCGCCGATCGAGACCATCGAACACCTGATCGCGTTGGAACACCGCGAACGCGAGGTCCGCAACCTCGCCCAGCGCACCCGGCTCGCCACCCTCGGCAAGTTCAAGCCGCTCGATCAGTTCGACTGGAACTGGCCGCGCCGGATCGACCGCGCCCTCTACGAACAACTCCTCGGCTGCGAGTTCATCGGCACCGGCGCCAACGTGCTGTTGCGTGGGCCGAGCGGCACCGGCAAGACCTCGCTCGCCCAGAACCTCGGCTTCATCGCCCTCCAGCAGGGCCACCGCGTGCGCTTCACCACGCTCGCTCAGGCCCTCGCCGATCTCAGCAAGCACGACTCGCTGCCGGCGTTCGAACGTCGGCTGCGCACCTACACCAAGCCGGCGTTATTGATCCTCGATGAGCTGGGCTACCTGCCCGCCGATGCCCGCGGTGGCGACCTGCTCTACAACATCATCAGCCGCCGCCATCAGCAACGACCCACCATCATCACCACCAACCTCGGCTTCAAGCAGTGGGGCACCATCTTCCCCGGCGCTGCCTGCGTCGCCGCGCTCGTCGACCGCTTCACCGAGTCCTGCCACGTCCTCGACATCGAAGCCGACTCGTGGCGGCAGAAGAAGAACAAGTGACCGGCCGCAAGCTACGCGGAAAGGAGAGTGTCAGAATCACGCGGCTTTACATGGCCGCCTACACGCTTCGGGCTGGCACAGCGGATCTGGGTGATGGACCGCGGCATGGTGAGCGCGGACAACCTCACCTGGCTCCAGGCGAGCGGGCGGCGCTACCTGATCGGCGCCTCGCGCGGCGAGGTCAAGAA
>CAYONG010000107.1:0-24698 GCA_964405235.1 uncultured bacterium | reverse complement strand
AGTCCACGGACGTCGAAGCCGGTCGCGTTGGTCATGACGACCGTGGCTATTCCGGACGCAGGATACACCCGCATCATGCAGTGAAAACCCCCACCGCCCCCTTCCTTATAAAAAAAGCGAACGCCCTTCCCCGTTCCGATGTGCCATCCCAGGCTCATCGAGATGGCCGTTCCGTATGTGGTCCGCTCGGGCGTGTAGAACAGTTGTCGCGTCGTGTGGTTGAAGAGCGCCGAATCCGGGCGAAGCTGGTCTTGGAGGAACTTCCCGAAACCTCTGGTGGTACCGACAAGCCCGCGGTCGGCGTCCCGTGATATCCGCCCAGCCGCCGGCGTATTCGAAGACGGTCTGCTCGGGCGCGACGACGAGATATTGGATTCCCGGCGTCTTCGAGTCTCGAACCAGCGCGTCCAAATGGGATTGGACAGCCTCAGCGCCAGACACCGCACGTTCGCCCAATGTTGGTCGACCAGCGGTGGCAGTTGCGCGGAGCATGGCGAACGCGATCATCCGTGATTGCGGCGCAGGCATTCGACTGGCCAACGACATTCGGCCGAACTTTCCGAACAGAGAGGCTGGTCAGCCTATCGTGCCAGGCTGCGCGGCACCGTGTCCTGAACTCCATCCTGTCCCTCAGCTTGCCCGCGCCGTACTCCGTCCGCTCGAGCGATAGCCTGCACCGCGCCTCAGAATCCCGCCAGTCTACAGCCCGTCCGCCGGACTCCGGACACCGAGCCCACCACGGTTGAGCACGTGCGTGTAGATCATGGTCGTCGTCACGTCCTTGTGACCGAGCAGTTCCTGAACGGTACGGATGTCGTATCCCGATTCCAGCAGGTGAGTGGCGAATGCGTGCCGGAACGAGTGACAGCTGGCAGGCTTCGTGATTCCCGCTCGCAGGACCGCCGTTCTCACGGCCCGCTGCATGACCGTCTCGTGCAGGTGGTGCCGGCGGCGCTGCCCGGTGAGTCGATCGAGGTAGTGGCGGGTGGCGGGAAAGACCCATTGCCAGCCCCACTCGTGCGCGGCATTCGGGTACTTGCGTGCCAGCGCGCCGGGCAGCTCCACCCAGCCCGCGCCGCGGGCGACGTCCTCCCCATGTTGCCGCCGGACCAACTCGAGGTGCCGGATAAGGGACTCGCCCAGGCGGCCGGGCAGCACGGTGCGCCGGTCGCGCCCACCCTTTCCGCCGCAAACGGTGATCTCGCCGCGGCCGAAGTCCACGTCTTTGATACGCAGCTGCAGCCCTTCGAGAAGCCGCAGTCCGGAGCCGTACAGCATCGTGCCGACGAGCCGCGGCACGCCGTCGAGCTGGTCGAGCACTGCCCGCACCTCATCGCGCGTGAGCACAACCGGCAGGCGTCGCGGAGTCTTCGCTCGCACAATGCGGTCCAGCCAGTCGAGTTCACATCCCAGGACGTGCTCGTACAGGAACAACAGCGCGCTGAGTGCCTGGTTCTGCGTCGCTGCGCTCACCCGCCGCTCCACGGCAAGGCTCGAGAGGAACGTCGTCACCTCGGCCTCGCCCATCTCGCGGGGATGCCGCTTGCCGTGGAAGAGGATGAAACGCCGGGTCCACCCGACGTAGGCCTCTTCGGTCCGGCGGCTGTAGTGGCGGATCCGGATGGCGTGACGCACCAGATCGAGGAGCCGTGCCGGCTGGGCGGCGCCAGCGGCACGCTCGCGGACGAGGGCTTCACGCGGGCCGGAACCGACCGCGGGCGCGGAGCTCGGATACGCGGTCCAGACCATGAACACGGGACTCCCTCGCGCCTGTCGGGGGGGCCCGAACCATAGAGCATCACCGGCGGCCGGAACAGTGCGAATCGAGCCGCCACGAGTGGGGAGCGGGGCATCACTGTGAACGGGTCGACCGACGCCTGCCACCTCCCGGCCGTCCCGGTGAAGTGCACACCCCTCACCACTTCACCTGCTCGACACGGCAGAGCACCGACTGGAGGTCGTTGAACACGACTGCCTTCGGCGCGCGCTCCATGAGCGGCAGCTCGAACTCCGACCTCGCGCCCTGGATCTGCACCCGCACCCATGCAATCCTTCCGTCACCGAAATCGATACGGATCGGTACCGGCATACGGAAACTCTCCGGGACGCCGCTCTGCTCCACGCGACAGGTGACCTTGTACTTGCCGTCGGCGGTGCGCTCGGTGCGCGAGGCGAATCGGTAGATGGGCAGGTCGGTGCCATGGACCCACTGGTCGAAGAACCACCCCAGGTCCTCGCCCGCGTAGCGCTGGGCGACCCGGCGGAAGTCTTCGGTGGTGGCTTGTCCACCTTCATGACGTGCGTAGAAGTCGCGCATCAGACCGGCGAACCGTTCGTCGTTCCCGGTCTCCAGATCGAGCAGCATGTTGCGCAGCATGTGGAGCACCCACGCGCCCTTCTTATAGACGATCAACGCGTGGTCCCCGGGCACCTCGACGCTGGCACTCCGGTAGCCCAGGCTGATAGGGCCGGCCGGGGGCGAACCGGAGGGCCGGAAGCGCAGGTCCTCGAAGATCTGCTCGCGCCAGGCGTCGAGCACGGCCAGGTAGCTCTTCGTGTCGCCCAGTCCCTGCTGCACGTACCAGAGCCCGGCGAAGTCCGCGAACCCCTCGCTCAACCAATGGTCGTGGTAGGTCCGGTAGTCGACCCCGTAACCCCACCACTGGTGCGCCACCTCGTGGGCACGAAAGACCGCGTCCTCGGCCGCAACATTGCGCCCCCAAAAGGGGGTCCAGGTGATCTGGATGAGCCCGGGAAACGCTTCGCCCTTGGTATCGGGGATCTCGGCGACGACGATCCGGGGAACCGGCGGCGGGCCCAGCATCCGGTTGAAGAACGCGACCGCGCGCGCCGCGTCGGCGGCGACCTTGCGGTCCATCCGCGCGCCGCTGATCAGCTGCACATCGCCGAACGAGAGCTGGATGGGGTCGGGCTTGCCGCGGAACATGAGCGCGGTGACCGGCGGGGCGTCGGGCAACCCGAACGGTTCCTCGTCGAAGAGTCCCAGCACGAACGAGGCATTGCGGATGGGACGCTCGGCGCGCCAGCGGGACATCGTGACACCGGCGAGCGTCTCGGACGATACCCGCTCGCCAACGCTCACCAGGTGATACTGCGACGGGCTGTGGAAGGTGAGATCGAACGGCGCGCGGTGGTGGCCGTCCGGCTCCGGGTACCACTCGGTGGAGGAGCCCATGAGCATCCAGTCCCCGACCCGCTCGATCAAGCGACCGTGGTAGGCCACGCGCAAGGTGCGGGTCCCGCCGGGTGCGAGCGGCGGCTCGCACAGCACCCACAGCCGGTCGCTCTCGCGACCCCGGAAGAACTTCGCACGCGGACCGCCAACCCACTCGACAGAATCCACTTGCAGCCGGTCGAAGAGCGTAAACGTCGCCCAACGCTGGAGGGAGGAATCGCGCGCTTCACACTCCATCTCGGCGACCGCCGCGAAGTCCATGTTGCCGGCGATCCGGCATTCGACCCGATGGCGCTTGACCAACAACACCGGCCGCGAGTCGCCCTCCGGCGCCACCGCCGCCGCCGCCTCGCCGCCTCGCGCGAACATGGTCACGTCGTCGCGGCGCCACACCCGCCAGAGCCCGATGTGGCGTTGCTTCGGCTCGCGCCAGAGCGTCACATCCTCGGTGCGCTGCGGGTCGATCTCGAAGAACAACCGCTCGGCCCCTACGCTCTCGATCAGGCTGAAGAAGTAGCCGTTCGCGCGGCCTTCGAGGAACGGCTTGGCGAGCGAGGCCATGATCCCGCTGGTCTTCTTTTCGCTCACGTACCGGAGGCACTCGCCAAGAGTCGTCGCCGCGACCTTCGAGCCTCCGCGCCGACGGAACGAGAGGGTCCGTTCGAGCTCTGCGATCGTCGAGTCGGCGACCACGAGCACGAGAGAGCTGAACGCCCGCTCCATCTTCGGCGTACCGTAGACGCGTCGCACCTGCTCGCGCTCGCCCAGCGTCGGCGGCGTGAGCGAGAACGAGCCCCGGCCCACGAACACCGCGGCGCAGACGCGACCACCCACCGGCGTGGCGAGCCACAGCTCCCCCTCCTCGAGCATGAACCGTCCGGCGTCGCGCTCGAGCGTCAGCCCCGTGACGCGCGCGACGCGAGTGGAGTCCGGCCGCTGGGCGAGGAAGGCCGAGAAGAACGCGTTGAAGTCGGCGACCGGTGCGGCGACCGAGTCGGCCATCACAGCAGGGACAGGCGCCGTGACAGTATCGGCCGGCACGGTCTGGCCGGCCGCACCGGAGCCGTCCTGGGCCGCCGCCGGGACAGCGGCGAGCGCGAGCATCGCTAACAATGCGGTGCGGCGGATGCGTGGGCGTGTGGACCGCGATCTCACGGACGGGATACTAGCAGTCGGGGCGCCCCGATGGGGCGCCCCGGTGCGTCGGGATGAACGGCGCGACTACGCCGTCGCGGCCAGCTTGATGACGGCGAAGTGCGCACCCTGCGGATCCTGGAGGATCGCGAACCGGCCGATGTTGGGGATGTCCGTCGGCGGCATGGTCGTCTTGCCGCCCAGCGTGCCCCCCTTCGCGACCGTTCCGTCGCAGTCGCTGACGGAGAAGTAGACCATCCAGTGGGACGGGATGGGGCCCATCTCCTTGGTGATCTGCATCATGCCGCCGGCCTGCGTGTCGCCGCGCTTGTAGATGGTGTAGCTCATGGGACCCATCGGCATGGCCTCGGCCTTCCAGTCGAACAGTCCGGTGTAGAACGCCTGCGCCTTGTTCGCATCGCGGGTCATCAACTCGGTCCAGCACAGCGCACCGATCTCGCCCAGCACGCCGGCACCCGTGTGCTTCATCGCCTGCCAGACACAGAACACAGCCCCGGTCGGGTCCTGGATGATCGCCATCCGGCCGGCATCCATCACGTCGAAGGGCTCCGCCAGGATGGTGCCGCCCAGGGCCTTCGCCTTCGCCACCGACTGGTCCGCGCTCGCGACCGCGACGTAGGAGTTCCAGTGCGGCGGGGCGCCGGTGGCCCGCTCCTGCTTGCGCATGGTGTAGAGCGCGCCGAGGGGGCGTCCCTTGAGCTTCAGCATGGTGTAGAACTCGCCGCCGCCCATGTCGTCGTCGGTGGACTCCCAGCCGAAGAGGGCCGTGTAGAACGCCTTCGCGCCGGGTTGATCAACACTGGCCAGCTCGGGCCAGCAAAACGTTCCGGGGGCGTGTTGTGTGGTGGTTGCCATCTCTCCTCCTTGTTACGAGCCCGCGCCCCTGGGGCGGTTGATGCGGGGCACCCGGGCCCCGCGGGTGTGGGGAGCTATATCGAGAACCTGACGATCGCGAAGACCGCGCCCCGCGGATCTTGAAGTACGGCGAAACGGCCCATGCCCGGGATGTCGGTGGGCGGGACCAGCGCTCGTCCGCCGAGGCTCGCGGTCTTCGCGGTGGTCGCGTCCACGTCGGAGGTCGCGAAGTAGCTGAGCCAGTGCGACGGCGCCCCCTCCGGCACGTCGGCCGGCATCGGCATGATGCCGCCGATCGGTCGACCCCCCTGCATGAACGTGGTGTAGTCCCCACCGCCACCCGGCATCGGAGAGTCCTGCGAATCCCAGCCGAAGAGCCGGGTGTAGAACGCTTTCGCAGGCCCGGACCTCGAGGCGTTGAGCTGCGTCCAGGCGAGGGATCCGGGCTCGCCCAACACGCCGACACCGGCGTGCTGCTTCGCCTGCCAGGCGGCGCAATCGCGCCCGTCGAGCTGGAAGATGGTGTAGATCTCGTCTGGACCCATGGGGGAGTCCTTGAAGGTCCATCCGAACAGCGAGGTGTAAAACGCCTTGGCGCCCGCCTGGTCCGTGGTGCCCAGCTCGGGCCAGCAGAATGTGCCCGGGGCGTGCTGCGTCATGGTCGGCATGCGGATCCTCCTCGAGTCGTCCCGCTCCCTAACGCTTCCGAGCGTGCGGGCCGCGGGGCCGCGCGTCGTACTTGCTGAACAGACGAGTATGGCGGGTCTCCATCGAGATCGGCCGGCCGTTGATGTAGACCTGTTCGACATGCGTCGTGATCTCGAGCGGGTCGCCATCGGTGACGATGAGGTCCGCGATCTTGCCCGGCTCGATCGAGCCGAGCCGGTCGGCGACGCCGAGGATCTGCGCCGGAAAGAGCGTGATGCTCTTGAGCGCCTCGTCGCGCGGCAGGCCATAGGCCGCCGCCATCGCCGCGTGATGCCCCAGGTTGCGGGCGTTGGTCGAGCCGCCGCCGTCGGAGATGCAATAGCGCACGCCAGCGGCCTGCAGCTTCGCGGCCAGCGACATGCCGGTGTCGTACGGCTCGTAGCCGCGGTTCGGGAGCGAGAGCGGCGGGCCGGTGATCACCGCGATGTCGCGTGCCTTGAGCTCGTCCGCGACCCGCCATGCGTCGTCACCACCGACCAGCACCGCTTTTGTGAGCTTCTGCTCGTCGACGAAGCGCAGCACGGAGCGAATCTGGTTGAGCGCGTCGGCGTGGAACATGACCGGGATCTCGCCACGCAGCGCGCGGCCCATCGCGTCCCACTTCACGTCGCGATCGTGACGGGGTACACCCGACTTGCCCTCGGCCGCGCGCGCCGTCCAGTAGGCTCGGGCGTTCTCGAACGCGTCGCGGATCGCCTGCACCGCCTCCTCGCGAGCCCGCCGCTGGTCCTCCTCGCTGCGGGTCTCCCACCAAGCACGGTTGATGGAGAGGCTCGGCCAGTTGACGTGGAGCCCGACGGGCTTCGCGACCGTCATGTCCTCCTGCGTCCAGCCGTCGAGGTGGATGAGAGCGGAGGTGCCGCTGATCGCGCCGCCGCGCGGGATGACGAGGGCGGCGGTGATCCCGCCGACACGCGTCACCGGCAGCAGATCGCTCTCGGGATTGATCTGCACCTCGGCGCGGATGTTCGGATTGACGTTGCCGGTCTCGTTCTGGTCGTTCGTGCCCAGCACGCTGCTCACCTCGATCAGCCCGAGCACCGTGTTGGCCGAGATCAGACCGGGATAGATGTGTTTTCCGGCGCACGACACCACCTTCGCCCCGGCGGGCGGGGTGATCCCCAGGCCGACTGCGGCGATCATCCCGTCGGTGACCACGACCGTGGCGCCTGCGATGGACGGACCTGTGACCGGGTGCACCGTCGCGCCGGTGAATGCGATGGTCTCGGCGCGGGCGGGTGCGACGCGCAGGGTTGCCGCGGCAGCGAGTGTAAGGGCGAGGGCAATGGAAAGGGCGGGCGCCCGGCGGATAATCGAAAGGCGGCTCATCTCTGCACCTCCCCGTTCAGAAGCGCCTTGCGCGCGGTCTCGCTCATGAACGGCATCGCCTCGTGGCCGTCGAGGCCACAATCGGTGCCGCTCATGTCGGTCTCCTCGAGGTAGCGAGGCGGCCACATTCGCCGTCCGCCCGGAGGCCCGGCGCCGGGCCCATCCTTCTTCTGCGCCTTGACCCGGGCGACCAGGGCGTCGCGCTCCTTCGCCAGCGCCGCGCGCCCGGCCAGGTCCTCGGCGCGGTCGAAGTACTTGCGACCCTCGATCCAGGTCTGCTCGCAGGCCGAGTAGGGCGAGAGTGGGCTACCGTTCCAGATCGAGAAGTCGGCGTCCTTGCCCACCACCAGCGAGCCGACGCGGTCGTCGATCTGCAGGGAGCGGGCCGGGTTTAGTGTGACGAACTTGATCGCCTCCTCGGGCGGGACGCCGCCGTACTTGATCGCCTTGGCCGCCTCGGTGTTGAGGCGGCGGGCCAGCTCCGAGTCGTCCGAGTTGAAGCCGGTGTTCACGCCCCGATCCCACATGATGTAGCCACTGTAGGGAATGGCGTCGATCACCTCGAACTTGTAGCCCCACCAGTCGCTGAAGCCAATCGCCGAGGCGCCATGGGCAGCCATCTCGTCGGCCACCTTGTAGCCCTCGAGGATGTGCGTGAACGTGTTGACCTTGAAACCGAAGTCCTCGCACAGTCGCATGAGCATCAGGATCTCGTCCTGCCGGTACGAGTGGCAGTGGATGAGCCGTGTGCCGCCCACCATCTCGGCCAGCGCCTCGAGTTGGATGTCACGGCGCGGCGGCAGGCCCTGTTTCTTCGCGGTCCACTCCGCCCATTCGGCCCTGTAGTCGCGCGCGCGGGTGAACGCGTCGCGGATCACCTGCTCCACCCCCGCGCGGCTCTGCGGATAGCGCGGCGGGTCGGCGCGCTGGGCGCCGAAGTTGGATTGCTTGGGGTTTTCACCGAGCGCGAACTTGACGGTCGGCGCGACGTTCGGCATCAGCAGGCGGTCCGGCGACTCGCCCCACTTGTTCTTGATCACCGAGAGCTGACCGCCGATGGCGTTACACGAGCCGTGCAGCAGGTGCATGATCGTGGTGCCGCCCGCGAGCTGCCGGTAGATGTTGACGCTCTCGGAGTTGATCACGTCCTGGATGCGCACCTCGCAGGTCACGCTGTTGGTGCACTCGTTCACGTTGCCCAGGATGGCCGAGTGGCTGTGCTCATCAATGATGCCGGGCGCCACGTGCTTGCCGGCGGCGTCGATCACCAGCGCCCCGGCAGGGGCGCCCAAGCCCTTCCCCACCGCCGCGATCTTGCCAGCCCGCACCAGCAGATCCGCATTCTCGAGCGTGCCTTCGGGGCCTGCGGTCCAGATGGTCGCGTTGCGCACCAGCACTGCTGTCGGCGCCGCCGGGGACGCCATGCGCCAGGCCTCGGTATTCCCCATCACCACCGGCGTCACGACCGGCTCGTCTTTTGGTTTCGCCGCACTATCGCCGGGCGCACCACCCCGAGAACCTCCAGGGGGACCTCCAGGGGGGCCGCCGGGCGGGATGCCCGCGCTCATGCCCTCGCGCTGCGCTCCCCCTTCCGGCCGCTTCATCCCGCCCATGCGCCCCATCCCGCCCGCGCCCTTGTCGGCGTCCGGCTGCTTCACGCCCACCACCTTGTGAGAACCGGCGCCTGCGGTGAGCGTGCCTCGCAGCACGTCGTGCTTCGCGGTCAGGTCGAAGGTCTCGGCGGGCTCGCTCCCGCGCTGGACGGTGAACACGATCCGCCCGCCCTGGTAGCGCACGCCGGTCGCCTTGAGCGTATCGGCGCCCACCACCAGCCGCACCGTCGTGTCCTTGTCCGCCTCGACCATCAGCGTGTGGCGCGAGCGGTCCCACGCGAGGTCCCAGTTGCCCTTCGTGGTGGCCGCAGCACTCCCCGATACGTCGTAGCGGTCACCGTCCACCCACACCTCGGCGATCTTGCCCTGCTCGGAGAACAACTCGCCGCGCGTCACGGTAAGATTCGCCATCCGGCCCGGCGCGATGGTGCCGAGCCGATCAGAGAGTCCGAGCAACATTGCCGGCACCGTGGTCACCGCCGCCAGCGCCTGGTCGCGCGTGAGCCCGCGCTCGATCGCCTTGCCCACGTTGCCGCGGAAGCTCTTCACGTCCTTCAGGCCGTTCGCGGTGAGCGCGAACGCGACGCCGTTCTTCGCCAGGGTCGCCGGGTTCTCGGGCGCCTGGTTCCAGTGGCGCAGTTCCTCGGTCGAAACGTCCACCGCGGCGTCGGCATCGGCGAGATCCGGCGCCTCCGGGAAGCTCACCGGCAGGATGAGCGGCACGCCGGCGGCGGCGATCTCCCGCACGCGCTTGTACTCGTCGCCCGCGCCCACGACTTGCGCGGTAACGCCCGCCTCGCGGGCGAGGGCGGCCGCGCGCAGCACTTCGAGCATCTCGTCGGCCACGAACAGGACCGGCTGCCGGCCCGCGATGACCGGCTCCAGCGCGGCCCACGAGAGATTGGCCTCCGGCCGCTCCTTGCCCTGCGGGGCGCGCTGGTAGACGGCGAGCGCGTCCCGGTACCACTTCGCGTCCATGAATGCCTGGCGGATGACCGCGATCGCGCCCATCAGCGAGCCCGGGTACCCCTCGCGCGAGGCCTCGAGTGCCACGACCTGCGCCGCGTCGGCCTTGACGATGACGTCGTTCGGCTCGCCGCTCCTGAGCCCGACCACCGCGCTCTGCCCGCGCACGATGCCGGTGCGCGGCGCCACCTGCACGGTGGTGAATCCCGCAGCGCGCAGCCCTTCGGCCTGATCCTTCGCGAGCGGCTGCGTCTCGCTGATGCGGGACTCGGCCCGCACCGAGGACAACGCGTGCCCGGCGCCGCGTGATGGCGTGGCCGCCTGAGCGCGCGGCCGGCCGAACGGCGGGCCCTGCGGCTGCTGGCCCTGGCCGGGCGCCTCGGCGGGCAGCACGAAGGCGTCGATCAGGCCGGGATAGACGGTGAGGCTGTCCCCCGGCCAGAGGCGCGCGTCGGCGGGCACCGGGATCCCTGCACCGACTGCCATGATGACGCCGTCGCGCATGACCACGGTGCCGTTCTCGATCACCTGGCCGGGCGCGGTGACGATGCGCGCGCCGACGATGGCGTGAACGCGCGGCGTCGCCGCCGGCGCCGGCTGCGGGAGGACGGCGAGGGCGAAGGATGCTGCGAGCGCGCCGAGCAAGAGGCGGCGGTGGGGCTGGGACATCGCGTAGCTCCTGGCTGTGGGGGGAGGCGCCGACTTCGGGCAGAGGGGGTGAACCCTAGGCGGGCAGACCGCGGGGAATCAAGGGCGGAACGACGAGCGCCGCGCCACCCCGGCCGGGCGCGGACGGGCCTCGGGCGGATCCTGGCCGGCATGGAACCGGCCCCCTGATGGCGCGTTTTCCAAGGGGCCAGAGGGCCGCGATGGCGGGGCGGGTCGCAACTTCCGACAGCGCCTTTTGCAATCGCCCCATTGTCATGTGCCCAGGGTCGGCGGGGGCGTGCCAGCCGGACCGGGCCGCCGTGCGTTTAGCAACGCCGGAAATCATTTAATCCCAATCGTTTACGGACTAACTGACTGACGGACTCCAGTGGCATGTGTGGTGCTCCCCCCAACGGCAGGACGGGCACCGTACCCCGGCCCGGCGAACCATGGCCGGGACGACGGTTGGCCTCCCAGGAGAAAGGACTCAACCATGAAGCGCAACCAGCTCTTGTGGTTCCTATTCGCCGCGCTCGTCGCCACCCCGACCAGCGTCCTCGCCGGCACCAGCGTCGGGTGGAGTGTCACCGTAGGCAACGCGCCGCCCCCGCCCGCGATCGTATTCCAGCGGGAGCCCCGCGTGGTCGTGGTCCCGGGCAGCACGGTCTACGTGCTGGAGGACGACTGCGATTACGACGTCTTCCGCTACGGCGTCTTCTGGTACGTCCTCAACGACGGCTACTGGTACCGCGCGCGCACGCACCGCGGTCCGTTCATGGCGGTGAACGCGCGCTACGTGCCGAGCGCGATCTCGAACGTGCCCACGAAGTACTGGCGGCGGCATCCGCACGGCGGACCTCCGGGGCAGATGAAGAAGCGCAGCGACCACATGGTGGCCAGGGAAGGTCGCAAGAGTAAGGACTGACCCTCCGCGCTTTGCCGCGTGGTCAGGTGGGTGCCGGGGCGATGTGCCCCGGCACTCGTTATCTTTTTTTCGCCCTTTCGCCGGTTCCCGGCAACCGAGCACCCATCCCGCATCGGACCCCGGAGATCCCCCCTATGCCCACATGACCCCCGACGCCGTGCGCCGGGCCAAGCGCGACCATTTCCGGTCGCCCGCGGCAGGCAGTACCTGCAGGGCCGCATTCGCGAGAGGAGGAGACGGCATGCTTCCGACCAAGCCCGTATCGCATGCGGCCACATGGATGGTGGCCACGAGCCTGCTCATGATGAACCCCGCTTTCGCGGGGCAGAAACCCAAGGACTGGGTTCCCGGGATCGCCCCCGCCAACTTCGTCAGCCAGGTGGACAACCCCTACTTCCCGCTGCCCGTGGGGCGCTCGATGTCCTACCGCGCCGCCACCCGCTCCGGGACCGAGACGCTCCGCATCGAAGTGACGAGCCAGACCAAGATCATCCTCGGCGTCACGACCACGGTGGTCATCGAGACCGCCGCGCTGAACAACCAGACCATCGAGATCGCCGAGAACTGGTTCGCGCAGGACGTTGAAGGCAACGTCTGGTACTTCGGCGAGTTCACCCGCGACTTCGAGAACGGTGTCGAGGTGGGCACCGCGGGATCGTGGGAGGCAGGCGTCAACGGCGCCCGGCCGGGGTTCATCATGAAGGCGCATCCGATCCCGGGCGACACCTACTTCCAGGAGTTCGCCCCGGGGGTCGCGCAGGACATGGCGTCGGTAATCAGCACCACCAGAACCGCCACGGTCATGGGCCGGAACTTCGAGAACGTCCTGCTGACCAAGGAATGGACCGCGCTCCAATCCAATAGCGTCGAGCACAAGTCCTATGCGTCCGGAGTCGGACTGATCCTCGAGGAGAAGGGCGGCGTGCGCCTGGAGTTGATTGAGGTGCGCTGAGTCACGTCCGGCATGGATGCCTATGGACGTGCGTGGCGTGGTCAGGCGCGGGCCGGGGCAAGGGAGCCCGGCCCGCGCCGTGTCCTTAAGATGCGGGGACGGGCGCTCCGCGCGACTACTTCGCCCCGCCGGCCTCGGCGGGCTTCACCATGCCGCCCAACTCCGCCGCCTGCACGAACAGCGCGCGGTAGCCCTTCATCTCGGTCATCATGCCGGTGAGGTTGACGGTCTTCGCGAGCAACGGTCCCAGCACGGTCTTCAACTGGACCTGCCCGTCCCGCCGCGGATGGTGCTCCTCGGCCATGATGATGTAGAGGTTGCCCTCGGCATCGACGATGCCGATCGGCTGGCCGTTGGCGATGCACTTGGTCCCGCACGGGATGTGCGCCTCGCCCCGCTTGCCGAGCTGCAAGTAGCACGAGACGTCCACCACCTCGCCGGTGACGGTCGCGACCTTTCCCCCTTCCAAAACCTTCTTATTGGCCTCGGCGGTCGCGGCTTCGTAGGTGGTGGCGGTCCACTTCGCCGTCTCGGGCTTACCGAGCACCACCGGCGCGGCGGGCGTCGCGGGCTTCGACTCGGCG
Source organism: uncultured bacterium (assembly GCA_964405235.1). Classification (GTDB taxonomy): domain Bacteria; phylum Eisenbacteria; class RBG-16-71-46; order RBG-16-71-46; family RBG-16-71-46; genus WS-11. The sequence goes on along the minus strand of CAYONG010000107.1, from coordinate 11,767 downwards.
GCCGCGGGCTGAGCCTGCTGGGGCTTCCTGACCGTGCCCCCCTGGTTCGCGGACGCGGCAAGCGCGAGCATGGCGACCAGGGTCGCGGTGGTGACGATGACGGTTCGGACTTGCATGGGTGGCTCCTTGGCGTTCGATGGATGATCGGCGTGTCGTGGTCTCATTACGCCGATACTAGCGCTTCCCCGAAGCCCGGTGCTCCCGGACCTCCTTCAACAGGCGAAACGCGGCGGCCTCGGCCGACACATCGCCGTTGATCGCGACGGCGATGAAGACGCGTGATCCGACGTCGTACGCGACCACCGCCCTGGCCGATGGGGTGCCACCGCCGTGTCCGAGCCACACGTTCGGCGGTCCGACGCCGTCACGGAACTCGGTCAGCATCACGCCCCGACCGTAGAACGTGCCCGGGTCGTACATGGGATAGAGATGCTCGTAGGCGTGACGGAGGGTCGTGGCCCCGAACAGCCTGCGCGCGAGCATCGCCTGCCAGAACCTCACCATGTCGTCCGCCGGCGCGACGATGATCCCGGCACCGAAGGGGGTCGAGCAGTCGAAGTCGCGGTCGGGCTTGCGCGCGACATGACCGGTGGCGAGCCCCGCGGGCGTCTGCTCCGGCGCGAGCGCGACCGTGCCGCGCAGCCCGAGGCGCTCGATGACGCGCCGGGTCACCACCGCGTGGAACGGGCGACCCTCGACCTGTTCGACGATCCGCGCCAGAAGCACGTAGCCGGTGTTCGAGTAGGACCAGCGCTCGCCCGGGCACGAGGCGTTCCCGTGCCGGGCGGCGATCCGGATCAGCTCGGCCGGCTCGGTGTAGCCTTTCTTCCTCCGGAACTTGAGGTCGGAGTTGAAGCTGAACGCCCCGCTCGTGTGGGTGAGCAGATGCTCGACGGTGATCGCTCCGGCGTTCGGGAACTCGGGGAACCAAAGTGCGAGCGAGTCCGCGTAACCCAGCTTCCCTTCCTCGATGAGCTGCAGCACCACCGCCGCTGTGAACGCCTTGCCGACGCTGGCCCAGTAGAAGAGGGCGTGCGGCGCGAACGGTGTGCGGGGTTCGAGGCGCGCGAGGCCGCGGGACGCGGCCCAGACCCCCTTGCCGGGGATGCCCACCGCCGCCGTGATCCCGGGCGCCGCGGTGTTGGCGAGGATCCAGTTCACGGCCCCCTCGAGCCGCGCCGCCAGCGAGTCGTCCAGGGCGCCCGTCATGGCGCCGTCGAGGTCCGAGAAGGCCGCGGAGTCCGGCGGCGCGTGCAGCGGCGCCCCCGAATAGTCGACGACCGTCGCGCATCGCTTCGCGGCGTCGTCCTCGGCTGCGCCCGGAGACGCCATGGCGATGGCGGCGATCAGGGCGGCAACGGTTCGATTCGCCCGCATCCCTCGCCTGCTACGACTTCGCGGCCCGTCGGTCGAGCTGGCGCAGCCGCCACACCAGCAGCGGCGGGGTCACCAGCGTGGTGAGCACCACCATCACCACCACCGCCGAGAACACCGCGCCGTCCACCACCCTCTCGCCGGCGATGGTGAGCGTGGCGCCGATCCCGGCGAAGATGAGGCCCACCTCGCCGCGCGGGATCATGCCGAGGCCGACCGCGAGCCGGTCGCAGCCCTTCTCGAGCACCCCCAGCGAGCACGCCTGCTTGCCGAGCGCGGCGACCAGCGTGAGCGCGGCGGCAAACCCGAGCACGCCCGGCTCCGCGAACGCGTCCAGGTCCACGCGGATGCCCATGAGCACGAAGAACACCGGCACCAGAAAGGTCGCGATCGGCTGCAGCAGCTCCTGCATGCTGCGCGTCTCCCCGTGCCGCGCGCGCAGCTCCTCGTAGTGCACCTCGTCCAGCACCAGGCCGGCCGCGAACGCGCCGACGATCGGGGCGAGCCCCGCCTTGCCGGCGAGGAAGGCGAGCCCGAAGCAGAAGACCAGCGCCCCCGAGAGCAGAACGCCCTCGCCGCGCAGCCGCGTGGCGAGCCGGAAGCTGTGCTTCGAGAGCCACTGGCCGACGATGACCGCGCCGACCAGGAACAGGAGCGACTTGCCCACGATCCAGAGCACGGTGGCCGGATCGAACGCAGCACCCTGGTCCGCGGCCTTGATGATGCCCGCAACCACCGCCAGCACGATGAGCCCCATGACGTCGTCGATCACCGCCGCGCCCAGGATAATGCGACCCTCCTTACTGGCGGTGCGGCCGAGGTCGGAGAGCACGCGGGCGGTGATGCCAACGCTGGTGGCGGTGAGGGTGGCGCCCACGAACCAGTGGGTGAGCGTGTTGTGCGTGGGGAAGAACCACGACGAGACGAAGTAGCCGAGCACCATCGGCGTGATCACGCCGAGCAGCGCGACCATGAAAGAGGAAGCGCCGACCGCCATCATCTTCTTCACGTCGGACTCGAGCCCCACCTGGAAGAGCAGGAACAGCACGCCGATCTGGGCAAGGATGGAGATGCCGATGTCGGAGCGCAGCGGCTCGAGACCATGGATGCCGAGGAGCCCGAGATTGCCGATCGCCACACCCGCCAGCAGCTCGCCCAGGACCGCGGGCTGGCCGAACGATTCGAACAGCGTGCCGCCGAGCTTGGCACCGACCAGGATCAGCACCAGCCCACCGAGGATGGGGAGCATGTCCACGCCGCCCGCCTCGGTGGCGCCGCGGGCGGTGCGGGAGACCAGCAGACTCGCGGCGACAGTGGCCAGCATGACCGGGAGGAACAGGGCTCGGGATCGGCGCATGGCGCGGAGTTCATAACCCATCCCCTCGACCGCGTCGAGCGAAACCGCGCTGCCTGGGCGACGAGCGCGCGGCACGGGGGAACCCGGCGGGAGCAATCGCACTGGCGGGTGCCACCCCCGGGGCGTTAGGCTCGCGCGCGACAGCGGCTGGTCCAGTGGCGAAGAGCGGAACCGCGGCCCACATCGCAACGATTCCGCGTCCGTCCTAAGGACCGCCGCGAAGCGCCGTGCGTCAGCGTCCAAGAGCAGGCCAGACCTATGCCATGCCGGGAAGGGGGGCGCCAGCCAGCCCGATGAGAATCGCGTGGAAGACCGGTGTGCTCGTCTTGATCCTGGGGGTCGCGGGGCGGCCGGGCGGGGTGTCCGCGGAATTAGTGTCATCCCCGGTGCTCATCGAGTGCGATCGACTGTTCGATGGGGTGTCGGACCGGGCGACCGGCCACACGCGCGTCCTGGTGCGCGATGGCCGAATCGTGGCGGTGGGCGACACGGTGGAGGCGCCTGCCGGGACGCGCCGGATCGTCCTGGCCGGGATGACCCTGATGCCCGGCCTGATCGATGCCCACACCCACATCACCTACGCCTGGAGGGATACGACCCGGGCCCCCGATGACCTGGACGAGTTCTTCCGCGGGCCGGTCCTGACGGTGTTCGAAGCCGCCCGCAACGCTGAAAAGACGCTCGAGGCCGGCTTCACGACCATTCGCGATCTCGGCAGCTTCGACGGCAACGACGTCCAGCTTGCCGCGGCCATCCAGCATGGCTACACGCGCGGCCCGCGCATCGTGACCTCGGGCGCCATGCATCTTCCATGGGGTGGGCGCGAGGATGTCCGCTTCCCCCAGGGGGGTCAGGTGGCGACCCGCGAAGAGATCGTGGCAAGAACCCGGCACTATCTGAGCAACGGGTGCGATTGGATCAAGATCTTCGCGACCAGTGGCACCTTCGACGACACCACCGGCGCGCCCAGCTTCACGAGCGAGGAGATCCGGGCCGCGGTCGAGGTGGCACACCCGCGGAGTCACTGGGTGGCCGCCCATGCCATGGGGCTCGAAGGCGCCCGGCGCGCTGTGAACGCGGGCGTCCGGTCAATCGAGCACGGGTCGCGACTCGACGAGAAGGTTGTGCGAACGATGGCGCGGGAAGGGATCTATCTCGTCCCGACCCTTTCCCACCTCGATTGGTACGCACGGCACGGCAAGGCGCTCGAGTATTCGGCCGGCCACGTCGAGCGCCTCGCCGCGCTCCAGCAGATCCAGTTCGCCTCGCTGCGCCTGGCCCGGGGGGCCGGGGTTCGGATCGCCTGCGGATCCGACGCCATTTACACGATGCACGGAGAGAACGCGCAGGAGCTCGTCTGGCTCGTGCGGGCGGGCATGAGCCCCATCGAGGCGCTGCGCGCGGCAACGTCCGTGAACGCCGCGCTCCTGGGAATGGAAGCCGAGATCGGGCGCGTGGCCCCGGGCTACGCCGCGGACCTCGTGGCGTTTCCGGGCGATCCCACGGCGGACATCGCGTTGGTTGCCAGCCCGACCTTCGTCATGATGGGCGGCAAGGTGATCAAGGGACCTCCGGGGACGGCCGACGCCGATCGCTAGGCTGTGTCTGAAAACGCCCGATGGCAAGGCGTCGCGGGCGAGCGACGAGCGGAATCGTGGCCTTCAGGCCACGTTGGAGCGAGGAGCCGTCCGCGCAACGCAGCCATCGGGCGTTTTCAGACACAGCCTAGCGCGTTTCGGCGCGCGGCCCGTGGCGCGGGCGGTAGAGTCGGTCGCCCGTGGTGGCTGCGTTCGCGGCACGTCGACAGCGCCCGCGGCGGAGACTAAAGTTCGATCCGCGAAGCTCGCTCGACCCGTTGGGATGGCCTTATGATCGGACGTACGCTCGCCCATTACCGGATCGAGGCGCCGCTCGGCGCCGGGGGCATGGGCGTGGTGTACCGCGCCCGCGATCTCCATCTCGAACGCGACGTCGCCTTGAAGGTGCTCCCCGAAGGCGCGCTCGATGACGACGACGCCCGCAAGCGCATCCGGCGCGAGGCGCTCGCCCTTTCCCGGCTCAACCACCCCCACATCGCCACCGTGTTCGACTTCGACACCCAGGATGGCGTGGACTTCCTGGTGATGGAGCTGGTGGCCGGCGAGGCGCTGAACGAGCGCCTCACGCGCGGACCGCTCCCCGAGGCCGAGGCGATGGAGCTGGGAGCCCAGATCGCCGAGGCGCTGGATGCCGCACACGGGCATCAGATCGTGCACCGGGATCTCAAGCCCGCCAACGTCGTCGTGACCCCCGACGGGCAGGCGAAGGTGCTCGACTTTGGACTCGCCAAGGTGCTTCGGCCGGCTGGCGGCGCCGACCTGACGAAGAGCCTGACCGAGGCGGAGGTGGTGGTCGGCACGGTGCCGTACATGGCACCCGAGCAACTGCTGGGGCGCAAGGTGGATGCGCGTGCCGATCTCTACGCGCTGGGAGTGGTGCTTTACGAATTGGTTACCGGGCGGTCGCCCTACCAGGAGAAGGTGCCGACCGCGCTCATCTACGAGATCGTGAACCAGCCGGTGAGGTCGCCGCGCGAGGTGGCGCCAGCGATCTCGGAGCGACTCGAAGCCATCATCCTGCGCTGCCTGGCGAAAGAGCCGGAGAGACGCTACCTTCGGGCGCGTGATCTGATTGCGGATCTGCGGGATTCGAGCCGCCCGGTCGTGGGCCCCGCGCCTGCGCGGCCCACGAGCATGACTCCGCGCCGCGCGGTGTTGTTGCATCCCGCCGCCATAGCGGCCGCAATCCTGGCGCTGGCGGCCCTGGTCGTGCTCGCGAATGTTGGCGGCCTGCGCGACCGGCTGCGGGGCGGCACGGATGCGGGCCGCATCCGGGCCCTGGCGGTACTCCCGCTCGCGAACCTCTCGAACGATCCCGAGCAGGAGTACTTCGCCGACGGCATGACCGACGAGATCATCACCCGGCTGGCCCAGGTCGCCGCGCTGCGGGTGATCTCGCGCACCTCCGCGATGCAGTACAAGGGCACGAAGAAGCGCCTCCCGCAGATCGCACGGGAGCTGCGCGTGGACGCCGTCGTCGAGGGATCGGTGATGCGCGCGAGTGGGCGCGCCCGCATCTCGGCCAAGCTCATCCGGGCGGCCACCGACGAGAACATCTGGGCCGACAGCTTCGAGGGCGATCTGAAGGACGTGTTCTCCCTCCAGAGCCAGGTCGCCCGCGCCATCGTCGAGGGGGTGCGCGTGAGCCTCACGCCGCGCGAGCGGACAGGCCTCGCGAGCGCGCGGTCCGTCGATCCAGCGGTGAACGAGGCCGTGCTCAAGGGGCGCTACCACGTCAACCGAGCCTCGACGGGCAATTGGGCCCGCGGACTGGCGTACTTCGAGCAGGCCCTCCATCTGGATTCGACCTATGCCCCGGCCCACGCCGGTCTCGCGGCGGCCTATCTCATGATTTCGAACATGGACATGCCGCCAATCGAGGCGATGCCCAGGGCCAAGGCTGCGGCCTTGGCGGCGCTCGCCCTCGACTCCACACTGGCCGAGGCCCACGACGCCCTCGCGTACGTGAGGGCCTTCTATGACTGGGACTGGCAGGCGGCCGGGGAGGAGTTCCGGCGGGCGATCGGGTTGAGGCCGGGGAATGCGACCGTCCACCGAAACTATGGGACGTACCTGCTCACCCAGCGACGATTCGAGGAGGCTTCCGCCCAGTACGCAACCGCCCTGGCAATCGACCCGCTCTCGACCTACGTCAGGACTCTGACGATGTTTCCGCTGTTCGAAGGCCGGCGGTTCGACGAGGCGATCCGGCGGGGTCGGGCCATCCTGCGCGAGGATTCGACGCTGGCGTTGGTGCGGATGGTCGTGGGGCAGGCGCTGGTCGAGAGCCGGAGGCCCGCGGAGGGGATCGTCGAGCTGCGCACCGCCCTGCGCGGCGAGCCTCTGACCCACATACAGGCGTGGCTGGCCCGCGCGTTCGTGGCGGCGGGGCAACGGGATTCGGCGCTGGTGGTTCTGGCCGAGATGAGGCGGCGATCGGAGCGGGGGTATGCGGCTCCGTATGCGTGGGCGCTGATCTACACGGCGTTGGGCGACACGTCCCGCGCCTTCGAGTGGCTCGACCGGGCAATCGAGGAGCGCTCGGAGGACCTGATCTTCATTCAGTGCGATCCCGGCCTCGACCCGCTGCGCGCGGACGCCCGGTTTGCACAGGTCCTGCGCAGGGTTGGCTTCGCTCCCCCGGAGGCGAACTGATGGAACGGAAGACCTACTCCACCGGCACCCGCTGGGAGCCGATCGTCGGCTACGCGCGCGCCGTGCGGGTGGGCGGCACCATCCACGTCACCGGCACCACCGCCACGGACGAGCGCGGCGAGATCGTCGGCCGCGGCGACGCCTACGCCCAGACCGTCCAGGCGCTGCGTAACATCGCGCGCGCGCTCGTAGCGCTCGACGCCACGATGAAGGACGTGGTGCGCACGCGCATGTACGTGACCGACATCTCGCGCTGGGAGGAGGTCGGGCGCGCCCACGGCGAGGTGTTCCGCGACATCCTGCCCGCGACCACCATGGTCGAGGTGAGCCGCCTCATCGACCCGGCGATGCTGGTCGAGATCGAGGCGGAAGCCATCGTCTCATGAAGCCGGAATCTCGATTATATTATTGATATTGCAGCAGGGCGTTCAATACTCATTGCATCATATTTCGATCCGTTGAGCGCGACGGGACATCCCCCAGCCTGGAGCATCCCCACCCCCGTGAGACATGAGCCGGTTTTCGCGCGCCCGCTCCCCCGGGAATCGCCACTCCCCGCGTCCCCTGCCCCCGTTGCCTTCCGCCCGCATCGCGGGCCGGCCCAGGCCATGACGATGATCGCGGCGCTGCCGGGAGCGGGCATCGTCGCCTTGGCTGCGCTCGCAATGCTCGCGAGCGCCCCGGGGGCGGCGCTGGCGGTCACCGTGGAGGCGCGCACCGCGACCTCCGCGGATGATGCCGAGGAGTTCGCGAGCGGCAAGGTGTATATCAACAGCTCCGATCTCGAGCTCGTCTTCGACACCAGCGTCCAGACCGTCGGCATGCGGTGGGCCGCGCTGGCCATCCCGCCCGGCGCCACCATCACCGCCGCCTATATCCAGTTCGCGGCCAAGGAAGCCCACAGCGAGGCGACCACCCTCACACTGCGCGGTCAGGCCGCCGACAACCCGATCGCCTTCACCACCGTCGCAGGCAACGTCTCGACCCGGCCACGCAGCACAGCGGCCGCCACCTGGACCCCGGCCGCCTGGCTGGCGGGCGAGATCGGCGCCAACCAGCGTACGTCGGACCTGAGCGCCGTCATCCAGGAGATCGTCAACCGGCCCGGGTGGCTGAGCGGCAACGCGCTCGCCATCATCGTTGCTGGCACCGGTCACCGCACCGCCTACGCCTACGACGGGAGAGCCGCCAGCGCACCGCTGCTACACGTCGAGTACACCACCGGGCCGGTCTTCGAAGCGCCCCCCGTGGCCCGGTTGACCGTCAGCCAGGTCGCCAGCCCGGCGCTCACCGTGCTCGCCGATGGTTCCACCTCGACCGACGGGGACGCCACCCCGATCGCGATCTACCGGTTCGACTTCGGCGACGGTACCGCCGCGGTCACAACCAGCGCGCCGACCGCGACCGCGCAGCACACCTATGCCACATCCGGGGATTACACCGTGACGCTGATCGCCACCGACACCGGCGGCAACCCATCCGCCCCGGTGATCGCGACCGTCGCCGTCACCGCTGCGAGCCCACCGCCGCCGCCCACCGGCGCCACGGTGGAAAAGCGGACGCTGGCCTCCGCGGACGACGCGGAGGAGTCCGCGAGCGGCAGCATGTATCTCACCAGCAGCGACCTCGAGCTGGTCTTCGACACCAGCGTCCAGACCATCGGCATGCGGTGGACCGCGCTCGCGATCCCGCCCGGCGCCACGATCACGGCCGCCTACATCCAGTTCGCCGCCAAGTCAGCCCACACCGAGGCCACCTCCCTCACGCTCCGCGGACAGGCCGCCGACAACCCGCTCGCCTTCACCACCGGCGCCGGCAACGTCTCGACCCGGCCGCGCACCACCGCGGCCACCACCTGGACGCCGGCCGCATGGCTCGCCGGCGAGGCGGGCGCAAACCAGCGCACGACGGACCTGAGCGGCGTCATCCAGGAGATCGTCAGCCGCCCCGGGTGGGCGAGCGGCAACGCGCTCGCCATCATCATCAGCGGCAGCGGTCGCCGCGCCGCCTACTCCTACGACGGCAGAGCCGCCAGCGCGCCGCTGCTCCACGTCGAGTACACGACCGGGCCGGTGTCCGAGGCCCCGCCCGTGGCCCGACTGACCGTCAGCCAGCTCGCCAGCCCGGCGCTCACCGTGCTCGCCGACGGTTCCACGTCCACCGACGCGGACGCCACTCCCATCGCCAGCTACCGGTTCACGTTCGGGGACGGCGCCGCCGCGGTCACGACCACCGCGCCGACCGCGACCGCGCAGCACACGTACGCGGCGTCCGGCAACTACACCGTAACGCTGATCGCAACCGACACCGGCGGCAGCGCCTCCGCCCCCGTGACCGCGAACGTGAACGTGATCCCCCCCGGAGGCACGCAGGTCGCCGTCTACACCGGCTACTACGACACGCACCATCCCGGCAATACCCAGCCCAAACCGTCGCCCTGGATTGGATCCCCCAACACGGTGTTCGTCGGCCAGCCCGACAGCCCGGGCTCGAGCACGCTGGACTGGGACACCAGCGCGCTCCGGGTGGAGAACCTCACCGGCGGATCGCTCTCGGGGGTGGTCGTCACGGCCGACATCGGTTCGAAGCGCTTCGACCTATGGGGCGCGAACACCATCCCCGCCGGCTGGAATCTGGTCCTCGCGCAGACTTTTTTCGAGGCCTTCGACGGATCGGACCTGAATGCCGCCGGCTGCTACGACTGCAATCCCAACGACTGCCTGACCAAAGTCTCCTCAGTCATCCCCGTGGTCCGCGTCACGATCGGTGGGACCACCACCGTCTACTACGACACCGGTCAGCAACTGAACACGAACGGCGTTGACGCGGCTGGGTGTCCCTACACCGGCGAGCGCAACGACGAATCCCAGGCCTGGGAGCGCGTTTACACCCAGCTCCCGGCGGGCTATGTCGTGCAGCGGGATGCCGCCGGGGAGGTGACGCTGGTCACCTCCCCCGCGCTCGAGCTCTGGATGGCGGCCCCCTACCCGAACCCAAGCCACGGGCGGCTGGTGTTCAGTTTCAGGACCGGCGGCACAGGGGAGGTTCGCCTCGGCGTGTACGACATCACCGGCCGGCTGGTGCGGCAGTCGGTGAACAGCATCCTGGGCGCGGGCGACTACCGAAACGCGATGGATCTCTCCGGCCTCGCCTCCGGCGCCTACTTCTGCCGGCTAACGACCCCTGAGGGTTCGCGGCACAAGACGTTCATGCTCGTCCATTAGACGGGCCGGCGTGCTCGAGAGTTCCCCCGGCGCTCAACGATCGGTCCCGCCGCACGCGTTTCATTCCCACCTCATCATCAAGCTCGAACGCCGGCTGGATCGTCTCCGCCCGTGGCGTGGCCGATCCGGGTCGTGAGCGGTGTGTCGTGCGAACAAGCGCCTCGGTGCGGGCCCCCGGCTCACCGCACGATGACTTGTGCCTTGATCATGTCCATGCCGCAGGCGAAACCGATCCGCCCGGCGCTGTCAGCCTGGAGCGTGACACGCACTGACTTGTTGAGCGGCAGCTCGAAGGTCCTGCCCAGCAATGGGAACACCGCCTCGGTCGCGCAGGTCTGGTTGGTCTTCCGGGTGATGACGAGCACGATCGACTGTCCCGCCTTGACCTTGATGCTCGAGGGGACGAAACCCTTCTCGGTCACCGACACCTTGATCTCGCGCGGTTTCGCGGTGCCCTGAGCGTGAGAGACGGTCGCGATGGACAGGGCGAGGATGGTCAGGTTCAACATCCGATGAACGAATCGCATATGCGGGCCTCCTAGGAATTCTTGAGAGTCGTCGGCGTGACCGAGTTGATCAGGAGCACCGAGTCCTCCCCACGGCTGATCACGACACCCTTGATCGTGACCGGCCTGCCGATGTGCGGGTAGAGGCCCTCGTTCTGGCTCGCCCCGTGGGCCTTGGCGATCAGCGGGTAGACCCTGCCTGAAGCCTCGTCGAGGAACGAGAGGCCCTGACCGCCGCGGGCGCAGCGTTCGGCACAGGCGGCGTGCGCGAGGCCCCGGCCGTCGTGGGTGAAGTAGCACTGCGGGTCGATGATCTCCCCGGCGAGCTGGACGGGTTGCGATCTCGGACCGATCTTCGCCGAGCTCATCCGTCCCTTCGCCGCAAACGTCTTGACCTGCGGCAGCAGGATGCCCAGCCGTGCGTACTCCTTCTCGGTGGCGCCCAGATTCCCGCTGTCGCCGTATTCGTCGAGCTTGGCGGCGCAGTCGCGGACCTCCGCGACCGCCTTCTTGAGGGCCACGGCGTCGGCATTTGCGAGCCCCGTGGTCCTGGCCGCCAGCGCTTCGACCAGATCACGGATGGTGAAGGCCAGATGGTGAACGTCGGCCAACTGCCCGGTCTGGATCGCGGCCTCGAGCTTCTTCTGCTCGCCCGCGATCTGATCCCAGACCGCATCGGCGGTTCCCGCCGGCGTCACGGGCTGGGCCGGGGCGCCCTGATCGCCGTGTCCGGTCTCCTGCGCGACGGCGGGCGGTTGCTCGGACTTCGTTTGTGCGGGCTCCGGCTGCGCCCTCTGCCCGCCGCAGCCCACGACGGCGAGGGCGCCGGTCCCGAGGACGACTACGAGGGCCGTGCGGATGATGGATCTCATGGCTGGACTCCTTGTTTGAGGGTGGACACGGTGACGCCCTGAGGGATGAGGGTTTCATTGTCTGATTCCTGCGCGAGGTAACGCTCGGCCGACTTCCGTCCGAATCGGTAGAACACCGCCGGGGTGACGATCATGTCCAGCAGGGTCGAGCTGATGAGCCCGCCGAGGATGACCGTCGCCA
>CAYONG010000106.1:0-3329 GCA_964405235.1 uncultured bacterium | reverse complement strand
GGAACGCATGGTGGCGGAAGGGGCCACGTTCGCGGCCCAGGTGTTAAGGGAAGGGCGGATGCTCTCCGACCGGGAGCCAAAACCTGGCCGAGGCGCAGCGCTCGCTCAAGCAGGCGTCGCATGATCGCGACACGGTCCCCGTCTACACGGCGGCCACGGTTTTTTCGAGTACGCCTGCTTTCTGGCCCAGCACAGCGCTGAGAAAGGGATCAAGGCATTTCTCTATGCCCTCGGGCAAGGACCGGTTCTCGGGCACTCGACGCTCGTGCTGAGTCAGGACGCGGCCGCGATCGAACCGGTCTTCGCACCGCTAAACGGGGCGTGCCGCCGGCTCGATCAGCTCTACCCCGCAACGCGATACCCGAACGGACTCCCCGCCGGAGTGCCGCACGATTTCTACGACCGCGGCCTCGCCGATCAGGCCCTGGCGGATCTCGAGGCGGTGCTCGCCTGCGTGCAACAATTCGTTTCGATGCAATGGTAAGCGCCGTCAGGAATTAGCCTTTACAATGCCTACGTCCGGGAGCGGGTGCTTCGCACCACGGATGCTCAGCGCCACCGCTTTTCCGCAACCCGCAGGCAGCCGCTATATCGGCCGACGCAGGACTCACGGTCGAACTTCTTCGGGCAGGCGGGCAAGGAGTGCGTCGTAGACTTGCTGGGCGATGGCCATGGCGTCCGCGGTTTCCTCGCGCGAAGGAACGTCGGGCTCACCCGGATACCGGAACTTCCAGGCGTACTCCGTCAGGGGTACGGCCTTGTCAGCGAGGGACTTCAGCGTCGGATCGACTCGCAGGCATGATTCGGCGAGCTCCTCGAGATTGTGCGTCTTTCGGAACATGACGCCGTGCCAGGCCAGGAATCCCTTGAAGCATTTCTCCACAGTCTGCTGGGTGTGGAAGACGATATCCTCAAATAGAGGTGGATCGGCCGTCCATTCGTGGGCGGCCGCCCTGATGTCCGTCTGGGCCCTCGCAAACCACGCCTTCGTTTCGGCAACCAGCTCCGGATCATGCGGCATGGAGGAGCTTCCCCTCACGCACGACGGTAGCCGGCAGTGAGGCGACCACGCGGGCGCGCCGCTCGAAGCGCGAGCGGGTCCACACGAGCACGTCCGCGGCGATACCCGTTCCGCGCAATGCCTGGTAGGCCAGCCGGCTGCGCCGGCGATCGGAAAGGGCATCATCGGGCACGATCACCATCAGGTCATAGTCGCTGTCCGGTCCGACCTCGCCCCGCGCGACGGAGCCAAAGAGGTAAATTCGCAATGGCTCGTACGCGGCGACTAACCGGCGTACGACCTCGGCCAGTTTCGGGTCCTCCTGTATGAGCCTGTCGCGGATCATCTTTTTTTGTCGTCCCGCCGTGACGCGCTCCCGTTCATGTTGCCGTCGTTGCATCCCTCGTCGCAGGGAAACGCGGATCCCGCGCTCAGGGAGCCCTTGCGGCTCCGAGTGGATCCGATCGACTCTCGCGCCCAGATGGCAGTTACCACTCGACAAAGGTTCCCAGCAAGCGACCGATGCTTCCGACGTCAATCACCCGCGCTGCAGCGCGACTGCCTGCGAGCGGAGGACATCGCATAGATCGACGGGAACCGCCCAGGAGCGTAGTCGTCGCAATGAAGTCGAGCTGCCCACCCCCCACCGCGATGCGGTACGCGGCGAACCACGGGGTCATCCCGAAGGGAGCCCCACGCGCAGAGGGAGGGGAGCCCGATGGAGTACTACGTTGGCTTGGATGTGCACAGCAAGCAGTGCACGTTCGTGATCCAGGACGCGGCGGGGACGGTGGTGGCGCAGGGGGAGATCCCGACGACGCCCGCCGGATTCCAGCGGCTGGCCGGCGAGCATCGCCTGCCGCCCGGGACGCCGGTGGCGCTCGAGACGGGGACCGTCGCGTTCTTTGTCGCGCGCGAACTGACCGCCCGGGGCCTCGTCCCGTCCGTGATCGATGCGCACGAGGTGCGGCTCAAGGCCTACCGGCCGCGCCAGAAGAGTGACCGCCGCGATGCCCACGAGCTCTGTGAAGGGCTCCGGCGGGGGATCTATCGCACGCTCGTCCACGTGCCCCCGCTCCCCGTGGCCCGCCTGCGTGAGACGCTCTCCCGCCGCCGCCACTTCGTGCGGGTGCGAACGGCGGAGATCAACGCCGTCAAGCGGTTGCTGCGCGGCACCGGGCGCGGGCTGCTCAGCCGCAGTCTGGGCACCGAGGTCGGGTGGGCCAAGCTGCTCGCGGCCGTGGCGGGCGACGGCGAGCTCTGCACGTACGTGGAACACCACCGGGCCCTCTGGCGCAGTGCGGGCGAGCAGGTCTGCGTCCTCGAACAGTCCCTGGCCCAACAGCGCGCGGCCTCGGCCGTCGCACTCGACCGGCTCGAGACGATTCCCGGCGTGGGGCCGATTGTCGCGGCGACCATCGTCGCCGTGTTCTCGGACGTGACGCGCTTTCCCGACGCCAAGCACGCCGCGAGCTACGCGGGCCTGGTCCCGGCCACGCATCACTCGGGCGACCGCGAGGCGTACGGGCCCATCACCAAACGCGGCTCGGGCGAACTGCGCGCGATGCTCTGCGAAGCCGCGCATCATGCGAGCCGGCCGCAGCATCCGCTCAACCCCTACTTCGCCAAGCTCTGTGCGAAGCGGGGGTACAAGATGGCCGCCATCGCCGTCGCCCACCGACTCGCCCGCATCACCTTCGCGATGCTGCGCGATGGGACGGATTTTGATGTCCGCAAGCTCAACGTCGAGGAGGGCCCGTTCACGCGGACGACGGTCCGCCGCTATCGATTGAAGTCGGCCCAGGCCGCGCAGGCGTCAGCCGGCGCGTGACGGGACGCCGTCGAAGAGGCCACCAAGACCGTTCTGAGGAGTGTGCACGTGACCCCGGTTTATGCGGTGAGCGCGAGAGCTCAGGTAGTCGTCTGGGGCCGTGCGCCCAGCACTGCAACGTGGGGCCATCGGGACCCCGCATGGACTTCTGGCCAGCGACGGTCTAGTGGGCGGTTGGGTCCGCGGGCGCCCCCGCGACGCGCTCAGCGCCCGTCAGAGGCGCTGGACGGCGGGGAGACAAGCGACCCTACGGACAGAAGCATGCGGGTTTTTCCGCAGGTGGAGGTAGGAACGTAGCGCGCTTCACCCGTCGCCACGACATCGCAGCGGGGGTCTCCACCACTCAACTTCATGGGCGCACAAACGCCCGAATTGGGGTCGCGGAGTTGACGTAATCGCCCTATATCAGACATTCCCCCCAGGAAACCGATATACGGCACCACTGACCACCGCCTGTGCCGGATTCGCTCGTTGATCGAGGCCCGGCCGACACCGGGA
>CAYONG010000105.1:0-10368 GCA_964405235.1 uncultured bacterium | reverse complement strand
GTGCGCGACTTCGACGCCCAGCGCATGGACACCTTCAAGCCCGACGGCGGCGCCTGGCCGCCCGGCGCGGGCGAGGTGCTGCTCGAGCGCACTGCGCTTCGGGTGGCGAAGGTCGGGATCGGTGATTCGCTCGCGCTCCGGACCGCAGGCGGCGGCGATCGCGACATCCGCGTGGCCGGCACCGTGCACGCGGCGGGCATGGCGCCCGCGTGGATGGAGCACATGGTTCCGGGCTTCGTCGGCTGGGACTCGGCGCTGCGCGGCGGCGAGGGCGAGTCGGCGCAGCTGCGGATCGTGGTGGCCGACCACCCGCTGGACGAGGGTCACATCCGCGAGGTCGCAGACTCGGTCAAGACGGTGCTCGAGCGCGGCGGGTACACGGTGTCCCGCGTGACGGTGCCGGACCCCGGGCGTCACCCGCACGCCGGCCAGATGGAGGCGTTCCTGTTCCTGCTGCTCTCGTTCGGCCTGGTGAGCTTCGTGCTGAGCGCGGTGCTGGTCGCGGCCATGATCCACGCGCTGATGGCCGAGCAGTTGCGGCAGGTGGGGATGATGAAGGCGATCGGCGCCACCGACCGGCAGGTGGCCGGGCTCTACCTGGCCCAGGTGGCGCTGCTTGCGACCGGCGGGCTCGTCCTGGGCATCCCGCCCGGGCTCGTGGCGGGCCGGGCCTACGCCGAGTTCGCCGCCGGTATCCTCAACACCGACGTGAGCAACGCCCCGTTCCCCCTGTGGTCGGTGGGAGCGGTCGTGCTGGTCGGGTTCGTCGTGCCGCTGCTGACGGCACTCGAACCGGTGCGCCGCAGCGCGCGCATCACGGTGCGCGAGGCGCTCAGCGACGATCCCCCGCCGGCGCGGGTCCCCGGCCGGCTCGAGCGCGGGCTCGAGCGCGTGGCCTGGCTGCCACGGCCGCTGCTGCTCACACTGCGCTCGACCCTCGCGCGCCCTCACCGGCTGGCGCTGACCGTCCTCATGCTGGCAGTGGGCGGCGCCGCGTTCATGGCGGCGCTCAACGTGGCGAGCGCCTGGACCCGCGCGGTGGATGCCGACTTCACTCGCCGGCGCTACGATCTCGCCGTCGGACTCACCGAGGCCCAGCCGATCGAGACCATCGAGGGCGTACTGGCCGCCGTGCCCGGCATCGAGCACACCGAGTTCTGGCCGGGTGCTTCTCCTTACCTGATCGGCCCGAGCGGTGCCGCGACCACCACGGTGAGCTTGCTCGGTCTCGAGCCCGGCTCCACCCTGCTCGACCTGGCGCTGGTCAAGGGCCGCTGGCTCCGGCCGGGCGACCGGCACGCGGCCGTCATCAATCGGGCGGTGTTCGCGCGAAACTCCACCCTCGCGGTGGGCGATTCGGTGCGCGTGCGCCTGTTCGGACGAACGGTGGCCTTCCAGATCGTCGGTGTGGCCAAGGAGCTGACCCCGATGGCGGTGGTGTACGCCACGCGGCAGGACGTGCTCGCGGCCACCGGGCAGAGCGGATCCATGGCGCGCTCGATGCGGATCGTGACCCGCGGCCACGATGACGCCGCGCAGAAGGCGGTGGCCCGCGCGCTCGAGAGCGAGTTTGAGGCACAGGGCATGCAGGTGAGCGGGCTGGCCCGGATGCGCGACATGCGGCAGGGCATCCTCGACCACCTGGTCATCATCCTGAGCCTGCTGACCGCGGCCTCCCTGGTGGTGGTCGTGGTCGGGAGCCTGGGCCTGACCTCCATGTTGACGCTCGGCGTGGTGCAGCGCACCCGCGAGATCGGGATCCTCGGCGCCATCGGGGCGACACCGGCAACGATCGCGCGTCACGTTTGGATCGAGGCGCTCCTGATCGGCGCCCTCAGCTGGGTCGCCGCAAACGTGCTGGCGGCGCCGCTCAGCTGGGCGCTGGAAACGACCTGCGGGAACATCTTTTTCAAGGCGCCGCTCGACTTTCATCTGTCACCGGCCGCCGCGGGTGGGTGGCTCGCTCTGGTGCTGGTGCTCGCTTCGATCAGCAGTTTCTACCCCGCGCAGCGCGCCGCGCGGCTCACAGTGCGCGAGGCGCTGAGCCATGCATGATCAGCGCAGCGCGGCGATTGGTCCCCAATCCGGAGGGTTCGCCATGAGAAGTGTCCTGCTGAGCGCCGTCGTGCTGTCACTCTCGTTGGGTGCCGCTGCGGGGGCGGAAACGAAGTCAACGCCCACGCCGGTTGCGCCCGCCGCGCGCGAGGCGGATCGCGATGGATGGCCCGACACGCGTGTGGGGGAGCTGGCGCGCGGATGGGTGGCCGCGTTCTCGACGGGCGAAGCCGCGATGAAGGGGTACATCACGACCCACCTGGCCACGACGAGTCTCGCCGACAAGAGCGTTCCGCAGCGCATCGAACGTTATCGCAGCCTGCGCGAGAAGTACGGCAAGCTCGAGCTGGCCTCGGTGGTGAAGTCGACTCCCGAGAACCTCACGGTCAAGCTGATGGGGTCGGATGCGACGCGCTACGAGTTCATCTTCACCGCCCAGCGCGAAGCGCCC
The DNA here is from genome assembly GCA_964405235.1 of uncultured bacterium. Taxonomy (GTDB): domain Bacteria; phylum Eisenbacteria; class RBG-16-71-46; order RBG-16-71-46; family RBG-16-71-46; genus WS-11. Next base: position 7,862 of record CAYONG010000105.1, on the reverse strand, counting down.
TACAAACTGCTGTCCGTGGCGATCCGCGAGGGGGGGCACTTCGGGCACGGGGGCTTCGGACACTGAGGTAGCGCTGAAGCCGCCGGACCCTCGGGAGCGGTCGCTAATTGTCGCCCGACGTCGGCTTCACGACACCCCGCTTCTCCATCGAACGGAGGAAGGCGCGCCGTTTGAATCTCCAGATGTCGAGGGCTTCCCCCTCGGTCGCCTTGTGCAGCACGATCGCGCGGTCGAACGAGCGCTCCGCGGAATCGGGGAGATCCTTCGCCAGGAAGAGTTGACATGCGCAGGTTGGCGGTGAGCGCGTTCAGCGCGTGCTTGGCAGCGATGTAGGCCGAACGAAACGGGGCGAACGGGACCCGGCCGAGCATCGACGACACGTTGATGATGTGGCCACGGCCGCGTTCCTTGAAATGGGGCAGCACGGCCTGCATACCGAAGAGTGCCGACCTCGTGTTGACCCCCATCATCCCGTCGAAGCCCTGCTCGGTCAGCTGCGACACCGGGCGGGTGATGCCGCGCCCGGCGTTGTTGACCCAAACGTCCACATGACCGAAACGCTCGAGCGCCGCCGAGAGGATTCTCTCGATGTCGGCGCAACGCGTGACGTCAACCACGACGGCGAGCGATTGGCTGCCGCACCGGGCCGCGACCTCCTCCAGCTGCCGCTCACGGCGGGCGGCGAGAACCGTGCGTGCGCGCGCCCGCTCGGGAGGCTCGCTCGGCGAGCACGGCGCCGATCCCACCGCTCGCGCCGGTGATCACGATGGTCTTGCCGTTCATGCGGGTAGAATAGCCAATCGCTTGAGGATTACCATGGCACGCCGTGGAACCCGAACCGCATCACGCGCCCCCATCGGTCGATGGCACCCACGACATCGCCGTGATCGGTGGCGGCATCGTCGGGCTCGCGACCGCGATGGCGCTCGCCGAGCATCCGGGCGCGCGCGTGATCGTGCTCGAGGCCGAGGACCGGCTCGCCGCGCACCAGAGCGGCCACAATAGCGGCGTCATCCACTCGGGGCTCTACTACGCGCCGGGCTCGCTCAAGGCGCGGCTGTGCGCCGAAGGGCGCGAGGCGATGGTCGGCTTCTGCGCCACGCACGGGATCCCCCACGAACGCTGCGGGAAGATGGTGATCGCCTCCAGCGCCGACGAGATCCCTCGCCTCGACGAGCTGGAGCGGCGCGGGCGCGCGAACGGGCTCGCGGGGATCACGCGGCTGGGTCCGGAGGAGATCCGGGAGCGCGAGCCCCACGCGGGCGGCGTCGCGGCGTTGCTGGTGCAGGAGACCGGCATCACCGATTTCGGTGCGGTGGCCGAGGCGATGGCCGCCCGGGTGCGGACGGCGGGCGGCGAGGTGATGACCGGGGCCCGGGTCACGGCGGTGGTGCGCGACGGCAGCACGCTGGTGCTCGAGAGCGCGCGCGGTCCGGTGCGTGCCCGGACGCTCGTCAGCTGCGCCGGACTTCACGCGGATCGGCTCGCGCGCCGGTGCGGGGTCGAACCGGGGGTGGCCATCGTGCCGTTCCGCGGCGAGTACTGGGAGCTGATCCCGGAGCGCCATCACCTGGTGCGGCACCTCATCTACCCGGTGCCCGACCCGCGCTTCCCGTTCCTCGGCGTGCACTTCACCCGCCTGGTGCGGGGCGGAATCGAGGCCGGCCCCAACGCCGTCCTGGCGCTGGCGCGCGAGGGCTACGCGCGCTCGAGCTTCTCGGCGCGCGACACGATCGAGATGCTGCGCTCGCCGGGGTTCTTGCGGATGAGCGTCCGGCATTGGCGCACCGGGATCGGAGAGAGCCGCCGGGCGCTGAGCGCCGGCGCCCTGGCCGCCGGGCTACGGCGCCTGGTGCCCGGAATCCGTGCTGCGGACCTGCGCTACCGCGGCGCCGGCGTGCGGGCCCAGGCGCTGGCCCCCGACGGCCGACTGGTCGACGACTTTCGTATCGTCGAAGCGGAGCGCCAGATCCACGTGCTCAACGCGCCGTCCCCGGCCGCGACCGCCTCGATCGCGATCGGGCGCGAGATTGCCGAGCGGGCGCGGGTGCGGTGCGATCTCGCTTGAACGCCGGGTGGGGCGACGATCTCGTGGCTATCGGGGCGCCCGGGGGCGATGCCCCAACCCCTGCGGGAATACCCACATCTGCATCGCGGCGGCGGCGCCGGTGGGAGCCCGTAACCGCTTGCCGCTCAGTACTTCGCTCATGCCCCGTTCCGGCATGGAAATCGCTGCAGCCTCATGTGGCGGCACGTCCCCCGGGCCACCGAGACCCGTGAGGAGCAGTCCCATGTCTTACGGTACCCGATCTGCCTGCTTCGCATCCCTGTCCGGGGCCCTCGCGGGACTCCTCATCATCGGTACGGCCTGGGCACAACCGGGCACCGTGCTCTCCAACCAGAAGATCAGCGACATCGAGGGCAATTTCACCGCGCTCATCGACGATCTCGACGAGAGCTTCGGTGCGGTCGCCCACCTCGGGGATCTCGACGGCCCCGGACCGAGCGTCTCGGCGATCGCGATCGGCGCCGCCTACGATGACGATGGCGGCGGCGACCGGGGGGCCGTCTACATCGCGTTCCTGGCTGCGAACGGGACGGTCCTCTCCCACCAGAAGATCAGTGACACGGTCAACTTCCCCGGCACACCGCTGGACAGCGGCGATCAGTTCGGCAGCGCGGTGGCGTTCCTCGGGGATCTCGATGCTGCCGGACCGAGCGTCGCGGCCATCGCGGTGGGCTCGGTAGGCGACGACGACGGGTTCATCGGGGCGGGTGCCGTTTACATCCTCTTTCTGTCGGCGAGCGGCACGGTGCTCTCCGTGCAGAAGATCAGCGACACGGTCAACCTTCCGGGCGCGCCACTCGATGGCCTGGACGAGTTCGGCGGTGCGATCGCCAGCCTCGGCGACCTCGATGGGCCCGGGCCGAACACGCATGCCATCACGGTGGGGTCGATCGGGGACGACGACGGGGGTGGCAATCTGGGAGCGGTCTACATCCTGTTCCTGAACCCGTCCGGGACCGTGCTCTCCACGCAGAAGATCAGCGACACGGTCAACTTCCCGGGCGCGCCACTCGACCCGGGCGATGACTTCGGCACGTCGATGACGAGCCTCGGCGACCTCGACGGGGCGGGGCCGGGCGTCCTCGCCCTGGCCGTCGGAGCGGCGTTGGACGATGACGGCGGGAGCGACCGCGGCGCGGTCTACGTCCTGTTCCTGAACGCGAGCGGGGCGGTGCTCTCCCATCAGAAGATCAGCGACACCCAGGGCAACTTCACCGACGTCTTCAGCAACTACGACGAGTTCGGCGGCGCCCTCACGAACCTCGGCGACATCGACGGCGCCGGGGGTGGCGTGACCGCGCTGGCGGCCGGCGTAACGGGCGACGATGACGGCGGCGTGGATCGCGGCGCCATCAGCATCCTCTTCCTCAACAGCAATGGGGCGTGTGCCGGGTTTCAGAGGATCAGCGACCTCGAGGGCAACTTCCCCGTGCCGCTCGACAACCTCGACGGGTTCGGGAGTTCGCTGGCCTTCCTGGGCGACCTCGATGGCGCCGGACCGAGCGTGGCGGCGATCGCGGTCGGCGCCAGCAGCGATGATGACGGCGGGATCGATCGGGGCGGGGGCTACATCCTCTTCCTCGACGGCACCTCGGTCGTGGGCGTCTCGCCACCGCCACGCGAACCTTCCGGGAGCTTTCTGGGCCGCGCCTGGCCGAATCCATTCCGCCCGACGACGAGCATCCCGTTCCGACTGGACGAGGAGGCCGACACGCGAATCGACATCTGGGACGTGAACGGCAGGCTGGTGCGTCAGCTCGTCCGGGCACGCATGCCCGCGGGCGACCATCAGGCGGTGTGGGATGGACGTAACGACGCCGGCCGTACCCTCTCAAACGGCACCTACTTCTACCGGATGACCATCGACGGGCGGCCGGTCCCGGGGGCCGGGAAGGCGCTGCTGCTCCGTTAGGCCCCACGGCGAAAGCCCGGACAGGACTCCCGGCAAACTCTCCAGACTTGCGATACTCTGTGGCGACCATGTGAAACTTGGGCGACCTCCACAGGGAGAGCGTGCGTGAGTTCGATTCTCCAGGGTATGCGCCTCGACGGCATCTCCGCGTACGCGCCGGAGCAGGTTTGGAGCAACGCGCGGGTCGCGGCCCGCCTGCGGCTCGAGCGCATGCGTTCCCGCGCCGCCGGGGACGCCGAGTTGAGCCCTGAGGAAGCCAAACTCTTCGAGACCAGCGACCGCTGGGTGCGCAGGTTCATCGGCTTCACCGAGCGGCGCTTCTGCAACGAAGGCGAGGGAACCATCGATCTCGCGGCCCGGGCGGCCCGCCAACTGTTCCAGCGGTCCGGCCAGGCGATCGGCGACATCGACGCGATCGTCGTAGGCAGCGTGACGCCCTCCTACCTCTACAGCCCACCGGACGCTGCCCTGCTCCAGCACGAGCTGGGCATTCCGGTCTGGCAGGGTTCGGTTCCGCGCGAGGTCGTGGGCGCCGACGTCTCGCTGGCGTGCAGCAGCTGGGTGACCTCGCTGATGTTCTGCTACGCGCTGATCCGCGCCGGGCTGGCGCGACGCATCGTGCTGATCGGCGCCGACCGCATGAGCGCAGCGATCAACTGGCGCGACCGGAGCTTCGCCACCGTCCTCGGCGACGCGGGCACCGCCACACTGTGCACCGCCGTTCCCGAGGCGGAGGACTGGTTTTCGCCAGCGCAGTTTTGGAGCTGGCTCGACGGCAGCCAGGCGGAGGTCATCCTCACGGCCGCCGGGGGATCGAGAAGGCCCGCTCCCTCCGCGAAGGAGATCGACGCCGGCAAGCACCGGCTGGCGATGGATGGCGCCGCGGTTCGGAAGATCCTCGTCCCCTTCGTGGGCGGCCCCGCGATCGACGCCGCCCTTGCGAAGGCCGGGTGGAAGCTCGAAGACCTCGACCTGGTCACATTGCACGAGGCCAACCTCGCGCTCAACGAGTCGATCGTGAAGGTGTGGCGCGAGCGCGGGCTTCGCGGCCGAGTGCTCAACGCCGGGGGCCGGTTCGGCAACACCACCAGCGCCTCGATCCCGCTCGCTCTGGCGCTGAATCCCGGGGAGCTGTCGGTGGGCAGGAAGTTCGGCCTGTTCGGCTTCGGCGGCGGGCTGTCCGCGTGCTTCGCCCTGGGCACCATCCGGCACCCGCTCCAGACCTGGAGCAACGTGGGCTGAGACCGGGCGTCGCCAGGCGAGCGCGCGAGCTGCAGTCGCGCGGCCACGGGTGACGAGCGCCATCCCTGCTAATATCGCCCGGTCGCCTCGATCGGGACCGCGGGCTCCCTGCGGTCCATTCTGGAAGGACTGCAGGCTGGTGACAGGCACTCGCGTCACGAAGTCCGGTGCTGCTCATTGGCCGGGCGGGGCGCGCCAGCGGCTGATCGGTCTCGACTCCAGCCCCCTGCACGGCGAACTCCTCGGCGTCGAGCGCCTGGAGGAGCGCGCCCGGGCGCTGGCCGCGGGATTCACGCTGGCGCGCAATCCCAGGCGTGGCCCCCCCCTGCTACTGCGCCGCCTTTCCGATCACACGCGCGTCCTCCGCAACGCGTATCGCATCCTCGCCGGCGACGTGCGGCGCGGCGAGCCGATCACGCCCGCGGCCGAGTGGCTGCTCGACAACTTCCACCTGGTGGAAGGCGAGATGCGCGAGATCCGCCATCACCTTCCGACCCGCTACTACCGCGAGCTTCCCAAGCTGGCCACGCGCGAGCTCGCCGGCACCGCGCGCGTCTACGCCATGGCCGTGGAGCTCCTGCGCTACAGCGACGCGCGACTCGACGCTCGGCGGCTGAACCGCTTCGTCTACGCCTATCAGACTGTCGCACCCCTCACGATCGGCGAGCTGTGGGCGTGGCCGAGCATGCTCAAGCTGGCGCTGATCGAGCATCTGAGCCGGCTCTCCGAGGAACTAATCGCGGGCCGCACGGGCCGCCTCGAGGCCGATCGCCATTTCGCCGCGTTCGAGAGTGCGCGGCCGATCGACCGACTGCCGATCCTACCCCAGGATCTCCACGTCTCGTTCGTGGACCAACTGTTGCAGCGCATGCGCGAGTACGGGGCCGGCGCCGCCGGACTCAGGAAGCAGCTGGAGGAGCGGCTGGATACCGCCGGAACCACCGTGGAAGCCGCGGTGCGCGCCGAGCATCAGCGACAGGCGATGAACCATCTCTCGATGGGCAATTCCATCACCAGCCTGCGGCTTTGCGCCACCATCGATTGGAACGAGTACGTCGAGGGCGTCAGCCTGATCGAGCAGATCCTCCAGCGCGATCCGCCAGGGGTCCACGGCCGAATGGAGTTCAAGAGCCGCGATCGCTACCGCCACGCGGTCGAGGCGCTGGCAGACCCGAGCGGCGAGGCCCAGGTGAGGGTCGCGCTGCGCGCCATCGAGAGCGCGCGTCAGGCGGCGGAGACGCTGGGCACCGACTCCAGGGCGGCACACGTGGGCTATCACCTGATCGGGCGAGGCCGCGCCGAGCTCGAGACCGATGTGGCCCACCACCCCCCGCTCCGACATCGCCTGAAGCGCATGCTCTACGAACACGCCACCCCCATCTACCTCGGCTCGGTCTTCCTGATCACCGGGCTCGGGGTGGCGACCGCCATGGCGGTGGTGCGAGCAGCACAGGCACCGCACTGGACGTGGGTCTGGGTGGGAGCGCTCGCGCTGATCCCGGCCAGCGAGTTTGCGGTGGCGCTCGTGCACCGCGTCGTTCATCGGATCGCCAGGCCCTTGCCGCTCCCGCGGCTCGATCTGCGCGGCGGCGTCCCGGAACCCGCACGCACCATGGTGATCGTGCCGACCTTCATCGCCTCGATCGAGGGCGCCAGGACCCTGCTGGAACACCTCGAAGTGCATGCCCTCGGCAACATGGACCCGCATGTCCATTTCGCACTGCTCACGGATTTCCCGGACGCGACGGCCGAGCGCCTTCCCGGCGAGGACGACGTGCTCGCGGCCGCGATCGCCGGGATCGAGGCGCTCAACGAGCGCTACGCGCCCGGCACCGCCGATCGGTTCTACCTCTTCCATCGCGCTCGGCGCTGGAACGGCAGCGAGGGCGTGTGGATGGGCTGGGAGCGCAAGCGCGGCAAGATCGAGGAGTTCAACCGGCTGTTGCGGGGTGCCACCGACACCAGCTTCACCGTACAGGTGGGCGATCCCGGGATCCTGCCGCGCATCCGCTACTGCATCACGCTCGACAGCGACACCCGCCTGCCCCGCGACGCGGCGCGGCAGCTGATCGGCGTGATCGAGCACCCGCTCAATCGCCCGCGCTTCGACCCTAAGATCAGACGTGTCGTCGAGGGTTACGGGATCCTCCAGCCGCGGGTCAGCGTCACCATGGCGAGCGCCGCAGGCTCGCTATTCGCCCGCGCCTACGCCGGGCATACCGGCGTCGATCCCTACACGACCGCGGTGTCGGACACCTATCAGGACCTGTTCGGCGAAGGCAGCTTCACGGGCAAAGGACTCTACGACGTGGAGACCTTTTCGGCCGCCCTCGAGGGCCGGGTTGCGGAGAACGCGATGCTCTCGCACGACCTGTTCGAGGGCCTGTTTGCACGCTGCGCGCTCGTGTCGGATGTCGAGGTGGTGGACGACTTCCCCTCGAGCGTGCTTGCCCACGCGCGGCGCCAGCACCGCTGGGTGCGCGGCGACTGGCAGATCCTGTTCTGCCTGTTGCCTGTGATGCCAACGCGGCACGGTCTGGAGCGCACCCGGCTGCCGCTCATCAGCCGCTGGAAGATCCTCGACAACCTGCGCCGCAGCCTGGTGGCACCGGCGCTCGTGGCGCTGCTGGCATCGGCCTG
>CAYONG010000104.1:0-8247 GCA_964405235.1 uncultured bacterium | reverse complement strand
GTGCGGCGGCACGCTGCGAGGACATCCCCGACGCCTCGCTCGAGCAGCGGCTGCGCGTCGCCCTGTCCTGCTTCGGTAAGCGAAGCACTCGCGTCCGCCGAGCCGGGGACGGACTCGGGACTGCGGCGGTGCTCGCCGACGCGGCTCCCGTTGGGAACGCGCCCTGATGTCCGGCAGTCTGCCGAGAGACCGAGGACCGGGCGACGAGGGAGGGGTGTGTCTCACCCGATGGCTCGGCAGCGAGCAGTGACCGTGCCGGAGCACGCGACAGGAGGCCGGACAACAATGCCCTCGGACGTTCTCAGACACAGCCCATACAGGGCTGGCTGGGAGCGCCGCGGCGTCGCCGCCGCGCCCGGTCAGGCCCGCTCGAGCGCGAGCGCCGCGGTCAGAACCTCGGCCGCGTGCCCGCGGATGTGCACCCGGTCCCAGAGGGCGGCGACCATGCCCTGGCGGTCCGCCAGCACCGTGCGGCGGCGGAAGAACTCGACCGTCCAGGTCCCGATCCCCAGGCGCCGCAGGCCCCCGAACGCTTCGGCGGCGACGCGCTCCGGATCGGAGAGCAGGGGGAAGGGAAGTCGCAGTCGCAGGGCCCAGGCGCGATTGTTCTCGACCGTGTCGGCGTTGATGCCGGCGACTTCGATCCCGGCGCGCTGGTATTCGGGATGGCGTTCGCGAAACTCGCGAAGCTCGCGAATTCAGCCCGGCGTCCCGTTGAGGATGTAGAAGAACAGGACCAGCGGCCGATGCGGGACGAACTGGCGCAGCCGGTAGTCCGCCCCACTCGAATCGGGAAGCGTCAGATCGGGCAGCGGCCGGCCGAGCAGGGCATCCGGAGATGGGGTGGGGCTCACGCGCGCGAGGGTAGCAGAACCCGCCGCGCGGTCCGCGAAATGCCTGGATGGCCGGGTGGGACGGGCGCGCGCGCCAAGCTTGACCCCTCCCGGGGTTGCCCATAGTATGCGCCGCAATGCTGTTTTGCCCTGTTCTGGAGCACTTCAAATGAACTTCGACCCCAGCGTCCTCATCACCTTCCCGGTGTTCGTGCTCAGCATCGTGGTGCACGAGTGCGCCCATGGGGTGATGGCGCTATGGAACGGGGATCCGACCGCGCGCGAGCGGGGACGGCTGACGCTGAATCCGCTGCCGCACGTGGATCCGGTGGGCTCGGTCATCCTGCCCGGGCTGCTGCTCCTGACGCACGCGCCGTTCCTGTTCGGCTGGGCCAAGCCCGTTCCGGTGGATATCTCGCGGCTGCGCCATCCGGTCAACGACCAGCTCAAGGTGGCGCTCGCGGGGCCGGCGTCCAACCTGCTGCTCGCCTTAATGTTCGCGGCGCTGACTCGCGTGGCGCCTGAGGATGGATTTCTGGCGCCCCTGAGCCTGATGGGCTACGCGGGCGTGGTCTGGAACTGCGCCCTGGCGCTTTTCAATCTGCTCCCGATCCCGCCGCTCGACGGCTCGTGGCTGCTGATGCGCTTCCTGCCGTTGCGGCACATCATCGTGCTGCAGCAGTTCCGGCTCGCGGGCATGGTGTTGATCGTGGCGCTCCTGAGCGTGCCGGTGGTGGCGAACGCCGTGCTCTACACCCCGCTCCGGTTCGCCGTCCGCGCCTGTCTCGGCCTGTTCGGCGTGACGAGCCCCGGATTCGCCCTGTGAACCCGGGCCGCATCCTCTCGGGCATGCGCCCGACCGGCCGCCTCCATCTCGGCAATTACGTCGGGGCGCTCGAGAACTGGGTCAGGCTCCAGAACGAGGGCTGGACCAACTACCACATGGTTGCCGACTGGCACATGCTGACCACCGGTCACGAGGACACCTCAAGTCTCCAATCCGACACCCACGAGATGGTGGTGGACTGGCTCGCAGCCGGCCTCGATCCCGCCAGGAGCGTGGTGTTCGTCCAGTCGGCGGTGAAGGAGCACGCGGAGTTGCACCTGCTGTTCTCGATGCTGGTGAGCAAGGCGCGGCTCGAGCGCATCCCGACCCTGAAGGAGCAGATTCGCGACCTGCACCTGGACGAGCAGACGATCTCATACGGGCACCTGGGCTACTCGGTGCTGCAGGCCGCCGACATCCTGCTCTACAAGGCGACCCACGTGCCGGTGGGCGAGGATCAGGTGCCGCACGTCGAGCTCACGCGCGAGATCGCCCGGCGCTTCAACCACATCTACTGCAAGAATCGCGAGGCGGTGTTCCCCGAGCCCGAGGCCCAGCTCACCTCGTTCCCCCGGCTGCGCGGCAACGACGGCAACCGCATGAGCAAGTCGGCGGGCAACGCGCTGATGCTGGCGGCGAGCCCGGAGGAAATCGCCGCCTACGTGCGCAACAGCTACACCGATCCCAAGAAAATGCGCGCCACCGATCCCGGCCGGCCCGAGGCCGATGCCTCCGACGGGCATGGCGGCTGCGTGGTGTGGGAGTACCAGCGAAAGTTCAACCCCACCGAGGCGGAAGACATCGCCGCGCGGTGCCGGGCCGGCACGCTGGCGTGCGTGCCCGACAAGCAACACCTGGCGCGCACTCTCGCCGAAGCCCTGGCCCCGGTCCGTGAGCGGCGCCAGCGCTGGGCGGACGACGCGGACGCGGTGCGCGACGTGATCGCCGACGGCAACCGGCGCGCGCGCGAGGTGGCCGAGCGCACGATGGACGAGGTGCGGGCCGCGATGGGCTTGAAGTCGACCGCGCAGGTGGCGCGATGAGCGACGGCGGGCGAGAGGAGAAGGGGGTGGAGGTGGGGACGGTGGCCGGCGCAGCTGCGGGGCGGCCCGACGGATTCCCGACCCGCGGTACGGCCGGCTCGGTGATGGTCAAGCTGGTCCGGTTCGAAGGCCCGCTCGACCTGCTGCTCCACCTCATCAAGCGTGACGAGATCGACATCTACGACATCCCGATCGCGCACATCACCCAGCAGTACCTCACCTACATCGAACTCATGCGCTCGCTCGACCTGGAGGTGGCGGGGGATTTCCTCGTCATGGCGGCGACCCTGATGCGGATCAAGGCCAAGATGCTGCTGCCGCTTCCGGCGGTGGGCGAGGAGGAAGAGGAGGGCGACCCGCGCGAGGAGCTGGTCCAACGACTGGTCGAGTACCGGCAGTTCAAGGAGGCGGCCGGCACGCTCAAGTCGCGCGAGGAGGAGCGCCGACTGCTGTTCGAGCGCGGCATGCTGCCCGGCGCCGACGAGGCGGGGCCCATGCCGCTCGCGCCGGCCACGCTGTTCGATCTGCTCGACGCGCTCAACCGGGTCATGCTCCGCATCCCGGACCAGGCGGTCTACGACATCCGCGCCGAGGCCTACGATGTCGAGGAGAAGATGTCGCTGATCGCGCGCACCGTGGCCGAGCGCGGATCGGTGTCGTTCATGAAGCTCATGCAGGAATGCCGGGCACGCGCGGAGGTGATCGTCACCTTCATCGCGCTGCTCGAGCTGGTCAAGCTCGGCCAGGTCGTGGTGACTCAGGCCGAGCCCTTCGGCGACATCCAGATCGTCGCCCGCACCCGGGAAGGAAGTGAGGCGGATGCCCCCGTCGAATCTCCAGGCGGCGCTTGAGGCGCTGCTGTTCTCGTCCGATCAGCCGCTGCCACTGACGCTGCTCTGCGAATCACTCGATACTCCGCCGGACCGCGTCGCCGAGGCGCTGGTCGCGTTGGAATCCGACTATGCCACCCGCGTCGCCGGCGTCCAGCTGCGCGAGATCGCGGGGGGCCACCTGCTGGTGACGGCGCCGGAGCACTCGGAATGGGTGGGCCGGCTGTTGCGCGGCCGCAAGAAGATGCGCCTCTCGCGCGCCGCCCTCGAGACCATGGCGATCATCGCCTACAAGCAACCGGTAACGAAGTCCGAGGTCGAGGCGATCCGCGGTGTGGATGCGAGCGGGGTGCTCGGCACGCTGCTCGAGCGCAGCCTGGTGACCATCCGCGGCCGTTCGAAGGTGGTTGGGCGCCCGCTGCTCTACGGCACGACCCAGGAGTTCCTCGATTACTTCGGGCTGCGCGAGCTCGCCGAGCTGCCGCGTCCCGAGGAGCTGCGCGCCCTGGTCGCCGCGCGCGAGCCCGAACAGCTCGACATGATGGTGCTCGAGGCGCCCGCGGAGGCGGTCGCGAACAGCGCGTTCTCCGAGCTCGAGGTGGTGGCGATGGTTGGCTCGGACCTGCCGGTCTCGAACGACCAGGCGCACGAGGTCGAGCTGCTGGAGGCTGACGAGCTTGACGAGGCGCTCGCCGAGGACCTCCGCCCGACGACCGACCCTTCCCGTGAGTGAGGGGCCGGACCCAGGGGAGCCCCGGCGCCGCGGGCCGCCGGGCCGCCGGGCGGCGGAGCGCGCCGCGAAGCTGCGGCGCGAGGGCCCGCCCGAAGACGCGCCGGCCGGCGTCGAGGGCGGGATGCGGCTCAACAAGCTGCTCGCCTCGCGCGGGATCGGAGCGCGCCGCAAGTGCGACGTACTGATCAGTGCCGGCTCGGTGCGCGTCAACGGCACGGTCGTCAAGGAGCCTGGCACCCAGGTGATGCCCGACCGCGACCGAGTCGAGGTGCATGGGCGCCAGATCCCCGGCCGCGCCACGCTGGTTTACTTGATGGTCCACAAGCCGGTCGGCGTCATCACGACGCTCGACGATCCCGAGGGGCGGCCCACCGTGCGCACGCTGCTGCCGCCGGGGCCGCGCCTGTTCCCGGTCGGTCGGCTCGATGCCGAGACCAGCGGCCTGATCATCGCCACCAACGATGGGACGCTCGCCCATCACCTCATGCATCCCCGCTACGGGGTGCGTAAGCTCTACCGTGTCCGGCTCGACCGGCCGCCCGACGCGGAGCAGATCCGCCGCCTGCGCGCGGGCGTGGAGTTCGAGCCGCGCGTTGTCAGCGCGCCCTGTGAGGTGCGGGTGCGCAACGCAAGGTCCGAGCGGGCCGAGATCGATATCGTCCTGCACGAGGGGCGCTACCGGCAGGTGCGCCGGATGTGCGAGGCGGTCGGACTCGGAGTCTCGCGGCTCCATCGCCCGGGCTACGGTCCGCTCAAGCTCGGCACACTGCCGCGCGGCGCGTGGCGTGAACTGAGCGCCGACGAGGTGAGGCGGCTGAGGGCGGCGAGCGCCCGGCCCGTGCCTCGGGTGTCTCGGGCGCCACGAGTGCCACGAGTACCTGGGAAGGTGGAAGCGGGTGCCCGCCCGAGTCCGGCAGCGTCAGCCAGGGCACCGGCGAGCGGAGGGCGCCGACGTGCCGCTCGGACCCGCCTCCCGCGTGGCTTCGCTTCATCGAGGGCTCGCTCCTCCGTTGCTGGGTCTCGCTCGCCCGCGACGCCCGGTCGGCGCCCTCCGCACGCTGCCGCGTCGGCTCCGCTGCGCCGGGGTCGTCCGGTTAATGCCGGCTCGGGGTCGAATCGGCGGCGCCCTTCGTCGGCTGCCTCCTCACCTTCGTCGCGCCGTAGCACGTCGCCTCCTGGGCGCCCTCCTGGGCGCCCTCCCGGCCGCCCTCCCGGGAACCCGACCCGGCGGCCATCGGCAGGGCAGCGCCCCGGGGGGGGAGGGGCTCCTCAGTTCCGGCAGGGGCAAAGGACCGCCCGTGCTGGGCCAATGCGCCCCGGCAGGCCAAGCGGGCGGAACGGCCCCCCCCAGCGAGGCCGCCCGAAAGCTCGGCGGACCGCCCGGAATGGACCTGGCGGACGGTAGGCAACTTATTGCATTGACGGTGTTTCCGCAAAACACCTAGACTTCCATGTGAGGGTGCGTTTTGCACGGTCCCCGGTCCCGGCCGGGCGGGAATGGTTCGTGCGCTGACGTTCATCAAGGAGCCCGCGGCGGGTTTCTGGAAGCATCGCTCTGGCGACGGCACGATCCGTCGCCATCACCTGCATGGATGCTCTTCGAGCGGCCGGACACCGGCCTGCCGGAGCCCGAGTGCAGATCGACGCCCATCCGATCGATTTCCCGCCTGCCCGCAGCTTTCCCGGAACGGCCGACGCCCCGCTCGGGGTAGTACCAGGCGATCGTCCATCATGGGGGGACGCATCACCGGGGCCTGAGAGGGTCGCGGGCGCGAAGGTGGGGTGGCGGGGAGTTCTCGCGGTGGCCATCGTGAGCCTGAGTCTGTTGGGACAGGGCGAGCGCGCCCGCGTCGATTCCCGTTTTATCTCGCCCAGCGCTACGCTGCAGACATACTGGGCGGCCCTGCGCGGCGGCGATGCCGACGAAGCGTGGGAATGCCTGGTCGAGGGACGCCACCAGTTGCCGCGTCCCGGGATGCTGTGGTTCCTCCCGCCGACGGACGAGCTGACGCTCGCGGAGTTCCGCTCGTTGCCGGTGACGGGAGGGAGGATCCTGGTGAGCTACGAGGTGCGCTATCGTCCCCTGGGCGACGCCGAGGTGCGGAGCTTCCGCTCCGCCGACGAGCTGGTGCGTATGCGGGGCGAATGGCGGATCGCGCGACCGATCGGCGAGGTCAGCTTGCCCGAGTGGCAGCCCGCTCCCCGGCCGGTTGACATCTGAGATCGCGCGCCCGTAGGCTGGCGCGCACGTCGTTCGCGTCTCACCCGAGGCCTCGCATGCAGCGTTACGCTCGTCCCCGGGCCGCCCTCCATCGTTCCCTTCCGCTCGTCCTGGCGTGTCTGCTCGCCGCCTCCACCGTACACGCGACCAAATACGCCGGGGAGTTCCTCAAGACCCCGGTCGGCGCGCGCGCCATCGGCATGGGCGGTGCATTCACGGCGGTCGCCGACGACGCGACCGCGCAGTGGTGGAACCCGGCCGGAATGGTTTACCTGCCCTACCGTGAGGTGCTCCCGCAGCACGCGGAGAAATTCGGCCGGCTGGTCAACCACGACTATCTCGGCCTGGTGCTCCCGCTGGACCGCACGCCGGGCAAGGAAACGGCGCTGGGAGTCAGCCTCCTGCGCCTCGCCGTGGACGACATCGCCATCACCCCGCGTCCGGGGGAACTCAAGCTCGGCCAGTTCCTCGACGACGGTGCGGACGGGAAGCCCAGCACCTACGACCTGGGCGAGGGCGACGGACAGTGGCAGCCGGGCGAGCGCATCCTGAGCATCGACTTCTACCAGGCGAGCAGCAACGACTTGGCGGTGCTGCTTTCGTACGCGCGTCAGAACGGTCGGCACTGGGTATTCGGCGGCAACGTCAAGTTCGTGCGCCAGAGCATCCCGGACACGCTGTGGGGCGAGAAGGTGACGTCGTTCGGCGCCGGGCTCGACGCGGGGCTCCTCTACATGCCGATGGACGCCGCGACCATCGGCATCATGGTGCGCGACCTCACCACTACCTACCTCTCATGGAGCAACGGCACCCGCGAGCTGGTCCAGCCGACCATCGACACCGGGGTCTCGTTCAACTTCTACCCGGCCGAGAAGCACGCCCTCACCTGGGCGACGGATATCGGCTGGGGCTTCGAGGGCCGCCGGCGCGACAGCCAGCTCAAGCTTGGGCAGGTCACGACCGAGTTCCGGACCGGGCTGGAGTACTGGTACAACCACACCTTCGCGCTCCGCTCCGGGGCCAACGCCAAGGACCTCACCTTCGGCGCCGGCGTTCGCTACAAGCACCTGGGCGTGGACTACGCCGCCGCGCTCCATCGCTTCTTCGCCGGGGACGAAGGCGATTTCCCCGGCGACCAGAACCTCGATACCACCCACCTGGTCTCGGCCTCGTTCAGCTGGTAGCGGGACGCTCCCCCCCAATCCGTCGATAAGGTGACGGATTCCCGTGACGGGCACGGCCGGCGGGCCCCGGGACCGCGAATGGCCTGGCGGACGTCTCGAGGGGTGATCGTGTAGCACTCAGGCCCGGGCGTGGGGACCCGATCGGGATCTGCGCGGTGCGCAGCCAGTCCAGCACCCCATGCTGGTAGCCGGCCGAGTCGCTGCGCACGGCGATCTCGCTCACCCCCAGTGCGCGCAGGGTCGCCACGCTCTGCTGCACGATCTCCAGTACCCCGCTCTGCGCCGGCACGTTGCCGTCGCGGAACTGGCCTCGTCACCCACACCTCGCGCTCCGCCCACCACACCCCGAGCGACTGATAGCCGGTCCCGCCCTCAATAGACCGGCAGCGCGGTCCGCTTCTCGGAGGCGATCACGTTGGCATCCACGTCCAGGGTCGCGTGGCGCTCCGCAGCACGCTCCTGGAGCGCCCTCAGCAGGCGGGTCTGCACCGCGCTCAACGCCTGGAGCCCTGCGGAGTCCGCCGGCACGAACGCCGTGTGCGCCACCCGCGCCGCCACCGCCCGCTCGTCATGGAAC
>CAYONG010000103.1:0-25430 GCA_964405235.1 uncultured bacterium | reverse complement strand
CTCTCCGGCGAGCCTGACGTTCACCTCCGGCAACTGGAACGTGGCGCAGACGGTGACCGTGACCGGCGTGGACGACGCGGTGGTCGACGGGTCCATTGCCTACACCATCGTGACCGCGGCCGCCACTAGTGCCGATCCGATTTACAACGGCCCGAATCCGGTGGACGTGTCGGTGAGCAACGCCGACAACGACGCGGCTGGATTCACAGTCGCGCCTCTGGCGGGCCTCGTCACCACCGAAGCGGGCGGCACCGCACAGTTCACGGTGGTTCTCACCAGCCAGCCGAACGCCAGCGTCACCACTGGAATCTCGAGCTCCGACGCGACGGAAGGCTCGGTGGCCCCGGCAAGCCTCACGTTCACCCCGGCCAACTGGAACGTGCCGCAGACGGTGACCGTAACCGGCGTGGACGACTTTCTGGACGACGGGGACATCCCCTACTCGACCTTCGTCCTCCCCGCCACCAGCACCGACCTCAACTACAACAGTCTAAACCCGCTGAACCCGGCGGTGACCAATATCGACAACGAGGTTGCAGGGATCACGGTCAGTCCGGTCGCGGGGCTCGTCACCACCGAGGCGGGCGGCACCGCCCAGTTCACCGTCGTGCTCAACAGCCAGCCGACCGCAGACGTCGGCATTGGGCTCGCGAGCTCCGATCTCACGGAAGGCACGCTTGCGCCGGCGAGCCTCACGTTCACCGCCGCCAACTGGAACGTGCCTCAAACGGCGACCGCGACTGGGGTGGACGACCCGGTGGTGGATGGTGCGATCGCCTACACCATCGTGACCGCTGCAGCCACCAGCACGGACATCGGCTACAACGGCCAGGACCCGGCGAACGTGTCGGTGACGAACACCGACAACGACGCCTCGGGGATCACGGTGAACCCGACGGCCGGGCTCTTCACCACCGAAGCAGGCGGGATCGCTCAATTCACCGTGGTCCTAAGGAGTCAGCCGAGCGTCAACGTGAGCATCGGCGTCTCGAGCTCCGACGTCACGGAGGGTACGGTGACTCCGGCGAGCCTCACCTTCACGGTCGCCAACTGGAACGTGGCGCAGACGGTGACGGTGACCGGTGTGGATGATGTGAGCATCGACGGCGCGGTCGCGTATACGATCGTAACGGCGGCGGCGACCAGTGCCGATCCCAACTACAATGGACTCGATCCGGCGAACGTGGCCGCGACCAACAGCGATAACGACGTGGCGGGCGTCACGGTTGCTCCGGTGGCCGACCTGGTCACCACCGAGGTGGGAGGCACCGCGCAGTTCACCGTGGTGCTCACGAGCCAGCCGACCGCGAACATCGGCATCGGGCTCACCAGCTCGGACCTGACCGAGGGCACGGTCGCACCCTCGGGCCTCACGTTCACAGCCGCCAACTGGAACGTGGCGCAGACCGTGACGGTCACCGGCGTCGACGACTTCCTCGAAGACGGCAACATCGTCTACGCGGTCCTGACCGGCCTGGCGAGCAGCGCCGACGCCAACTACAACGGCCTGGATCCCGAGAACGTCTCGCTGAGCAACACGGACAACGATGCGGCTGGGATCACGGTGAGCCCCACGGCAGGGATCGTCACGACCGAGGCCGGAGGCGCCGCGCAGTTCACCGCGGTGCTCACCAGCCAGCCGACCGCCAACGTCGTCATCGGCCTTTCGAGTTCCGACCTCACCGAGGGAACGGTGGCGCCGGCCAGCCTCACCTTCACGGCCGCGAACTGGAACGTGGTCCAGACGGCGACCGTGACCGGGGTGGACGACCCAACAGTGGACGGCCCGGTGGCGTACGCCATCCTAACCGCTCCGGCCGCCAGTGCCGATCCGGGCTACAACGGCCTGAAACCAGCGAATGTGGCCGTGACCAACAACGACAACGACGTGGCGGGCTTCACGGTCACTCCGGTGGCCGGCCTTGTGACCAGCGAGGCGGGCGGTACCGCCCAGTTCACCGTCGTGCTCAAGACCCAGCCGGCCGCCGACGTCAGCATCGGGATCTCGAGCTCCGATCTGACCGAAGGCACGGTTGCCCCCGGTCTCCTCACGTTCACCTCCGGCAACTGGAACGTGTCCCAGACTGTGTCCGTGACCGGGGTGGACGATCCCGCGGTGGATGGCTCCGTGGCCTACACCATCTTGACGGCCGCGGCGATCAGCGCCGACGCCAACTACAACGGTCTCAATCCGGCAGACATCGCGGTGAGCAATAGCGATAACGACGCCGCCGGGATCACGGTGAGCCCGGTGGCGGGGCTGGTCACCACCGAAGCGGGGGGCACCGCACAGTTCACCGTGGTGCTCAATACCCTGCCGACCGCCGATGTCGTCATCGGTCTTGCGAGCTCAGATGTGACGGAGGGCACGGTCGCCCCGCCGACCCTCACGTTCACCGTTGCCGCCTGGAACGTGGCGCAAACCGTGACGGTCACGGGCGTCGGCGATTTCCTCGACGACGGCAACATCCCCTACAACATCCTGACCGCACCGGCCGTCAGCGCCGATCCCAACTACAACGGGCTCAACCCCGCAAACGTGGCGGTGACCAACACCGACGACGACACGGTGGGGATCACCGTCAACCCGGTGACGGGCCTCGTGACCACGGAGGCGGCCGGAACCGCCCAGTTCACCGTGGTGCTCACCAGCCAGCCAACCGCTAACGTCAGCATGGCGCTCTCGAGCTCCGACATCACGGAGGGTACGGTCGCCCCGAATAGCCTCACCTTCACGGCCGCCAATTGGAATGTGTCGCGGACCGTGACGGTCACCGGCGTCGATGATCTGGTGGTGGATGGCCCGATCGCCTACACGGTGGTGACCGCGCCGGCCGCCAGCACCGACGTCGGTTACAACGGTCTCAACCCCGCGGACGTGGCGGTGACCAACGCCGACAACGACGCGGCCGGGTTCACGGTCAATCCGCTGGCGGGTCTCGTGACCACCGAGGCGGGCGGCACGGCGCAGTTCACGGTGGTGCTCACCAGCCAGCCCACCGCGAACGTGAGCACCGCGCTCTCGAGCTCGGACGTGACCGAGGGCACGGTCGCGCCGGTCTCGCTGACCTTCACGACCGCCAACTGGAACGTGCCTCAGACCGTTACGGTCACCGGCGTGGGCGATTTCCTGGACGACGGCAACATCCTCTACTCGATCTCCATCTTCCCCGCCACCAGCACCGACCTCAACTACAACGCTGTCAACCCGCCGAACCCGGCGGTGACCAACATCGACAACGATGCGGCAGGGATCGCGGTCGATCCGGCGGCCGGTCTCGTCACGAGCGAGGCGGGCGCCGCCGCGCAGTTCACCGTCGTGCTACAAAGCCAGCCGACCGCCAACGTTGGCATCGGGCTCTCGAGTTCCGATCTCACGGAAGGCACGCCTGCACCGGCGAGCCTCACGTTCACCTCCGTCAACTGGAACGCGCCTCAGACCGTGACCGTGACCGGTGTGGACGACCCGGTGGTGGACGGCGCCGTGCCCTACACCATCGTGACCGCCGCGACGACCAGCGCCGACCCTGACTACAACGGGCGCAACCCGGCGGACGTCGCGGTGAGCAACTCCGACAACGACGCAGCGGGGATCACCGTGAACCCGGTGTCGGGCCTCGTGACCACCGAGGCGGGTGGTACGGCCCAGCTCACCATGGCGCTGATCAGCCAGCCCGCTGCGGATGTCTCTGTAGGGCTCACGAGCACCGATCTCACCGAAGGCACGCTGGCCCCGGCCAGCCTCACGTTCACCCCCGCCAGCTGGAACGTGCCGCAGGCGGTGACCGTGACGGGCGTGGATGACTTCCTCGACGACGGTGACATCGCCTACACCGTCATCACCGCCCCCGCGGTCAGCACCGACCGCAACTACAACGCCGTCGACCCGTCGAACGTGGGGGTCACAAACCGGGACGACGACTCGGGCTCGGCGGTGGCGCTTGAGCTGACCCCGGATCGTGAGCGGGTGGGCGTGGGGCAGCCGGTGCGCTACACGCTGGCGATCCGAAACCTCTCCCCGCTCCCTCTGACGAGACTCGAGATCCGCCACAGCTTGCCCCCCCGGTTCGGCTATCTGATGGGGAGCGCTGCCCGCGACGGGCGCGGGATCGGGGATCCCGCGGGGACGCGTCTCCAGGCGTTCTCGCTCGACACCCTCCCGGGGTTCATCGACCAGAACGGGGACGGCATGCCGGGTCCGGGGGAGCGCGGGTACACGACGCTGAGCTGGACACTGGCGCCCGGGGCGAGCGCCACGCCCGGCACCTATGGAAATGCCGCCGTCGCGGTGTCGCTGGACGTGTGCGGTGGATGTCAGGTCTCGAACCGGGCGGAGGCGAGCGTGCGGGTCGAGGAAGACGCGGTGTTCGCGCGGGGCACCGTGCTCGGGCGCGTTTTCGAGGACGCCGATCGCGACGGGCGCCAGGGCGCCGCGGAACCGGGGGTGAGCGGTGCGGTCATCGCGCTGGACGACGGGACCCAGGTGACGACCGACGCTGAGGGGCGATTCCACCTGCCGGATCTCGATGCGGGGCCGCGGGCGCTCAAGTTGGATCTGGCGCGGTTTGGGATGCCGGCGACTCCGACCAACGACGTCACCCAGGTCGTGAACGTGTCGCCCGGGCTGCTGGCGACGGTGCGCTTCGGGGTCTCGTTCGCGCGCGACACGGTGACGACGGGGCGGCCGATGGGCGAGGGGCTGGCGATCGTGACCGACCCGATGGAGGACGCAATCCACGTGGCCGGCAGTGCCTTCCGCGGCTCGGTGGTCGTCAACGGCAGGGCGGTCGCCGTCCGCTCGGTCGATGCCCGCCTGGAGGCCGAGGGCGTTGGCCAGATCCTGAGCCTGGCCGACGACCGGGTCGATTCCACCACTGCGTTCGTCACCGACGTGAGCGACTCGAGCGGCACGCTCCACTGGTGGCTCGAGGTCCGCAATAGCCGCCGGGATCTGGTCTGGGTGGTGGATGGCGAAGGCGCTCCTCCATCACGTGTGGGCTGGAACGGCAGCCTGAATGAAGATCGGCGGGTGCGCAGCGGGGAGGTCTATGCCTATCAACTCCGCGTGGCGTATGCCGACGGGACGGTCGTCGAAGGGCCGCGCCGAGCGGTCGGCGTGGACCGAGGCACCTCGATTGCCATGACATTGCCCGGCGACGCGTTTCAGCCGGGCAAGGCCGTGTTGAGCCTGGCGGCAGGGCAGGTGCTCGCGAAGCTGGCGCGCATGGTGCTGAGCGCGCCGCGTGAAGTCGTCGTCATCGAAGGACACACCGACTCGGTCGGCCCGGCCGAAGCCAACCGGCGGCTGTCGCTTCTTCGGGCCGAAGCCGTGGCAGACTTTCTGGCGCTTCGTCACGGTGTCCCGCGTGGACGCATTGTTGCCGAGGCTCATGGCGAGGCGCGTCCGGTGGCGAGGAACGATACCGACGACGGACGCGAGCTCAACCGCCGTGTCGAGATCTACGGTATGAGGGCCGAGGTGAGGCGCGCGCGTCTCTACGACGTGTTCCGCGACGTCGCGACCGCCCGGGTCGGGAGCCTGGAGATCCCGGTGGACGCCGCAGGGCGCTTCGCCTGCCGGGTGCCGATGATCGGACACGACACCGTCGAAGTGGCGCTGACCAACCGGCTGGGACGCACCGCCATCGCCCGGCTGCGCATGCCGAAGCTGCAGATCCTCGAGCCCAGCGGCCAGATGTTGATGCCGTTCGGGGAATCCGCCGACGGTGTACGGGTCGAGCCGCGTTCGGCCCTGGATGGTCCCTCCGAGCCGCTCGCCGGCCTCGCGTCCACCGGGGGCGGGCGACCGGTGGCGCACGTCAGGCTCCGTGGTCGCACCGACCCCGGCAACCGGGTGGAACTCGACGGCGAGACGATCCTGGTGGAACCTGATGGCGCGTTCGTCTCCGAGCTGTCGCTCCACGTGGGGGAGAACGCATTCGGGCTGATCGTGCGCGATCCCGGCGGCACGCAGCGGGAGGCGAATCTGGTGGTTCGCGCCCTCGACCGGGAGGTCGATCGCGAGGCCCTCGCCGCGATGGGACAGGACCCTGAGCTCACCATCCTCCTGCCGCCGCGGGGAAGTGTGCTGGGCACGCAGGAGCTGACGCTCGCGGGACGCACCCACCCGGGCAACCGCCTGATGGCCAACCGGGACACGCTCACCGTGGCGGCGGACGGCCGGTTCATCGGCCGTGTGTCCCTGCCCGAGGGACCAAGCGTCCTCAGCATCGTGGTCGAAGATCCGCTCGGTCACCGCAAGGTCATCGAACGCGAGATCGTGGTGCGGTCGAAGCGTCTGTTCCTGGTCGGCCTCGCCGACGGGGTCGTGGGCCGCGCCCAGAACGGGGGGTTCGTCGGCGCCGGAGACGGCGCAAGGACGTGGACCGAGGGACGCATCGCCTATCAGCTCAGGGGATGGATCGCAGGGCGGTACCTGATCAGCTCGGCGTTCGACACCCGGCGTCGCGATTTCGGCACGCTGTTCCGCGACCTCGACGACGCGGGTCGCGACCGGCTGCTGGTCAACCTCGACCCCGACCGGCTCTATCCGGTGTTCGGAGACTCGAGCATGGTCACCCATGGCGGTCCCGCCGGCGGCCGTTTCTTCCTCGCGGTCGAGGGAGACGCCGTGCGCGCTTCGGTGGGCGACTTTCCGATCGCGTTCGACGAAGTGGAGCTGGCATCATTCCATCGCACCCTCTACGGAGGCCAGCTGCGCCTCGCAAGGGGCGGACCGTCCGCGGGATCGCGCTCCACATCGCTGGCCCTATTCGGGGCCCAGGCTCACAACGTCCACGTGCGCGATGCCATCCGGGCGACCGGAGGGACGCTCTACTACCTGAGCCACCCCGAGGCCATCGAGGGAAGCGTCCAGGTGTCGCTGGTAGTGAACGACCGGGACACCGGGTTGCTGCTGAGACGGGTCGCGCTCCAGCGCGGACTCGACTACACCGCCAAGGAACTGGAAGGGCGGCTGCTGTTCACGCGGCCGATCCCGAGCACGTGGGAGGACGGCTCGCTCGTGGACGGTGACCGTCTGACCGGTCACCCCGTGACGATCGAGGTGGACTATGAAACGCGCGGGAGCGTGGGGGAGAAGTCGGCGGTCGGGGCACGCGTGAAGCAGGGCGTGGGGCCGCTCACGCTCGGCGCCACGGCGGTGGACGATCGCGCGGGCGCCGGCCGCTACCAGCTCAAGGGTGGCGACGCCGCGCTGCGCCTAGGGCAGAACTCGCGTCTCGGCTTCGAGCTGGCCGAGAGCGAGGGCCGCGCTGGGCGCACGTACGCGAGCGACGACGGCGGGCTGGCGTTTGCCCCCGCCGATACCGCGGCCGTGCGCAGGGGCAGCGCCTGGAAGGTGGCGGCCGAGCTGGATCCCGGTGAGTGGCGCCCGCGTCTCGCCCGGCTCCGGCTGGGCGGCTACGTCAAGCGCGTCGAGTCCGGATTCGTCGCCGAGGGGCGCCCAGGCGGCGAGGCGCTCGAGCAGTCCGGGCTGCGGGTCGGGTTCGACGCAGGCCACGTGGGGCAGTTGAGCGCCCGGCTCGATCAGGGCGTGCGGGGCAAGAGCGACTCGACCGTCGGTCGCACCCATGAGGTCCTGGGATTGCTCTGGCGGCGCGACGGCGCGCGGACCGGCGTGGCCACCGAGTTCGAACAGCGGACGGCCGGCGGGTCGGGCCTCGCCGATTCGAGCGCCGGCAGCGTCGCGGGGCGGATCTGGTGGCGCCCGGTCGAGCGACTGCGGGCCACCCTGGAACGCCTGCAGACCGTGAGCGGGGCAGCGAACGACCGCACCGCGCTCGGTCTGGCCTGGCAGGTGCTGTCGAAGTTGACCCTGGGCGCGCGCGGGACCACTGGCACGACCGGGCGAACAATGCACGGGGACGCCACGCTCGCGCTCGGCCGGCGCAGCGCCTACCTGCGCGAGGAACACCGGGACGAGTCAGGGCTGCGTTCGAGCGGGACGGTGTTCGGAGTCCAGGCACCGCTCGGCGCGACGGGCCGCACGTACACCGAGTATCAATGGCAGCGTGACGCGGCCGGTGAGCGGGCACTCTCGGTCCTGGGTCTCGAGCAGGGCTGGCGCTCGGCCGACGGCCTCGCCTGGCGCGTGGCCGGCGAGCACGGCACCCGCGCCGGCGCGGGGGGAGCTGCGGCCGGTCGGCGCACCACCGTCTCTTCGGATCTCTCCTATCGCGGACAACGGCCGATCAGCGGCGCCACGCGCGGCGAAGTGCGCATGGACGGCGGCGCGACCCGCCAGCGGCAGTATCTCTTCAGCACCCATCTCGAGTGGACGCTGATCGCAGGCTTCGCCGTGCGCGGCGACTATCGCCTGAGCCTCGCGCGCCAGCTCGACCTCGGCCTCACCCCCGCCCGGTTCGAGGAGAGCTCGGTCGGGCTCGCCTATCGTCCCGCCCGCTCGGATCGGGTCCAGGCCCTGGCGCGCGTCACCCGCCTTGCCGACCGCCGGCTGCGATCACCCGGCGACTCGCTGAGCTCGGAAAGCGGCCTCGACGTCGCAGCGCTCGAAGGTAGCATCCGAATCACGCGCGATCTCGAATGGTCGGCGAAGGGCGCCGCCCGCGTCATGCGCGACGGTCCCGGTGGCCTGCCTTCGGTTGCGACCCACGGCGCCCTGTGGGTCAACCGGCTTGATTACACGTTCCATCGCCCGGTGCGACTCGGGGTCGAGTATCGGCGCCTGACGCAGCGCGAGACCGGTGACGAGCGCGGCGGCTGGTTGCAGGAGCTCTCGGTGGATCCGACCGGGCACCTGCGATTCGGTGTCGGTTACAACTTCACGCGCTTCTCGGGCGACGTGCTCGACCGCGGCGAGGAGAGCACGAAGGGCTGGTTCGTCCGCGGCCAGAGCCGGTACTAGGCCGGTCGCTGCTAGGGAGGCCAGCGTCATTTGCTGCTCGCTGACCAGCAGCGTCCCATCGACCCCGACGATGATGTCCTTGGAGAGGCCCTTGATCCGCATCTCGACCTCGTAAACCGTCGCGCCGTCCTCGCCCTTCTCGGTGAGGACGTCCCGGACCGTCGCCCCAGCGCCCTCGGCGAGGACCGGCTGCCGAACGGCGGTGGGCAACCCCTTGACCTTGGCGCTCTTCTCGATGGGCACCTCGACAGCGGCGGCGGAGTGGGCCGGCCACATTGCGGCCGTCACCAGGCAGAGTGTCGCGATCGTCTTCTTGAGTGTGGACATGAGTATTTCACCGTGCGGCAGGGGGACCGGTTCGACCGGGCGCTATCGCCGAGCCGGGCTGGCGGCATTGCAGTGGTGGATGACCGTCCTTGATAGGACGGGTCGCGGCAGATTTGAAGACGTATTCCAGCATGGGCGCCGGCTTGACACCGCTGTGCTACCCTACCCGGGCTGGCTCGGACCTCAACGGTGACGGAGCGGATGCATGGTGGATCTCCTCGAGCGTCTCCGGGCCGCCTTGGCCGATTCCTACCACATCGATCGTGAACTGGGCCGCGGCGGTACGGCGACCGTATTCCTCGCCCAGGACCTGAGGCATCACCGCCCGGTCGCGATCAAAGTCCTCGATCCTGAGCTTGCGGCGGTCCTCGGCCCCGACCGATTTGTACGAGAGATCGAGATCGCCGCCCGCCTCCAGCATCCCCACATCCTGACGATGTTGGCCTCCGGCGCGGTGGACGGACTGCTCTACTACGTCATGCCCTATGTCGAGGGCGAGTCCCTGCGCACGCGACTCAATCGTGAGCACCAGCTCCCGGTCGAGGACGCGCTGCGGCTTGCATGCGAGGTGGCGGACGCTCTGGATGCCGCCCATCGCCATGGGGTCGTTCACCGCGACATCAAGCCCGAGAATATCCTCCTCTCCGAAGGCCATGCGATGGTCGCAGACTTCGGGATCGCCCGCGCGATCCAGTCGCTGGGCGGAACAGCAGCCACGCCGACCGGCTCGGTGCTGGGCACCCCGCTCTACATGAGCCCGGAACAGGCGGTGGGGAGCGGGGAGGTGGACGCGCGCAGCGACATCTACAGTCTGGCGTGCGTCCTCTACGAGATGCTGGCGGGACAGCCCCCCTTCAACGGGCCCACCGCGGACAGCGTGGTCCATCAGCATCTGACGCTGGCACCCCGGCCGGTGACTGCCCTGAGACCTGCGGTCCCCGAGTCGGTCGCGCGAGTCCTCGCTCGGGCGTTGGCGAAGACCCCCGCGGATCGCTTTTTCGACGTGGGACAGTTCGGTCAGGCCCTGACGGCGACTCGGGTCCAGCGCCCCGGACCAAGGGGAGGGCTGCGGACCGGCTGGCGCGTGATCACGCCATGGGTGCTGGGGGCCGTGTTGCTCTTTGCGGCTGCGGTCGCGGTGGTGCGAATGCAGGGTGGCGGACGCCCCGACCCGACCAGGAGCGTGGTCGTGCTCCCGTTCACCAATTTCACCGGCGACCCGGAGGTGGTCTATCTCTGCGAGGGCATCCCGGCCGAGATCATCGGGGAGATGGTGCTGGACCGGCGACTGAACGTCGTCAGTCAGACCACGGCATGGACCTTTCGAGAGTCCGGCAAGAACGCGCAGGCGATCTCGAAGGAGCTCGGCGCCGGTTTCGTCGTCGAAGGCAACGTACAGAGACGCGGCGCCCGTCTGAGGGTTGAAGTCACGCTTGTCGACGGCCGGACCGGATACGCGATCTGGTCCGGCCGGTTCGACCGAGAATCGGAGGACGTCTCGCGCCTGGCGGGAGAGATCAGCAAGCAGGTCGCAGCGACGCTGGTTGGAGGTCCGCGTCCGGGTGCGTCCGCTTCAAGGTCAGCGCAATCCCCGACCCGTTCGCACGAGGCCTACGAGCACTACCTGCAGGCAGGCCGGGCGCTCGACGATCCCGACGACTCGCAAGGGCCGGATCGCGCCACCGCGCTGTACTCCAAGGCCATCGCCGTCGACCGTGAGTTCGCCCTTGCCTATGCCGGCCTGAGCAAGGCGCTCTGGCGGACGTATAACCGCACCAAGGAGCCCGCGACATTCCGTGAGGCGGAGGACGCGGCGTCCCGGGCGGTCCAGCTTAACCCGCAACTCCTCGAGGCGCGGCTCGCGCGGGCCCAGATGTATCGCGCCGCCGGCCGCCACGCGGAGTCCATTGCAGAGCTGGGAGAGATCCTCGCCGTCAACCCCAACTGGGACGAGGCCCACGTCCAGCTGGGGGCCAGCTATCGCGATGCCGGCGATCTTGTACGCGCCGAGGCGAGCTTCCGCCGCGCCGTGGCCATCCGGAGCGGGTACTGGAAGAACTGGAACTCCCTCGGGGCGCTCCTGTGGAGGAAGGGGGACTATCCGGCCGCGCGTGCCGCATTCGAGCAGATCGTCAAGCTCACCCCGGAGGCGAACCGGGGATACGAGCAGCTCGCCGCCCTCGCCATGTCCGAGGGGAATTACGAGGAAGCGGTCGCGGCCTACGAACGGCTCCAGGCCCCGACCGACGGCCCACGCGCCTTCAACATGGGCACCGCGTACTTCTTCACTCGACGCCTGGCGGAGGCCGAGCGGTTCTATCTCATGGCGGTGCGCTTCGAGCCGAGGGAGGCGATTCGGCGACACGGCCTCGGCGACCTCTACGCGCGCCAGGGAAGGCAGGGCCTCGCTCGGGCCGAGTACCGCGAGGGGGTCCGGCTGGTCGACGCCGAACTCGAACTCCGCCCACAGGACCGCGTCGCGAAGCTCCAGCGGGTGGTCCTACTGGCCAAGGCCGGAGACTGTAACAAAGCGACCGGGGGCCTCGAGGCGCTCCGCCCGTCCCTTCCGGATGACGACGCTCAGATCGCCCACTCGATCGCGATAGTGCAGGCGTTGTGCGGGCATTCGGGCGAGGCGCTCGAGACGCTCAGCAGGGCGATCGCGCTCGGTTTCTCCGCCAAGCTGATCCGCGACGAGGACGAGTTCCGAGCGCTGGCGCGTCACCCGGGATTCCTTCGCCTGACTGCAGACCAGCCGGGGCGCCGCTGAACGCGGCGCCACTCACCGCCCTTCGGACGACCATTCCGAGCCGTACTCTTCAGACCCGCGCGCTCGACCTCCAGCCCGGACTAGGGATCATCAATGATCACGACGGGGGGATCGAGACGGGCAAGGATCCCGGTCGCGTCGCTCAGGATGATCTCGTACTCCCACATGGAATCACGCACGTGCTGCGGGCCCTTCGTCGCCGGGCCGCTCAGTCTGAAAGGCTGCCCAGGCAGGATTCTGAATTGCTGGCCCGGGAAATGCCCTTTGCTGGGGCTGGTGGCCTTCTCCTGGATCGATATCGCCTGACCCGGCACGAGTCCGCTGGAGATCCACATCACCTCTCGCGCCTTCCCGGGCGTGGGCTGCTGACCCTGATGGGTGAAGTAGATCTTCGTATCACCCCTTCGCCTGGGATAGCAAAGCAGCGAAGGGCATCCTCCGGGGACGGAAGGCAGCACGTAGACATACACCTCCGCGGGAGGCCCGACGGGAGGCTGTGAGGGAGCGCTGTTGGACATGTTGTGGACTCCTTCCTGATGGCGCGGCGGACGGCCAGCTCCCTCCATGGACGGTCGGCAGACGCCGTGGTGGACTCGACCGGCTCGTCACCTCGGTCAGCTGAAACGAGGATAGGCCCCGCCGTACCTCGCTCGATAGCGCAATCGTGGAGGCCGGCGCGGCTGGCCGCACGGATATCGCTCCCAAGTCGATCCGGAGGCCGGACCGAACTCGTCACGCACGGCTAAACTAGGGACGACCTGCCCGCCCGCCGGCCCCTGCCTTGCGCCGGCGATACCGGCTACGCCATCCTGCCGGTACCCTATGATCCTCGACCCCAGCAACGTCCCGCCGGGCGATTTCTACCGGTTCATGATCAGCGTGGTGGTGCCTCGGCCGATCGCGTTCGTGTCGACCGTCAGCCCCGACGGGCAGCCGAACGTGGCGCCGTTCTCCTACTTCAACGCGATCACGAATCAGCCGCCGCTGCTCGGCATCTCCATCAATCGTCGCAAGGGCAGCCCCAAGGACACGCTGCGGAACATCGAGCAGACCGGCGAGTTCGTGGTCAACACGGTGGACGAGCCGCTGGGGGCGCAGATGGTGCAGACGTCAGGCGACTGGCCCGAGGACGTGGACGAGTTCGCGCTCACGGGGCTTACCCCCGTATCGTCAGACCTGATCAAGCCGCCACGCGTGGGCGAATCGCCGGTCAGCATGGAATGCCGGCTCCACCGCATCATCGAGCTGGGCTCCGCCTTCTTCGTGGTGGGTGAGATCGTGCGCGCGCATGTGAAGGACGATGTGCTGACTGACGGCCGCGTGGACATCTCGAAGCTGCGGCCGCTCGGGCGCCTCGGGGGCGACGGATACTCGGTGGTGCGCGACGTCATCCACTTGCCGAGGCCGCAGGTGGAACCGAAGGCTTCGCCCTGAAAGGGGGCCGCATGAGAACGCTCGCAGGTCGCGCGGTCCTCGTCGTGTCGCTGGCCGTCGGGCTGACGCTTGTCCCGGGGCCGGGGACCATCTCCGCGCCCGCGCCCGAGCCACCGCGCCCGATGGGTGCCGGCGGAGCCGACTTGCGGTGGGCGGACGCCCCTGCGGACTCCTTCCTCGCCCAGCTCGCGGCCACGAGCCGCTTCCGGCGCGGGCGGCCGACGGCGATCACCCTCACACCGGACGGCAAGAGCGTGCTGTTTCTTCGGTCCGGGCCCCGGAGTTTCGTCCAGGACCTCTACGAGTACGATGTGGCGGGCCGCCAGGAGCGTGTCCTTCTCACCGCGGAGAGCATCCTGCGCGGCGCCGTCGAGCGTATCACCGCCGAGGAGCTGGCGCGGCGTGAACGCCAGCGCGAGACCGCGCGCGGTATCGCCTCCTTCCAGCTCTCGCGCGACGGCCGGCGTCTCCTGGTGCCGCTCTCGGGACGCCTGTTCGTCATCGAGCGCGCGACCGGCGCCGTGCGCGAGCTCGCCGGCGCTTCCGGGTTCCCCATTGACCCGCGCTTCTCGCCCGATGGCGCGCACATCGCCTGTGTGCGCGACCAGGATCTCTACGTCACCGACCTGGCGACCGGGGAGGAGCGCCGTCTCACCCAAGGCGGCGGCGGCAACATCTCGCATGGCGAGGCCGAGTTCGTGGCGCAGGAGGAGATGGGCCGGAAGGAGGGCTACTGGTGGTCGCCCGACGGCGCAACCATCGCGTGCCAGCGGACCGATGTCGCGGGCGTCGAGGTGCTGAGCATCTCCGACCCCGCGCACCCCGAGCGGGCGCCCCAGACCTGGCCCTATCCGCGGCCCGGGAAGAAAAATGCCGAGGTGACACTGGGGCTGATCCCGGCGGGGGGCGGAAAGACCACATGGGTGACATGGGATCGCGAGCGCTACCCGTACCTCGCGACCGTGGTGTGGGAGGAGAACGCGCCGCTCACCATCCTGGTGCAGAACCGCACCCAGACCGAGGAGGTGCTGCTGGCGGTGAATACGCTCTCCGGCGCCACGAGGCCGCTCCTCACCGAGAAGGACGCGGCGTGGCTGAATCTGATGTCGGGATTCCCCCGATGGCTCAAGGATGGACACGCGTTCCTCTGGATGACCGAGCGCAACGGCGCCCCACAGCTCGAGCTGCGCGGCCGGGACGGTCGGCTGGTGCGCGCGCTCACGCCGCCCGAGCCCAATCTCCGCGATGGGGTCGATCTTGACGAGGCGCATGGCGCGGCGTGGGTGCGCGGCGGCGACGACCTCACCCAGATCCATCTCATCCGCGTGCCGCTCAAGCCGCGTCGTGGCCGCCGGGCGCAGGTCACGAGCGAACCGGGCATCCACGGCGCCGTCTTCTCGGAGGACGGCAGCACCTACGTCCATACGTTGAGCCCGCTTTTGGGCCCCACGCGCTGGTGGGTGCGCGGCCGGGACGGACGGGTTCGGGGCGAGCTGCGCTCGGTGGCCGAGACGCCGAGCGTGACCGCCCGGCCCGAGTTCACCACGGTCGGGGATTCGCTCCGCTTCCATGTCGTGCTCCTGCGCCCGCGCGACTTCGAAGCCACGCGGCGCTACCCGGTGATCGTGAGCGTCTACGGCGGCCCGGGAAGCCAGACCGTCATGGCCTCGGCGCAGAACTACCTGACCTTGCAGTGGCTGGCCGACCACGGCTTCGTGGTGGTCTCGATCGACGGCCGTGGCACGCCGGCGCGCGGCCGCGCGTGGGAACGCGCGATCAAGGGGGACCTGATCGAGCTGCCGCTGCGCGATCAGGCCGACGCCCTCAAGGCGCTGGGTCGCCGCTATCCGGAGCTGGATCTCACCCGAGTCGGCATCACCGGCTGGTCGTTCGGCGCCTACTTCGCCACGCTGGCGCTGGAGCGCTATCCCGACGTCTTCCACGCCGGTGTCGCCGGCGCCCCGGTCACCGACTGGCTCGACTACGACACCCACTACACCGAGCGCTACATGGGACTGCCCGACGAGAACCGGAAAGGCTACGAGGCCAGCTCGGCGCTGACCTGGGCGCGGGACCTGTCACGGCCGCTCCTCATCCTGCACGGGACCGCCGACGATAACGTTTACTTCCTCCACAGCCTCAAGCTGTGCGATGCGTTGTTCCGCGCCGGCGGAAGGTTCGAGTTCGTCCCGCTGCGCGGCTATACCCACATGGTCGCCGACTCGGTGGGCGTCACCCAGGTGAATCAGCGGACCGTCCAGCACTTCCGGCGGTACCTGGGCGACGGGCGATAGGGCGCAGCGGGCGCTCGCACGGCGTGAACGGGCATGGCGCGATGGGGGAGACGCGGCGTATCGCGGTGCGCAAGGAGGACGTCTGGACGTTCACCCAACGGAACGTCTCGCTCTGGGACATCCTCGACTTCTTCCCGACCGATGCGGTGGGCCCGCGCGGGCCCGGCGATCCGCCGCGGCCCTACGAAGTGAAACCGCTCACCATCGAGACCGATCTCGGCTGGTCGTTCGAGACCGACATTCAATTCGGCTCGTGGGTGTTCCGCCCCCGCTCACCGATCCGGCCTGGGATGATGAAGTGGTGTCGCGAGCGCGGTCTTGAGGAGGGCGACGCGCTGGTGTTCGAGCAGCTGGGCGACCGGCGTTACGGGCTACGGCTCGAGAAGGCCGCCCCGAAGACGTGACCCCCCGCGACGGGGGGCGCAGGGGGTCGCGGCGATGCGAGCGGGTCAGGACGTGGCGGGTATCCTCTCCAGCAGCTCTGCCACCTCAGGCCAGCGCCCCGTCTGCTTCTTCGAGAAGATCAACTGTCCGTCGAGCACGACATCCAGCACTCCGCCCGAACCCTTGATGAGCGTGGCTTCGATGCCGCGCGCCTTCCTGATCTCGGCCGCCAGACCGGAGGCCCGGGGAAGGTAGTTTCACTGCTGGCAGTAGGTGATCTCCAGTTTCAAGTCGGTCCCTCCCGGTAGGGGTGAGCACACGTGCGGTCGCCGCGACGGCGACTATAGACCCGGCCTCCAATACCCGCCAGTCGCCGGGCCCCATTGACCCTGTGACCGGTGACGAGGCACTCTAGCGGCGCCGCTCACCACCCGCCCGCCCGGGGGAGACAAGCGCGACCATCACGAGGCCCATGCGCGCCACCACCGTCGAAGACCGCCTGCGGACCCGTCTGGGCGAATCCATGCTCACGCAGGAGCCGTTGCGCCACCACACCACGATGCGCATCGGGGGTCCGGCCGACTACTACTTCGCCGCCCACGACTCCCATCAGTTGGTCGAAGCGCTCAAGGTGGCGCACGAGCTCGAGCTGCCCCACTTCCTGCTCGGGGGCGGCAGCAACGCGCTGGTCTCGGACGATGGCTTCCGCGGGCTCGTGGTGCGCAACGCCATCGAGGGGGTCGAGTTCGACGGCACCGCGGCCCAGGTCGGATGCGGCACCGATTTCCTCGATCTGATCTACGAATGCCGTGACCGCGATCTCTCCGGGCTCGAGTTCGCAGCCGGCATCCCGGGAAGCGTCGGCGGCGCCCTTTACGGTAACGCGGGCTGCTACGGGCAGGACATCGGTTCGTTCACCATCGAGTGCGCGGTCGCCTCGCTCGATGGCTCGCGGGTGATGACCCGGCCGGCGGCGTGGTTCGAGTTCGCCTACCGGGACTCGCGGCTCAAGCGCGACCCGTGGGTGCTGCTCTCGTGTCTGCTCCAGTTCCGCAAAGGCGATCGTTCGGCGATCCAGGGGGTGATCGACGAGAAGCTCGAGATCCGCCGGGTCAAGCATCCGCAGTGGCGGGTGGAGCCCACCGCCGGCTCGTACTTCAAGAACCTGCCGCCCGGCTTTGAGGTGCCGGGGCTGCACCATTCGCCCGGAACTCAGCGCATCCCGGCCGGCGCCCTGCTCGACGCCTGCGGCTGCCGCGGCCTGCGCGTGGGGGACGCGATGGTATTCGCCAAGCACGCCAACATCATCGTCAACGTTGGGCGTGCCACGGCCAAGGACGTGCTCGAGCTGGCGGAGAGCATGAAGGCCCGCGTGCGCGAGAAGTTCGGCGTCGAGCTCGAGGAGGAGGTCATGTTCCTCGGGGCCCGGCCGAAGCTGAACGGGGCCGGCGGCTAGCCGCCGGCATCCCGGACCCGCCACCCGCCTCACAGGTAGCTCAACCACCTCGAGCCGCTGCGCGCCTTGACCCCCGCATACCAGCGGCAGACCGGGTAGAGGGCGGCCACCACGCCGATCCAGACCACGTAGACGACGAGGAGCCCGAAGCCGTAATCAGGCGGCGGGCCATGGGCGAACAGCTCGGGAGTGCGCCTCCCGTAGCGGGCGACCGCGAAGCCCACGGTCAGCATGTCGATCAAGAGCAGGTGGACGATGTAATAGAAGAGCGGCACGCGCCCGAACACCGCCAGCGGTCGGGCAAGGGCCGCGAAACCGCGCCCGATCGAGCCGAGCATCAGGAGCGAGGGCCCGAGCGTCATGAGCAGGAACAGCAGCGACGGCGGATACTTCTGGCAGTTGAGGAACGAGAGCGCGGTGAACAGGTCATCACGCTGCGCCGACCACGGGCCGGGATCGCCGTACACGTTGAGCGCGCGCAGGACCACGAACCCGCCGGTGAGGAGTGCGCCGAGTGCCAGGATCGCGCCGCGCCGCGCCTTGGGGGGCCGGGTGAAGAGCGAGCCGAACGCATAGCCCACCGCCATCACCCCGATCCATGGCACCAGCGGATACATGATCAAGAGCGTGTGCCCGGGCGCGTAGGCAATCGGACCCTGCACGTGCAGCACCTGCCAGAGCGGCCCGAGCGATCCCAGGGTATCGGGCTTGATCCCGTCGAGCATGTTGTGCCCGATGATCATCGCCCCGCCGATCCCGGCGATCGCCGTCAGCGGCAGGCGGACGAGCACCGCCAGCGCCACCATGCTCCAGCCCAGCGCCCAGATGACCTGCGCCACGATGAAGCCGAATCGGATGCCCATCTGCCATTCCCAGTTGACCACCGTCAACTCGAGCAGCACGAGCCACAGGCCGCGGGTGAGCAGGTAGCGGCTCAGCTCAGCCCGGGTGCGACCGCGCGTCCCCCACAGGAAAGTGCCGGTGCCGGCGAGGAACACGAACACCGGGGCGCAGAAGTGCGTGATCCAGCGGGTGAGGAAGAGCGCCGCGCTGGCGTGCGACAGATCGGTCGGGTCGGAGGTCATTGCTCCGATGTGGAGATGGTCGCGGACGTGGTCCAGCGCCATCAGCACCATGACCAGCCCGCGCACCAGGTCGATGGATTCGAGCCGGTGGCCGGGCGGGGTGGCCTCCGGAGCGATCGCGGCGGTGCCGGCCGGCGTGGATCCGATCTCCGACACGACGTGACCCTCGTGGTGGATCGGGAGTGGGGGAGGACGCCTGGGCGGGCTCAGCCGCCGATGGCGCTCATGCCTCGTTCGGGCTGCTTGAAGTAGGGGCTATTGATGAGGTGGCCCGGCTCCTTGCGCCACACCGCGGCCCGCAGCATCTCCGCGATGACGTCATCGCCGGCGCCGTCGCGCATTGCCCGGCGGAAGTCGAACTCCTTGAGCGAGAACAGGCAGGTGCGGATCTGCCCGTCGGCGGTGAGTCGGATGCGGTCGCAATGCCCGCCGAAGGGACGCGTCACAGAAGCGATCACTCCCACGCTGCCCCCTCCGTCCGCGTAGTCGTAGAGCGAGGCGGGGGCGCTCGGATCGGTCACGCGCGCGGGCGCGAGCGGGAACTCGCTGTTCAGGCGCTCGAGGATCTCCGCGGCCGGCACCAGCTTCCAGCGCTCCCAGGTGTGGCCAAAGTCGAGCGGCATCCACTCGATGAAACGCAGTTGGTAGCCGTGCTCGCGTGCCCAGCGGGCGAGCGGCACCACTTCGTCCTCGTTGAAATCCTTCATCAGCACCGCATTCACCTTGATGGGCGAGAGCCCCACCCGGCGCGCGGCTTCGAGCCCGGCGATGACCTCGTGGAATCGGTCGCGGCGGGCGATCTGGTGGAAGCGGTTGGGGTCGAGCGTATCGAGGCTCACGTTGACGCGCCTGAGCCCCGCCGCGCGCAACTCCTCCGCCATCGAGACCAGCTTGAGGCCGTTGGTCGTGAGCGACAGGTCGAGCTTGGGCGCCAGATCGTTGAGCATGCGCACCAGCACCGGCAGATCGGCGCGCACCGTGGGCTCGCCGCCGGTAAGGCGGACCCCGCTGACCCCGAGCGAGAGGCACACGCGGGTGAAGCGCGTGATCTCTTCGTAGGTGAGCAAGTCGCTCTTGGGAAGCCACGGCATGCCCTCGGCGGGCATGCAGTAGACGCATCTCAGATTACACCGGTCAGTGACCGAGATGCGCAGGTCGCGCACCACCCGGCCCTGCGTGTCGATGAGGGGTGTGGCGGAGGTCATAAGGTCCACCCGTGGGTAGGTGAGCAAGGATACCCGCGCACTGGGTGGCGCACAACGCGGACCGCCCGCGGCACCGATCGTGATGCGCTCGTCCGGCCGTGGCGCGCACGGCGCCCCGCCGCGCGCCCGCCGGTCGCTCGCCAGCGCCGTTGCCTCCCGCCGCTACGCCCTGCGGCGCGATGCCCTGCACGCCCCGGCGCCCGCAAGCCTCGCCGCTCTACCGGGTGCTATTCGATCACTTCGCGCCCCTGACCCACGTGCACGAAGAGCGCTACGAGCTGACCCACGGCCCGCTGCGCCCGCTTCTGCCCCGGGATCGCGTGATTGCGTCGGGCGGTGTGAACCCGCGTTTCATTCCACCGCCGGTCCTTGCCGGTCCGCCGGCCCAGCTGACTCGGTGTCGGGGAAAACCGGGAAATCCCACTTGAGCCATGTTGCGCTGAATGACCACCCTGCTTCCACCCGTGGCGACACCAAGGGAAGCAGCACCATGCACGAAAGATTCCGTGTTCGTCAGCTTTGGAGGGAGGTCGCCCCCGGAAGCGATCGGAAAGCCCGAGACCTGGGGGGAAGGCGAGGTCTTTTCTGGCTGACGCCCTGTCTCAACGGAGTTCTGAGAAAAGTCAGATTTGTGAGTTAAGCTGCTTCTTGTGGTTTGTAGTCAAGTAAGGGTCCCACCTCTACCGGCTACTCTCTCTGAGGTCGATGGTTCTACCTCGCCACCATCGAAGCGGAGGTATCGGAGCCGTGGTCGTTCTCGACTGCATTTGGCGAGGCTCGGGAGCCGCACGATGCGCCTGTACCTGATCAACCCGGCCAATCCCCTGGTGGCTTTCATCAAGGCCAATGAGAGCCACTGGAACCAGTACCGCGTCTGGAAACCCCTGGGTCTGCTGGTCGTGTCCGCCCTCACGCCGCGGGACTGGGACGTCACCGTAATCGACGAGAACCTCGGCCCACCCGACTACGCGGGCATGCCCCGCCCAGATCTTGTGGGGATCACCGCCTTCACTTCGCAAGCGACCCGCGCCTACGAAGTGGCGGACGTGTTTCGTCGCCAAGGCATACCCGTGGTCATGGGTGGGATCCATGTCAGCATGTGCCAGGAAGAGGCCCTGCAACACGCCGACGCCATCGTCACCGGGGAAGCGGAGAGCATCTGGTCGAGCGCGCTGGAGGATGCCGCGCATGGCACCTTGAAGCGCGTGTACGCCGGGACGCGCGGGGATATGGACAAGGTGCCTGCCGCCCGGCACGACCTGCTCCCGAAGGGCTATCTCTTCGGCTCGATCCAGACCACGCGAGGCTGCCCACTCAAGTGCACCTTTTGCAGCGTCACGGCGTTCAACGGCGGGCTCTACCGGCACCGCCCGGTCGAAAACGTGGTGCAAGAGCTGAGACAGATTCGGGAGAAGTATGTGCTCGTCGTGGACGACAACTTCGTCGGCACGCGTCAGGATCACATCGCCCACACCAAGGAGCTGCTCAGGGCCATCATCGCGGCAAACCTCGGCAAGAAGCTCATGACCCAGGTGACGATCAACATGGCCGACGACGACGAACTGCTGCGGCTGGCCGCGAGAGCCGGCATCTTCGGCGTCTACATCGGTTTCGAAGCGTCGACCCCGGAGGGACTGACGGAAGTACACAAGAAGTTCAACATCCAGAAAGGGCGCGACATGAAGGCCTCGGTCCAGAAGATCCAACGACACGGGATCATGGTGGCGGGGTCCTTCATCATGGGACTGGACGTCGACCGGCAGGGCATCGGGCGGCAGATCGCGGCCGCGGCGATCGGCTACGGAGTGGACACCCTCAACGCGATGTTCCTGACGCCGCTCCCCGGCACGGAGCTGTGGAAGAAGATGGAACAGGAAGACCGGATCGCCGCCAACCGTTACCCGGAGGACTGGCAGTACTACACGCTGACCTACCCGGTGGCGAGATACATGCACCTGTCGTGGGCTGACTTGATCAAGGAGAACGAGACCTGTTCGCGCGAGTTCTACGCCTACCCGCGCATCATGCGCCGGGTCTTCAGCAGCATCCGGCAAAGGCGGCAGCCCTGGCTGACCCTGGTGGGAAACCTCTCGAATCGCGCCAACTCGCTCCGCTTCCAGCGCAGGATATCCGAAGGACTGGACTTGTCCCGCGGTGAAAAGCGAGGGCAGCGTGAACGACAGGAAATGGTCGCCCCTCTACTGGCGGCTGCGCCCTGACCAGCGCGCGCTGGGCACAACGATCGAGCGCATCCCGGCAGTGCGGGTGCTGAAGTGCCAGCGCGCAGTGGACCGTGATGGGTGGCTATCCGTCCCTCAGTGGGCCGCCGCGACCGGGATCAGGCGCCGGAGGGCGGCCCCCCGAACCGCAGCCGAACATTGCCGAATCATGCGAAGCCATTTAGTGGACCAAAGACGGGGGGCGGTCCAGGCCAAGACCGTGTGCAACATCCTGTGGATCCCACAAGGCGTACCAGGTTCCAGCGGAGGTCAGCCGCTTTGACTCATCTGTCTAAAAGGTTGGCACTACATCGCGATTCTCCGCGCGTGCCGACAGACGGCGAGCGACTTGTCACCGAAGCTCGGACGGAATGAGTCCGC
This sequence comes from uncultured bacterium, assembly GCA_964405235.1. Classification (GTDB taxonomy): domain Bacteria; phylum Eisenbacteria; class RBG-16-71-46; order RBG-16-71-46; family RBG-16-71-46; genus WS-11. The sequence continues at coordinate 2,988 of CAYONG010000103.1, read as the reverse complement.
GGAACCGGCGGATGTAGGGGCTGCCGTGGAGGGTGCGGGCCACGGCGTCGGGATCCAGGGCCGATCTCCACGAGGGAGGCAGCCTCTCCAGGCCGAACGGGTCGGGGCCGGATGGAGGCAAGGAGTAGAAGCCGTTCATGATGCCGAGATAGGTCGGCAGATCCCTCACCGCCGCGATCGGTCCGTCCACCGTGAAGCAGCCCGGGCACCATGTGGCCACCCCGCCGACGTCGAACAGGTCGTGCGGGATTCCGGTCAGTGGGCGGTAGATCCGGTCGTACTCGATGACCGGAAGGTCATCGGTCAGAGGGCTGCTGTGCGCGACGGCGGACTCCAGTCGGCGGGCGTCTGCGGCAAACGCGCCGAAGATGTCGGTGGGGGCTCCCATCTGAATGCGCTCCAGGTCGGCACGCACCTGGGGATTCGCCGCGAGCCGCCTCTCGAGGGTGGCCGGGTCGAGCTCGATCGCACGTTCCCGGCGGCCGATCAGGATGAAGTTGCCGCTGCCGCCGTGGAGCAGGAGCGATCCGGGGAACACGTCGGTGAAGGCGCGGATCATCGATCGCACGGCCGCCGCCGGGACCAGGGGGGCGGGAAGCCACTGGCTCACGAAGCCGCCGGATCGCAGCCGGGATCGGGCCAGGGCGTAGAACTCCCGGGAGTAGAGGGAGGCTACGCCGGAGAAGTTGATCGGCGGCGGTTCCAGCGTAATCAGGTCGTACCGGGCTTGCGCTTGCATTCTCAAGTGCTGCCGGCCGTCGTTGACGAACACCGCAACGCGCGGATCGAGCAGGACCCGCCCGTTGGTGTCGGCGAAGTACTTCGCATGATCGAGCACGTTTCGGGAGATGTCGACCACCTCGATCCTGCGAAGCGAGCGGTGCAGCGAGGCGGCGTGGACCGTGTTCCCGACACCGAAGCAGATGACCAGAACGTTCTCAGGCGCCTCGAGATGGAGCAGGGGCAGGTGAACGAAGGCGCGCATGTAGCGCTGTGCGTCGGAAGCTGTCGAGGACATCGGGTGGCCGTTGGTGTAGAGCGCCCTCCCCTGCCCCGGCACGTCGAGCACGACGATCGATTCGAGAGGGCCCTCGCTCGCGATGACCAGGTACGGCGGCCGGAGGGCGTCGTGGACCTTGGCGCGTGTGATGGATCGGAAGCTCTTCAGGATCAGCTCGTCCGCCGGGGTGCGGCTCCAGTCGATCATCATGATGAGCGCCGTGGCCAGGGCGGCGGTCAGGGCCCAGGCCGGGCCCCGGCGGCTCTTCAGGGAAGGCTGTCCTTTTCGCCATGTGAAGACGAGGGGGATTAGAGAACCCAAGCCGCAGGCCAGAAGCCCGAGGAGGCTCCACTTCATTCCAAGGGTCGGGAGCAGAACGAATCCGGTCACGGCAGACCCCGTCACCGAGCCGAACGAGTTCGCGAGGTAGAGCATGCCGGCCCGCCTGCCGACATCCCCTTCGCGGTCCTGGACGATGGCATTGGCGAGCGGGTAGGAGAAGCCCATGAAGAAGGCCGGCAGACCCACCACCTGAAAGATGGCGCCCAGATGGATCCGCAGCTCGGCGAGGAGGCCGATTCCATCGGGCGACTGCCCCAACCCCTCGTGAATCGCCTGCTGCACGGCGCCCAGATCGAAGAGCCAGAGCGAGCCAAGTGTTGAGAGGGCGACGGCGATTTGCGCTCCCATGAACCAGAGGGGCGCTCCGCCGAACCTTTTCGAGAGATATCCCCCCGCCATCGACCCGAGCCAGATCCCGAGGAGGATCTGGGCCAGGAGGAGCGAGAAGACCAGCCGGTACTGCCCCAGAGCGCTCGTCAGGAACCGGAACCAGAGGATCTCCGTCCCCATGGCCGCGAAGCCTGTCAGGACGACGGCCGATGCCACCGCCCAGAGAGGAGATCCCGGGCCGGGGGCGGGCCTGCGCACCTGGCGACCTGGTTCGGGACCGCCGCGTGTCGAGCGCCGCGCGCGCGACAGGACCGCGAAGGCGCCTGCGGCGGCGGTTAGATTGAGGCCGGCCGCGAGGAGCTGCGTGCTCCAGATCCCCAGATGAGGGATCCACAGGAAGTCGACCAGGAGGCAGCCGCAGGCAGCCCCGGCGGTGTTGAGCCCGTAGAGGAGCCCTACGCGCCAGCCGGCGCGGGTGATCTCGCCGCCCACGAGGAAACGGATCAGCATGGTCAGCGTCCCTCCCATCAGGAGGGTGACCGGGGCGAGCAGGCCGACGGCCACTGCGTAACGAAACAGGTAGGAAGCGGCCGTGAGCTCGAACCGTCCGTCGTGTCCCGTACGGTAGGAAGAGACGGCCGCCGACAGGACCTCCAGCCGCGGCAGCGCCCACGCCACCCCCAGGCCCAGCGCGCCGATGGCGGCCTCGGAGAGGGCGTACAGGCGCAGCGCCGCTAGACGGTCTCGCCGGTAGGCCCGATCGGCCACGATGCCGGCGAGGTAGCCGCCCAGGCCCAGCCCTCCCAGGAACACTCCGGTCACGAGCGTGGCGGAGTGGATGGTGTTCCCGAAGATAAGGCCGAACTCGCGGACCCAGACGACCTCGAAGAGCAGGCCGGCCATGCCCGACAGAAAGAAGATCAGCAGGACCACGGAAAATTGCATCGCGACTGGATCCTCGGCAGTCGGGGCGGGCGCTAGCGATGAGCCAGCGGACTATACAACGAGCGGCGCCCGGACGACCCGGCGCGGGGGCGGCGGAGCATGGGTCCGGAGGGGGAGAGGGCAGTCCGCCGTCGTACCGCCCTAGGACTTCGCGCGTTCCTGAGGATGCGACGAAGCCCCGCTGATCGCGCGGGGCTTCGTCGAGTGCGGCCCGATGCTCGTGACTAGAGGATGTTAAATAGAACCTGTCCTGTAGGCTTCGGAGACTTGCGTGCGGTGCGGACGGAACTCTTCTTCGTCGCCTTGGCCCGCGTCACGGTCTTGCGGCTCTTCGAGCGGCTGGTCTTCTTGGCTGCCATCTGCCACCTCCT
>CAYONG010000102.1:0-30085 GCA_964405235.1 uncultured bacterium | reverse complement strand
ATCCCCAGCGCCCGCAGCCGAGCGCCCGTGACTCTGGCCGCCCACTCGATGTCGCCCGGGCCCGCGCCGCGCGCCAGCAGTGTGGCGTTGGGCGGCACCACGAGGTGGCCGGCGAGCTGCGAGACGAACCCGCCCTCTTCGTCGACCGCGATGAAGATGCGCCGCGGGCGGGCCAGCTCGCGCAGCCGCGTCGTCAGGCGCCTCAGGTCGGCGAGATCGCCGAAGTCGCGCGCGAACAGGATCACCCCGGCCGGCGGGTAGGCGGCGAAGTCCTTCTCCCACGTGGCTGAGAGTCCCTCGCGCGGCAGTCCGATCACCATGCGGCGCGCGATCCCGCGCTGGGCGTCCATGGGGCGGGAAGTTGGCCGAGGGGCCGCGGTCTGTCAACGAGCGCAGGACCGAAGCGGCAACCGAGCGTGGCGCAGGAGCCGATCCCCGGGCGCCCGCCCCACGGCCGCCGCGGTCGTGCCCCAACCGGTGCGCACTGGCGCCCAGAGTTGACCCCCGACGTGCCCCGCAGCCACCCGCAATCGCAAGCCTCAACCCCGCGCCGGGCGGGCGGAATGCCACGCCCGTGCATCTCGCCGGTTTGGACGGTCCGGTGGAGCGGGTACACTGCGGGACTCATGCGCGCCCAAGTGTCCCACCGCAGCACGCTCTTCACCGAATCGGTCATCCGTGAGATGACCCGGCTCTGCAACCAGCACGGGGGCGTCAACCTGGCGCAGGGGTTCCCCGACTTCCCGGCTCCGGAGGCGATCAAGGAGGAAGCGGCGCGGGCGATCCGCGCCGACGTGAACCAGTACGCGATCACCTGGGGCGCCAAGCGCCTGCGCGATGCGCTGGTGGCCAAGACCGAACGCTTCACCGGCCTCTCCTACGACCCGGAGACCGAGGTCACGGTGTGCTGCGGCTCGACCGAGTGCATGATCGCGACCCTGCTCGCCCTGGTGAACCCGGGCGAGGAAGTCATCGTCTTCGAGCCCTTCTACGAGAACTACGGGCCCGATGCCATCCTGTGCGGCGCGGTGCCCCGGTTCGTCCGGCTGCGTGAGCCGGACTGGACCTACGACCCCGATGAGCTGGAGCGGGCGTTCAGCGACCGGACCAAGGCGATCATCATCAACACCCCCAACAACCCGACCGGCAAGGTGTTCTCCCAAGCCGAGTTAGACCACATCGCCGCGCTCTGTCGGAAGTGGGACGTGGTGGCGGTGACGGACGAGATCTACGAGCACATGGTCTACGACGGCGCCGAGCACGTCACCCTGGCCGCGCTGGAGGGCATGCGCGGGCGCACCGTGACCATCAGCGGGATCTCCAAGACCTACAGCGTCACCGGCTGGCGGGTCGGCTACTGCCTGGCGAGCGCGGCGCTCACCGGGGCGATTCGCAAAGTGCACGATTTCCTGACCGTCGGAGCCCCCGCCCCCCTGCAGGAGGCCGCCGCGACGGCCCTCGGCTTGCCAGATGAGTACTACCGGACGCTCGCGGACGGCTACCGTGCGCGGCGGGACTTCCTCTTGCCCGCGCTCGAGGCCGCGGGGTTTCGGACCTTCAAGCCCCAGGGGGCGTATTACGTGATGACCGACATCTCTCGCTTCGGCTTCTCCGACGACATCACCTTCGCCCGCCACCTGGTGGCCGAGGGCGGCGTCGCCGCGGTGCCGGGCTCGAGCTTTTACTCCGATCCGGCAGCCGGCCGGCAACGACTTCGCTTCCACTTTGCCCGCCGACGCGAGACACTTGAAGCAGCTGTAGAGCGCCTGGGCCGCCTCAAGGCCCGCGCGCCCGTCGTCTGACCTCAACCCGGGACCTCATCATCATGGCTTTGCTTCGTCGCAACTCGCTGGGCCCCGTTCTGGTGGCGATGTCGCTCGCCGCGCTGCTCGGTTTCGGTGTCGCGCGTGGGCTGCACGCCACGGACGACATGCGCAGCCACCTCGACCTGTTCTCGCAGGTCCTCTATCTCGTGCAGAACAACTATGTCGAGGTCCCGGACAACGAGAAGCTCATCAAGGGCGCGATCGACGGCATGCTCAAGACCCTCGATCCGCACTCGGTGCACCTGCCGCTCCAGCGTGCCCAGAAGATGGACGAGGACTTCCAGGGCGAGTACTCGGGAGTCGGGGTGCAATTCGAGCTGCGGGACGGCGCCATCGTCGTGATCGCGGCACTCGAGGGCGGGCCGTCCTTCCGGCTCGGCATCCAGGCCGGCGACCGCATCGTCGAGATCGACGCCAAGCCGCTGCCCAAGACCCTCACCAACGACGACGTGTTCAAGCTGCTGCGCGGGCCGGCCGGCACCTCGGTCGCGGTGACCATCGAGCGCGAGGGCGAGGTCGAGCCGCTGCACTTCTCCATCGAGCGCGCGAAGATCCCGCTCGAGAGCGTCCCCTACGCGTACATGATCCGGCCGGGCGTGGGCTACATCCGCATCAACCGCTTCGCGCAGACGACCGGCGACGAGCTCGAGAAGGCGCTCACCAGCCTGCGTCAGCAGGGCATGAAGTCGCTGATGCTCGACCTGCGCCAGAACTTCGGCGGCCTGCTCTCGCAGGCGGTCGAAGTGCTCGACGAGCTGGTGCCGCAGAACAAGCGCGTGGTCTATACGCGCGGCCGCATTGCCTCCGCGAACGCGGACTACTACAGCAGCGAGCGCCAGAAGCTGGCCGACGGGCCGATCGTCGTGCTCATCGACCACGGCACTGCCTCGGCGTCCGAGATCGTGGCCGGCGCGGTCCAGGACCTCGACCGCGGGCTGGTCGCCGGGGTCAACTCCTTCGGCAAGGGCCTGGTGCAGAACCAGCTCCGGCTCGGCGACGGTTCCAAGCTGCTGCTCACGATCGCCAAGTACTACACGCCGAGCGGACGTCTCATCCAGCGACCCTACGACAAGTTCTCCGACCGGAACGAGTACGCGGAGGACGCCCTGCGCGAGGACGTGCCCAGCGACTCGGCGCTGGCGGCGCGGCCCAAGTTCAAGACCACGAGCGGCCGGAGCGTTTACGGTGGCGGCGGTATCTACCCGGACGTGGTGCTCAAGGAGGGGCCTCCCCTCACGCGGCCGCAGATCGACATGCTGCAGAAGCGCGTGTTCTTCGAGTTCGCCACGCACTACGTCGCGACCCACAAGGGCCAGAAGTGGACCCCGCAGCTCCTGGGCAAGGACTTCGCGCTCGCCGACGCCGACTGGGATCGGCTCCACAAGGTCATCGAGAATCGCAAGGCGGCCGTGAGCGATTCGGTCTGGCTGGCGGACCGCCCCTTCATGCTCCAGCAACTGCGCGCCGAGATCGCCTCGGCGACCCTCGGGCGGGTGGAGCGCTACAAGATCCTGGTCGAGGACGACCCGCAGATCTTGGCGGCCTTCGATCTGTTCCCGCAGGCCAGCAGCCTGATGTCGCGGATGATGGAGGAGGGCAAGTCGGGCACGGCGCCCCATGACGTGACCGGGGCGGACGCGACCGCCGGGCCGAACTCCGACGCGCGGCAGACGGCTGCGCCCGAGAAGGCGAAGCCGCGGACGGGCAAGCCCTAGATCTGCGTTCGGTAGCCCTGAGGCCCCGGACCATTCGACACGGTCCGGGGCCTCTCGCTATCCGGCGGTCGTGCCCACGGCCACCTCGTCGCCTTCCCCGAGGCCCAGACGCGCGGAGGCGTTGCCGCCCACCTGCGCGATCTCGACGCGTCCGCTCGAGCCGAGGATGCCGAGCAGGGTGCCCACCGCCTCATCGCCGTACGCGCGCGCAAGCCCGAGGATCACACGGCCGGCCACCAGGATCTGAAGTCGCGACTCGGGCACCATCGGAAACGCGTCAGTGAGGTCCTGCTCGGTCAGGTTGGTGAGCGCGTTGCCGAAGTGGTCCACGAACATCACCCGCCCCACCAGCAGGCCATCGGCGCGCCGGGGGGCCGCGCGCGCGATGCGCACCGGGTCGGCGATGCGCGGTCCGAACGCCGCGATCGGCTCGCCGCGGGCGAGGTGGGCCGCGACCGGCGCGAATACATCACGGGCATGGAAGGTGCGGCTCAGCGGCTGGCGGAAGTAGCGGGACTCGGTGACCGCATGCGCTTCGGCCGCAGGGTCGCAGAGCGCCCACTCGAGCAACCCGTTGTCGGGTCCGACGAACCACTGCCCGCGGGCCCGGACCGCCAGTGGCCGGCGCGAGGTGCCCACGCCGGGATCCACGACCGCCAGATGGACCGTCCCGCCCGGGAAATCTCGCGCCGACGCCTCGAGCACGAACGCCGCCCGCGCCACGTGCCCGGCCGGGATGTCGTGCGTCAGGTCCACCACACGCGCCTCGGGGCAGAGGCCGTGGATCACGCCATGGACCACCCCCACGAACCAGTCCGAGAGGCCGAAGTCGGAGGTGAAGGTGATGATGGGTGAGGGCATCGGGCGCTCGCTTCGCTTGATGAGGCGGCCGTGGACTCCCCGGCATCCGCCGGCTCGGGCGACTGCGGTATGATACCCGGCGACTGTAGTCGAGCGCCGCACCGCCGCCAACCGTTCCGCGAGCGCGGGCGCCGCCAGGGCTGTGTTCCGACCACGCAGACCTCAAGAGAGGAGCGACGCGACATGAACCGCGAACCCAGGCCCCGCCCCGCGCGCGGCGTGCGCACCCGCGCCGTGCACGGCGTTCACCCCGTCTCGCCCGGCCCGGTCAGTACCCCGATCGTCCACTCGGCCACGTTCTCGTTCCCGAGCCTCGCCGCCATGGACGCCGAGCAGGAGCGCGGGGCGGCGGGCGCCTATTATCAGCGGGTCGGGCATCCCACGCTGCACGCGTGCGAGCAGCGGCTGGCGGGCTTGGAGGGCGCCGAGGCGGCGCTGCTCTACTCATCCGGCGTCGCGGCGCTGGCGGGGATGTTCCTCGCGTATCTCAAGGCCGGGGATCACATCATCGCCCTCCACCAGTGCTATGGCGGCACCCACGATCTCCTGCGCTGGGGCGCCGATCGCTTCGGCTGGAGCTTCGACCTGGCGGACGCGCGCGATCCGGCGGGCTGGGAGCGCCTGTTCCGCCTCGAGACCCGGATCTTCCACATCGAGTCGCCGACCAATCCGATGCTGTGCGTGGTGGACATCGAGCGGGCGGCGACGATGGCCCACGCCCACGGCGCGCTCCTGACCGTGGACAACACCTTTGCCTCGCCGATCGGCCAGAAGCCGCTCGCGCTCGGCGCTGACCTGGTCATGTACAGCGCCACCAAATCCATCGGCGGCCACAGTGATCTTCTGGCGGGCGCGGTGGTCGGCTCGGCCGCAGCGCTGGCGCCGGTCTGGAAGGCGCGAAAGGTGTTCGGCCCGGTCCCGGATCCCGCGCTGGCGTGGCAGATCGAGCGCAGCTTGAAGACGCTGCCGCTGCGGGTGGCGGCCGCCAACGCCAACGCGCTCGAGCTGGCGCAGCGGCTGGTCGAGCATCCCGGCGTGGCGCAGGTCATGTACCCAGGACTGCCGTCGCACCCCGGCCACGCGCTGGCGGCAAAGCAGATGACGTTCGGGTTCGGCCCGGTGGTGGCGTTCGAGGTGCAGGGCGGCGCGGCGGCGGCCGAGGCGGTGGTGAACGCCCTGCAGCTCGTCAAGCAGGCCCCAAGCCTGGGCGGGGTGGAGTCGCTCGCGAGCATGCCCTCGGCCACCTCGCACATCCAGCTTGGCCCCGAAGGCCGGGCGAAGGCCGGCATCCCCGAAGGCCTGGTGCGCGTCTCGGCCGGGATCGAGGACGTCGAGGACCTCTGGGCCGACATCGAACAGGCGATCGTGCAGGCGGCGACGCTCAAGGTGTGACGCGCGGCGGGCGCCCCTGTCGGCGGTGCGGACCGGCCTGGCGAACGATCGACGCCGCAGTCCGCGGTTTGGCCGCCCTCCCGAGCCCATGCTATCCTTCTTCGCCGCTGACGCTTCCCACAGACCCCGCAAGGAGAGTTCCCGGTGAAGCACCTGTTAGTCGTCCTCATTATGCTCTGTTCCGCCGCCGCCATCGCGCTGGCCGCTCCGCCCGACCCGAAGACCGTCGGGGCCGTCCCCACCGCGGTCAAGCCGGCCAATGTGGACTCCCTCGCCCTGCTCGAGAAGGCGGTCGCGAAGGACTCCAGCAAGGTCGAAAACCTGTACCGGCTCGGGATCATGTACCTGGACCATGACCGTCCCGCCGAAGCGGTCACCGTGCTGGGCAAGGCCTACGAGAAGCGCCCGAAGGACCTCAAGCTGCTGGTCAATCTCGGCGCCGCCCAGGACGCGCTCGGCCACGGAGAGATCGCACAGGGTCTATACCGCGATGCACTCGTGATCGCCCCGGGGGACTCGGTCGCCTCCTGCCGGCTGGCGAGCTCGCTTTACGCCCGCGGAAAACACGCTGATGCCATGGATCTGCTGCGCGGCGTCATCCAGCGCTCGCCGGGGTCGTACTGCGCATACTTCACGCTGGGCGTCGCGTTCGCCGATGCGGGGATCTACCGCGACGCCATCCGCATGTGGCAGAAGGTCGTCGACCTGGCCCCGGGATCTCCCGAAGGGATGAGCGCGCAGGAGAGCATCACCGTGCTGCAGAAGTTCGTGCAGTAGCAGCGCTTCGGCCCGGCCACCCGCCGGGCCCTTCCGGGGCGCCCATTGGGCTCATGGGGGGGCTCACGGGAGAGGGGCGAACCTGATCTACTTCGACCACAACGCATCCACACCCATCCGCGCAGAGGTTGCCGCAGCCATGCAGCCCTGCCTTGCGGACCTCTATGCTAATCCCTCCAGCCTGCACCGCGAGGGGCAGCGCGCGCGCGCGGCGCTCGAGCGCGCCCGCGAGCAGGTCGCGGCGTTGGTCAACGCCCATCCGGACGAGGTGGTGTTCACCAGCGGCGGGACCGAGGGTGACCACCTGGCGATCCTGGGGGCGGCATGGGCGCGCCGGGCCCAGGGCTCGCGCATCGCCATCTCGGCGGTCGAGCACCACGCCGTGCATGGCGCCGCCGACGTGCTCGCGGAGCAGGGCTGGGCGGTGGACCACATCCCGGTCGGACCCGACGGGTGCGTCGCGCCCGGCGCGTTCGCGCCCGTGACCGGCACGGTGCTGGTCTCGCTAATGCTCGCCAACAATGAGACCGGTGTGCTCCAGTCGGTTGCAGAGGTCGCGGGACGCGCGCGCGAGGCCGGCATCCTCGTCCACTGCGACGCGGTGCAGGGGGCAGGCAAGGTTGCGGTGGATTTCGGTTCCCTCGCGGTGGACTACCTCGTGGTCTCGGCGCATAAGATGAGCGGACCCAAGGGGGCGGGGGCCCTCATCGTCCGGCGCGGCGCCCCGCTGTCGCCGCTCTTCCGCGGCAGCGGCCACGAGCGGGGCCGGCGCGGCGGCACCGAGAACCTGCCGGGGATCGTCGGCCTGGGTGCCGCGGCCGAGTGGGCCGCTCGCGATCTCGTGGCGGAGGCGCCCCGGCTCACGGCGCTCCGCCTGCGGCTCGAGGCAGGGCTCCACGAGGTCGCCGCCGGCGCCGTCATCCATGGCGAGGGTGCGTCCCGGCTCCCCAACACGGTCAACGTCTCCCTCCCGGGGGCGCGCAGCGATCATTTGCTGATGGCGCTCGATGCGCGGGGCATCGCGGTCTCGGCCGGGGCGGCGTGCGCAAGCGGAGCGGTCGAGCCCTCGCCGGTCCTGAGCGCGATGGGCGTCCCGCGCGGGGTCGCGGTGTGCGCCGTCAGACTCTCGATGGGCCGCACCACCACCGCCGCCGAGGTGGACGCGGTGATCGAAGCGCTGCGCGAGGCGGTGCCGGCCGCCATTCGTGTCGGGTCAGCCGGGGCAGCCGGGGTCGTCGGGACCGCCGGGGCGGCCGGCGCTACCGGAGCGACGCGGGCCCCCGGCGCCCCCGGCGCTCCCGCGGCCTCGCCCCGGGGCCGCCCGGGGGCGCCCGCGTGACCCGGCTCCGCGTGCTGGCCGCGATGAGCGGCGGCGTGGACTCTGCGGTCGCGGCCGCGCTGCTCGCCGAGCAGGGTCACACGCTGACCGGCGTCACGCTCAAGCTGTGGTGCTACGGGACGTCGCCGGTCGGACCGCGCGCCTGCTGCACGCTGGACGCCATCGACGACGCGCGCCGGGTGGCCGCCCGCATGGGGTTCCCGCATTTCGTGGTCGAGGCGGAGGAGGTGTTCCGCACCCGGGTACTGCAGCCGTTCCTCGACGCCTACGCGAGTGGGCGCACGCCCTACCCGTGCGCGCTCTGCAATCAGCACCTCAAGTTCGGCGACCTGGTGCGCCACATGGAGCTGATCGGGGCCGACACGCTCGCCACCGGCCACTACGCGCGCGTCGCCGTGCTCCCCGACGGCAGCTACGGGCTCTTCCGCGCGGCCGATGCCGCCAAGGACCAGTCGTACGCGCTCGCGACCATCCCCTACGCGGTGCTGTCGCGGGTCAGCTTCCCGCTCGGCGGGCTCGAGAAGCACGCGGTGCGCGCGCACGCGGAGCGGCTCGGGCTGTCGGTATGGGACAAGCCCGAGAGCCAGGATCTGTGCTTCGTGCCCGACGGGGACTATGCCGGCTTCATGGTGAAGAACCTCGGCGAGACGCGCGGCACTGCGCCGGGCGCGTTCGTGGACCTCGAGGGGCGCCCGCTCGGCACCCATCGCGGCATCATCCACTACACCATCGGCCAGCGCAGGGGGCTCGGGATCGCCGCCGCCACGCCCCTCTACGTGGTCTCGATCGACGCCACGTCCGGCACCGTCGTGCTCGGACCCCGCGAAGCGCTGGATGCGCCGGGGCTCGTGACCGAGCCCGCGAACTGGCTGCGACCCACCCCGGTGCCTCCGGGGACGCGTGCCGACGTCCAGATCCGCTATCACCACCGGCCGGCGCCGGCCCGGCTTCACCCCCTCGCCGACGGCCGGGTCGAGGTACGCTTCGAGACTCCGCAGACCGCCGTGACGCCCGGTCAGGCCTGCGTCTTCTATGACGGGGACCATGTGCTCGGTGGGGCGGCGATCGGGCGGGTCCTGGCGGCGGACGAGGTCTGCTCGGGAGGGGCCCGCGCGCTCGATGACATGCCGGCCGCGGAGCCCGTGCGCGCATGACCGCAGGGGAGGCGAACCCAGCCTCCGTCGTCGCGCTCGACCGCTGCCTCGCCTGTGGCGGGCGCCGGCTGCAACCGCTGGCGCTGGCCTACCTCCATCGCGGGCAACGTTTCCCGCTGGTCGAGTGCGGCGCGTGCGGGATGCGTTTCCTCGGCGTGCAGCCTTCGCCCGAGGCGTTGGCGGAGTTCTACGACGCCGCCTACTTCGAGAGCGAGTTCCGCTGCGGTCGCGCCGCCGCCTCGTCCTTCGACGAGGCGGCGTTCCGCGACGAGACCCGGGGGCTACTCGAGGCCTTCGCCGCGCTTGGTGCCTCGGGGCGGTTGCTCGACGTGGGATGCGCGAGCGGCTGGCTGCTCAAGCACGCCGCCGAGCGCGGCTGGCAAGCGCAGGGCGTCGAGATCGCGCCCGACGCGGTGGTCCACGCCCGCGCCCAGGGGCTCGAGGTCTTCCAGGGCGATCTACTCGCCGCGCGCTTCCCCGCGGCGCATTTCGACCTCGTCTACATGGGCGACGTGCTGGAGCACGCGCTCGACTGCCGCGCCGTGGTCGAGGAGGTGGCGCGGATCCTCAAGCCGGGCGGCCTGTTCTACCTGCGCGGGCCGATCACCACCCACTCGCTCGCCCGCTCCCTGGCGCTCGGGCTTTACCGGGCGCTCGGCCGCACCCTGGTGCTGCGCGAGGTGCCCTATCACCTCTGGGAGTTCACGCCCCGCCCGCTCGCGCGTCTGATCGAGGCGGCGGGCCTTTCGGTGGTGCGAGTGCGCCAGAGCAAGATCCCGCCCGGCCGCGCCCGCGGCCGCAAATCGGCGCTGGAGCGGGGCGTGATGGCCGCCATCGATGCGGTCAACCTGCCGCTGACCACGCTCTTAAACGTGCGGGGGGATCGGGTGGTGGTGGTGGCTCGCCGACCGACCGCGCCCCCCGCCGCCGCCCTGGGAGCCCGACCTGCCTAAAGCCGCCTCGCCGCCGGCCCGATAACTCTCCGACAGAACTAGCGCGGGTCGAAGCCCGATCCGCCTCGTGACCGGCGCCGGCGGGGGAACGACCGCCGCCATCCGCCTGGACTCCGCGAGGTTGCCCATGCAGGTCGACATGCTGATGTCGAGGCTCGACGCCCTGGTCGCCGGGGGCGCGTCGTTCGAATCGGTCCTCGAGGCCGCCGTCAAGGGTGTGCATCAGCTCGACACACGTTTCGACTGGACCGGGATCTACGAGCTCTACCCGGACGACGTGTTGCGGCTCGGGCCCTTCGTGGGTTCCCCGACCGATCACGTGTTCATCGGCGTCGGCACCGGCGTGTGCGGGACCGCGGTGGCCGAGAAGCGCAACCTCAACATCCCTGACGTGCGCACGATCTCGAACTATCTCGCGTGCCGCACCGATACGCGCTCCGAGCTGGTGATCCTCATCCGGTCCGGCGACCGGATCCACGCGCAGATCGACATCGACAGCCACCAGGTGGGGGCGTTCGACGACGCGGCTGTCGCGAGCGTTCAGCACGTGGCCGAGTGGCTCGCCCACCGCTACCAGGCCCGTGACTCCGACCCCGGACGCTGAGGGCGCGCACGGGATGGACGCGGCGCGTTCGGCGCCACCGTCGGTCGATGCGATCGGGTATCTCCTCGACGACGTCCTCGGCGGGGACTCGCTCGACGAGGCGCTCGCGCGTGGCCTGCGGGCCATCGCCGAACTGAGCGGGGCAAAGCTCGCGGCGATCCTTCCCGTCGAGGGTGGCGACGCCGCGCTCGAAGTGTGGCTTCCGGATAACCCAACGGTGCGCGAGCGTCATCGGCCGTCGTTCCTCGCGGCCGTGGAGGTGGCGCGCGGGATCCGTCCGTGGCCGTCCGGCGGGCAGGAGTCGGGGGAGGAGCAGCCTCGGGTCATCCCGCTGATCGCCGCCGGGTGCGCCATCGGCTCGCTATGTCTCTCGGGTGGCGACGCCGCCCGCCTGACCGCCGCGCTGCCGCAGATCCCACGCATGGCGGGGGTGCTGGCATGTCTCGCCGCGGCCCATCACGAGGCCGCGCGGTCCCGGGCGATGCGGCGAGAGTACGAGCGCTGGTTCAAGACCCTGGACAAGCAGGTCCGGGTGCTCGAGCGCGAGCGCCAGAAGTTCGCGGCCATCGTCCATCGCTCCGACGCCGAGGTGTTCGTCACCGATCGCGCGGGGCTCATCCTCTGGACCAACGTCCTGCTCGCCTCGCATGCGCCTGCCGCGCCGGCGGCAGCGAGCTGGATCAATCAGGGATGCGGCGCCGTCTGCTCGCGGTTCTCGGCGCCCGGCACGCCATCCGAGTGCGGTGACTGCCCGGTCGCCCGCGCGGTGGCCGGGAACGAGGTCGTCCATCACGAGTTTCGGCGCGTCAACCACGCCGGATCACGCACCCTCTACCTCAGTGCGTTTCCCATCAAGGGGCCCGACGGGCTGCCACATGAGGTGTTGGTCATGGTGCAGGACCTGAGCGATCTCGAGGTCCTGCGCCGGTCGGAGTCCCGCTACCGCCTGCTGTTCGAGCGCAGCGCCAAGGCGATCATCATGGTGGACCCCGAGACCCGGCGCGTCATGATGGCGAACCCGATGGCGAGCCGGATGACCGGCCATACCGCCGAGGAGCTGTGCGGACGCGCCCTCGAGGAGCTTCATCTCGCCGAAGAGTGGCCGCGGCTCGCCGAGCACTACCGCGCCGGTTTCTCGGAAGGGAACCTGGCGCCCTTCGAGTGTCGGATCCGCACCCGGAACGGCGCCGAGCTGCTGGCGAACGTCACCGGCACCCGCTACGACCTCGACGGCCAGGAGGTCGAGATGCTCGAGATCCAGGATGTCACCGAGAGCCGGCGGGTCGAGGAGGCGCTGCACGACGCCGAGGAGCGGCTGCGCTCGGTGGTGGCGAACGCGCCGGTGGTCCTGTTCGCGATCGACGGGGACGGCGTCTTCACGCTCTCCGAGGGGCAGGGCCTGGCGAGCTTGGGTCTCGCCCCGGGACAGGTGGTGGGCTGCTCGGCGTTCGAGCTCTACGCGGATCACCCGCGGATCCTCGACAACATCCGGCGCGCCCTGGCGGGAGAGGAGTTCATGGACCAGGTCGACGTCGGGGAGATCAGCTTCGAGACCTGGTACCGGCCCACGGTCGGCCCCGACGGCCGGCCGGACGGCATCATCGGCGTCTCGAACGACATCTCCCAGCGGCGGCGGCTCGAAGACCAGCTGCGCCAGGCGCAGAAGATGGAGGCGATCGGCCGGCTCGCGGGGGGTGTCGCCCACGACTTCAACAACCTGCTCGCCGCCATCATGGGTCACGGCGAGCTGCTGTTGCGCCGATTGGATGCGAACCATCCGCACCACCGACACGCCGAAGCCATCCAGAAGGCGGCCACGCGCGGCGCGCTCTTGACGCGGCAGCTACTTGCCTTCAGCCGCAAGGAAGTGCTGACACCGCGGGTGCTCGATATCCACCTCGTGGTCGCCGAGATGGAGGAAATGCTGCGGCGGCTGATCGGCGAGCACATCGAGCTGGTCATCGTGCTCGGGGATCGGCCGGTTCAGATCCGCGCCGACCGCGGCCAGCTCGAGCAGGTCATCATGAACCTCGCGGTGAATGCGCGGGACGCGATGGCGGATGGCGGGGTGCTGACCGTCGAGGTGGGCTCCGCCGACCCGGACGGTCGGGCGGGCGAGGGAGCGCCGCGGTCGGGTCCCTGCGTGACGGTCGCGGTGAGGGACACCGGCTGCGGGATGGACGCGGTCACCGCTGCCCGCATCTTCGAGCCGTTCTTCACCACCAAGGAGCAGGGCAAGGGGACCGGGCTCGGGCTCTCGACCGTGTACGGCATCGTCGAGCAGAGCGGCGGTTCGATCGAGCTCGAGAGCACGCCCGGGATGGGCACAATCTTCACCGTCTTCCTGCCACGGCTCGAGGAGAAGGCGGGGGCTCCGGAGGCGGAGGCCGCCGCGCCGATCTCGGTCTGCGGGACCGAGACCGTGCTGCTGGCCGAGGACGAGCCGGCGGTGCGCGCGGTGGCGCGGGAAGCGCTCGAGGGCCACGGGTACCGGGTGATCGAGGCGCCGAACGGGGTCGAGGCGCTGGCGGCGGCCCGCGCGCACAGCGGGCCCCTGCACCTGCTCATCACCGACATGGTGATGCCCCGGATGGGCGGTCGCGAGCTGGCCCAGCGGCTGCTGGCCGAGTGTCCCGGCCTGCCGGTGCTCTTTATGTCCGGGTACACCGATGATGCCTTGGTGCGCCAGGGCGCTTCGGAAGCCACCTCGACTTTTCTGCAGAAGCCGTTCGCCATGGGGGAGTTTGCCCGCAAGGTGCGCGAGACCCTCGATGCCGGGCCTGCGCGGGCGGACAATGACACCGAACCCCAGGCGCGCGCGGCCTAAGTCGTGCCGCGGAGATTCGGGGTGGGTGCTGGTGCGCGGGGGTGGGGTCCTTCAGTCCATACTCACGCGGCGTAGATCAGACGGTGCACGGTACCGCCCGGGATCGCCCGGGTCACGACCCGGCGTTCGTAGTACAGCGCCCAGCGCTCGGGTAGCCGGATCCGCGAGGGGAACAGCCGCGCGGCCAGCACCTCTCCTACCGTCCAGCGGCGCTGCGCCGCGCCCAGCCGCATCGCGGGGGTGTCAGCATGCCGGCGCTCCGAGAACCATTTGAGATAGTTGCGCCACACCAGCAGCACCGCCATCCGTTCGGCTGCGCTCTGTCGGCGCTTGGAGAACGCGATCGTCTCGCGCTTGTGGTTGGCCCCGCTGTGGCGGATCAACAGGTCGAGCAGGTTGACGGCGAACAGCGGATTGTGCGGCGTGCGTGCGGCGCGCGACGAGGTCAGGGTGTGGGTCACGCTCAGGTGTGGCAGCCGGCGCAGCGCCCGCGGGTAGTCGGCGTGCAGGTCGCTGCGCAAGGTGAGGGGCTGGGGGACCGGCGCCACGATCCCCAGCAGGGTGGCGACCTCGTGCTCGACCGAGCGCGGATCGGGCCGCCCGAGCCGGGCCTCGAGCTGCTGGCGGCGCCACCGCTGGCGCCCGGTCAGCGTGCCGCTGCGCCGCAGCTCGGAATCGGTGAAGCCGTAGAAGAAGTGCGAGTCCTGGCCGGCCAGCAGGTGGAACGCTGTGGGGTGGTACTGGCTGTACTCGAAGCTGATGAAGCCGTCGAGCACGAGGGGCTCGGTAAGCGGCCCGTGCGGGCGGTGCCGCTCATGGAACAGCAGGCAGTGGCGGCCGAGGCGGGCAGCGAGCCGGGCGATGGTCGAGGGCGCGACGTCAAACTCGCGCGCGATCTGGCGGAATCCCGAGCAGGCGACCAGGCGCAGAAACAGGGGGCGCAGCAGGTCGGGGCGGCGCAGCCAGTAGCTGGTCCGGAAGGTCTGCGCGCTAAAGGAGCGCCGGCAGTGTAAACAGCGGTAACGTTGGACCACCCGCGGTGGACAGCGACGGTAGTGCACCCCGTCGCGGTGAAAGCGCCAGTGCGAGGGGTCGCAAGTGTGGAAGGGACAAGCGGGATTGGGGCAGAACGGCGGTGCGTGGGGGGCGGTCGTGGGTTCCATGCCGGCCGCATCCCTGCACACTCCCTGCCACCCCGAATCTCCGCGGCACGACTCAGGGGCCCGGGGCGCGGGCGGGCGCCCCCCGCGTCTGGGCGGATTGCATCAGGTACCTCGCCACCGCGGGTGTCTGCCGCTCGCGCAGTCCGGCGCAGTCGGTGCTCCGCTCGATCACCTTGGCCAGTTCCTCCTGGATGCCGGGGAAATTGGTCCCAGGGTGGCTGAAGAACTCGCGCGCCTCCTCGATGCGCAGGGTGTCGCAGCCCCGCGCGAAATTCGGCAGGTTCGGCACGTAGAAGGGCGGGATCCGACCCACGATGACCTTGTAGCCGGCCCTGAACCAGCGCCACACCCGCTCCTTCATCTCGTCGTTCTCGGACACGTTGTAGGGGATGGTGAAGATCTCCTGCGGCCGGAGCGGTCCGGTCAGCGCGTAGTCGAGGGCCCTCTCCAGCAGTGCCCCGTTGCGGAAGTGCCCAAGCGCGGCGAGAAAGCGCGCGCGCTCGGAGGGGATCCTGGTGGATTCGAGCCGGAGCCGGTACGCCTCGTACAGTGGCGTGTCGCCGTCGCGTGCCGCCAGGTTGAGCGCGGCGCCCACGACCGACGCGTCGACCGAATCCGGGTGGGCGAGGTACCGCCGCGCGGCCAGCCGGGCCCAGTCCATGATCTCGCGCTCGTAGGCGTAGACCCCGAGCGCCGCGAACAGGCCCGGTCGCATGAGCGAGACCGCCTCCGGCTCGCCACGGGTCTTCGTGATCCCGAAGCGCTTGAGGGAAGGCCGTAGCATCTTGCGCACCGTGATGGCGAATGACGCGCGCATCCCGGGCGAGACGAAGGTGCCGTGAACCTTGTCGAGGCCGGCGATCAGGGACGACACCACCTCGGGCGCCGGATCGTCGCTGAATCGCTCCAGCGTGCGCAGGTAGTCGTCTCCGCCCAGCAGCCCGGCATCGAGCAGCGCCGAGAGGTTGTTGAGGAATCCCACCCGCTCGCGTGGATCCAGCACCTCGGGCCCGCTCCCGGCGAGCGCCTGGAGCGCCGCTGCGGGAGCGAGCCACCGGTAGTAGCCGCGCTCTCCGGCGTTGGGATGGACCCAGGCCGGCGAGGAGGTCTTCTCGAGCTTTACGGTCTGTTCCGCATCACCCAGCAGCATGCTCTGGGTGTGGATCTGGTGACCGTCGGAGTAGCGAAGCGTGACCGGGATCTTCCAAGACGTCGGAGCTGCATGGACGCCGTAGTTGAGGAACCGTTGCTGTCGCAGCCGCACGGTGCCCTCGGGCTGTACCTCGGCGCTCACCAATGGCACGCCACCCTGCTCGAGGAACGACAGCGTGACCGGTGTGATGTCGGTTCCTGAGGCGGCGGAGAGCGCCCGCCACAGGTCGGCGGCGGTGGCGTTCTTCCACTCGTGCTCCTTCAGGTAGGCGATGACGCCGCGGCGGAACACATCGGGACCGATCCAGCTCTCGAGCATCCCGAGCACCGCCTGTCCCTTCTGGTAGGACAGTTCGTCGAACAGCCGGTCGATGCTCGCGAAGGCGTCCACCGACTGGCGGATCGCGCGAGTCGTCAGGCGCGCGTCGGTGTTCATCGCCCCCTGGGTGCCGCTCAGCTCCTGGACCTCCGTGTTGTACTGGGGGAACACCTGGTGCGTGATCTTGTCGCCCATCCACGAGGCGAACGATTCGTTGAGCCAGAGGTCGTCCCACCACGCCATCGTCACCAGGTCGCCGAACCACATATGGGCCAGCTCGTGGGCGGTGATCGAGGCCAGCCGCTGCCGCTGACGAACCCCGGCGGTAGCGGGGTCGACCAGCAGGATCTCGTCGCGGTAGGTGATGGCGCCGGCGTTCTCCATCGCCCCGGCCGCGAACTCGGGCAGCGCGAGCAGGTCGAGCTTCTCGTACGGGTAGGGGCGACCGAAGTACTTTTCGAGCGCCGCGAGCAGGGGGGGCGTGATGCGCGCCGCCTCGCCGGCCAGCGCCGAAGCGCCCTTCACCGTGACGACGCGCCCCGGCACCGACATCCCGCGGATCGGCACGTACTCGAACGGCCCGGCAGCGATCGCCACCAGGTAGGTTGACAGCGCCGGCGTGCGCTTGAAAATGACCGTTCGCTGGCCGCCGATGGTCGTTTCCTTCTCGATCGGGGTGTTCGACACCGCGCTGGACTTTTCGGGCACCGTCAGCGTCACCTGGAACGGGATCTTGAACTCGGGCTCGTCCCAGCACGGGAACGCCTCGCGCGCCGCCACCGCCTCGAACTGGGTGTAGCAGTACCAGTCCTCGCCCGACTTCAGGCGGTAGAGGCTGTTCGCCCGCCTGTCGAAATCGTTCATGAAATCGATGTCGAGGCCGTAGTCGCCGGCCGCGATCGGTGCTTCGGCCCGCACGGTCAGCAGGCCGGATTCGCCCGCCTCGTGCGTCACCGTGACCGCACCGGCGGCCCCCGCCAGCCTCACCGAGATCACATCCATGTTCTTCGCGTAGAGACGAAACGATTCGGTCGGGGTCACCACCTTGAGATCGATGTGGACCGCGCCCGAGTAGTCGGGTCGCGAGGGGTCGAGCTTGAGCTTGACCGACTCGAAGATCGGCAGAACGTCGCGGTCGAGCCGGTTGTTCGAGGCCGCATCGGCGGTGGCGCCGTGGAGCACGGCGATCGCCGCGAGCAGGGCGAAGCGGGCGTGCAGGCGCCTGGGGCGGGGGATGCGCATCATGCCTCCCAACGTGCTGGGGTTCCTTGCGGACTGACCGAGGTGATACGGGCGCGACAAGTCAACACCGTGGCGGGCGCCGGGGCAATGGGAATCCGCCCGGCGCGGGAGGCGGGCCCGGCCAGTGCGGAGCGACCACCGCGCGGCCCCGCGGCGAGACGTTGACAGCCACTCGCCCCCCCACCTAGCCTGCCGTTCCCGCATGTCCACGCCCGATCCCTCCCTTGCCCCCGCGGTCGAGACCTCGGCCCTGCGCCGCGCCTTCGCCGCCCCTCGCAACCGCGGCAGCGGCCCGGTCGAAGCGCTCGCGGGCGTCGACGTGCGTATCGAGCGCGGCGAGATCTTCGGCCTGCTGGGCCCGAACGGCGCCGGTAAGACCACCTTCATCAAGATCCTGACCACGCTGCTCTTCCCCACCAGCGGGACCGCCCGGGTCGCCGGGCACGACGTGGTGGCCGAGGCCGGGGAGGTGCGCCAGCGCATCGGGCTCATCTCGGGCGGTGAGTCCAGCGGCTACGGCATCCTGTCGGTGCGCGAATGCCTGTGGATGTTCTCGCAGTTCTACGGTGTGCCGGGCGCGATCGCGTGGCCGCGCGTGGACGAGCTCATCGCCGTGGTGGGCCTGGTCGAGCAGGCGCACACGCAGATCAACCGGCTCTCGACCGGCCAGCGCCAGCGCATGAACTTCGCGCGCGGATTCGTGAGCGACCCGGAGGTCATGTTCATGGACGAGCCCACGCTCGGCATGGACGTGAACGCCGCGCGGGCGCTGCGCGCCTACGTGGCGCGGTGGATGCGGGAACGCCCGGGGCGCACCGTGCTGCTCACCACCCACTACATGGCCGAGGCCGAAGAGCTGTGCGACCGGCTCGCCATCATCGATCGGGGCCGGGTGCTGGCCTGCGACAGCCCGGCCGCGCTGCGCCGCCAGGTGCAGGGCGGCCAGCACGTGGAGCTGGAGGTAAGCGGGACCGACGGGAGCGGGGCGGCCGCGCCTTCGATTCCGGGAGTCGCGGCCGCCTGGGGCGCCCCGCACCCCGAGCGCGGCACCCGCACGCTCAAGTTCCGGCTCCCGCCCGAGCGGGCGCTGGTGGACGTGCTGCGCGATCTCGAGGGCCTCGGGATCCGGGTGGAGGGCGTCGCCACGCGCGAGACCACGCTCGAGGACGTCTTCATCGCCGTGGTCGGGCGCGGGCTGGACGAGACCGGCGCGACCGGTCCTTCCGGCGCCGATTCGGCCGATCTCCCGACCGGCCGCTGAGCGCAGGGCACACCCATGCATTCCGCGTTCGATCAGATCCCCGCTCCCGGCGCCCTCGCCCTCAACCTCCGCGCCGCATGGGCGCGCATGTATGTGCGGATCGTCGGCTCGCTGCGCGAGCCGGCCTGGATCATGAGCGACGCCGTGTTCCCGGCGCTCAGCATGGCGTCGTTCGTGCTGCTCTACCGCGCACTCGGGGCGCCTACCGCGTTCGAGACGCTGGCGGTCCTGGGCGGCATCATGTCCACCTACTGGATCAACGTGCTGTGGGGGATGGGCGCCCAGCTCTACTGGGAGAAGCAGAGCGGGCAGCTCCAGCTCTACTTCGTGGCCCCGTGCTCGCGGCTGGCGATCCTCACCGGCATGGCAGTGGGTGGCGTTCTCATGACCACCATCCGCGGGGTGTTCAGCATCGCCGTGGGCTTCGGGCTGCTGGGCGTGCGCGTGCCGGCGTTTGACGCGCTGCAGCTTCTGCTGGTGTTCATGGTCACCATGGCGGCGCTCTACGCGCTCGGCATGGCTCTCGCCTCGCTCTTCCTGCTCTACGGGCGCGAGGCCTGGCACGTGTGCAACGCGCTCCAGGAGCCGGTCTTCTTCCTCTCGGGGCTTTACTTTCCGATCCGCGCGCTCGGGCCGCTGGGCGCGGTGGCGGCCGGTCTGGTGCCCTTGGGCCTCGGTGTCGACGCCATGCGGCAGGTGGTGCTCGGCCCCGCGGCGCATGGACTGCTGCCGATCGCGATCGAGGTCGCGATTCTCGCCGGGCTCGCGGTCGTCTTCTTCATCCTCGCGCGCGCCGCCCTCGAGTTCCTCGAAAGCCTCTCCAAGCGCGAAGGGCGTCTCACTCAGAGGTGGCAATGAGCGTCGTGCCTGGTCCGGCCGGGGCCCGGGAGCCTCTCTCCTCGCGGGGCCCCGTCGCTGGCGCTCCAGCCCCACTCGTCGAGGGGCCCCCGGGCCCCGGCCGGACCGTCGAGGGGCTCATCACGCGCTTCAAGACCGCCGCCTGGCTGGGCTGGCAGATCGAGGCCAACTGGGCGGACCCGTTCACGTTCGTCATCTACTCGGTGCTGCGCCCGCTCGCGACCGCAGCGATCCTCGCGGTCATGTACGGCGCGGTCGCCGGCGTCGCGACTGGGGCGCACGCGTTCCTGGGCTTCTACGTGGCCAACGCCTTCCACGAGTACGTCACCCGCATCCTGGTCGGCATGGGGTGGGTGGTTGTGGAGGAGCGCGAGGAGTACGAGACGCTCAAGTACATCTACGCCTCGCCGGTCGGCATCTTCACCTACCTGTGGGGGCGCTCGACCGTGAAGTTCGCCCAGGCGACGCTGAGCATGATCCTGATCCTCGCGATGGGGTGGGTGGTGATGGGGCTGCGCTGGGACTGGGGCGCGGTGCGGTGGGCGCCGCTCCTGCTGTCGATCGGGATCGGACTCATCGCGGTCGTCTACTTCGGATTCCTGGTCGCGGGCTGGGCGCTGGTGCTGCCGCGCGCGGCGATCAGCGTCAACGAGGGGGTCGCCGCGGGTCTCTATCTGTTGTGCGGAGTGATCTTCCCGATCGACCTGCTGCCCCGGGCATTGCAAGCCCTGGCGCTCGCCCTGCCCTTCACCTGGTGGTACGAGGCGTTGCGGCGCTTCATGCTGGGCCGGGGCGCGAGCGCCACCCTCGCGGGGTTCTCCGATCTCCAGCTGCTCGGGGCGCTCGCGGTCTCGACCGTCGCCCTCTCGTGTCTCTCGGTGTGGGGGTACCATGCGCTCGAACGGCGGGCGCGCCGGCAGGGCAAGCTCGACCAGGCCACGCTTTTCTGATGCAACGTCGCCCTGGGTTCGGCACTATCCGGGGCCGATCGTCCGTCTCCCCAAAGGGATCACATGAGGGATCACATGAGGGATCACATGAAGACCGCCCACCGCTGGACCCGCTCCGCCCTTGTGCTGGTCGCCTCGCTCATCGCGATCGCGCCCGCGCAGGTCCGCGCCGCGCTGCCCGAGCTCATCAAACGCGAGATCTTCCTCGGCAACCCCGTCAAGAGCCAGCCGCGTCTCTCGCCCGACGGCACCAGGATCGCCTACCTGGCGCCCTCGGAGACCGACGTGCTCAACGTGTGGGTGCGCACCGTCGGCAGGAATGACGACCGCATGGTCACCGACGACAAGCACCGTGGCATCCGGACGGCGTTCTGGGCGCACGACAGCCGACATCTCCTCTACCAGCAGGACGTGGGTGGCAACGAGAACTTTCACGTCTACTCGGTGGACGTCACGGGCGGAACCGGGAAAGATCTGACGCCGCACGAGGGTGTACGCGCGCAGGGCGTACAGCTCGACAAGCACCATCCCGATGAGATGCTGGTCGGGCTCAACTTGCGCGACAAGAAGGTGTTCGACATGCACCGCATCAACCTGGTCACCGGCGAGTCGAGGCTCGACACGCAAAACCCCGGCGACGTCGGCGCGTGGTTCACGGATACCGACTTCGTGATCCGCGCGGCGGTGGCATCCAGCGAGAAGGACGGCAGCAGCACCCTGCGGGTGCGGGAGAGCGCGACCGCCCCGTGGCGGGATCTGGTGACGTTCCCGTTCGGCGAGAACGGCAGCTTCGTGTCGTTCGCCGCCGACGGCAAGTCGGCCAACGTCATCAGCTCGCTCGGCTCCGACGTGACGCGGCTGGTGCGCATGGACTTGGCGACCGGCAAAGAGCTGGAGACGCTGGCGAGCGACCCGCGCTGTGACGTGGGCGGCGTGATCGTCCATCCCGACTCGCGCCAGGTGCAGGCGGTCGCGTTCAACTACCTTCGCAACGAGTGGAAGGTGCTCGACCCGGCCATCACCCCCGACGTCGCAGCGCTCAAGCAGGTCCGCGACGGCGATTTCGCCGTGGTCAGCCGTGACCGCGCCGACGCCGTGTGGGTCGTGGCGTACACGGTCGATCGGGCGCCCACCACCTGGTACACCTACGACCGCAAGAGCCGGACGGCGTCCGTGCTGATGACGAGCCAGCCGGCGCTCGAGAAAGCAACCCTGGCGACGATGGAACCGGTGGTCATCCCCGCCCGCGACGGGCTGAAGCTGCCCAGCTACCTGACCCTCCCTTCCGGCGTGGCGGCGAAGAATCTGCCGATGGTGCTGATGGTCCACGGCGGCCCGTGGGGCCGTGACGGGTGGGGCTACAGCGGCAGCGTGCAGTGGCTCGCCAACCGCGGGTACGCGGTGCTTCAGGTCAACTTCCGCGCCTCGACCGGGTTCGGCAAGGCGTTCCTGAACGCCGGGAACCTCCAGTGGGGTCACACCATGCAGGACGACCTCACCGACGCCGTGCGCTGGGCGATCGCCAAGGGCTACGCCGATCCCAAGCGCGTGGCCATCTTCGGCGGCTCCTACGGCGGCTATGCCACGCTCGCCGGCCTGGCGTTCACCCCCGACCTGTACGCCTGCGGCGTGGACATCGTCGGGCCCTCGAACTTGAAGACCCTGCTGGGCGCGATCCCGCCCTACTGGGCGGTCGGGCGCAAGGAGATGCTGCTGCGGATGGGCGACGTCGAGACCGATTCGGTCTTCAATCGCAAGGTCTCGCCGCTCTTCCACGCCGAGAAGATCCGGGCGCCCCTGCTCATCGGGCAGGGGAAGAATGATCCGCGCGTCAACGTGCGCGAGTCCGACCAGATCGCGGCGGCGCTGCGTGCCCGTAACCTGCCGGTCGAGTATGTCGTCTACGCGGACGAGGGGCACGGGTTCGCGCGGCCCCAGAACCGGCTCGACTTCTATGGCCGCGCCGAGCAGTTCCTGGCGAAGCACCTCGGCGGCCGGGCCGAGCCCTATGCGCCGGTCGAAGGCACCACGGCGGAGCTGAAGTAGCGGGTGGCGCGGGGCAACATAGTGGAGGCGAGGCGCGGGGCTCCCACGGCAGCCGTGGCGGGCTCCTCGCCTCGCGTGTCCTGGGCGCTCCTGCTGGCGCTGGTCGGGGCGCTCGCGTGGCTGCGCATCTTCACCACGTGGTTCGCCCAGGATGATTTCATCTGGCTGCTGCGCGCGACAGACGGCGCGCCGGTCGCGCTCACCGCCCCGCGCGTGCTCAGCATGTCGCTCTATTTCCGGGCCTTCAACGCCCTGTTCGGCACGCAGCCGGCGGCCTATCACGCGTTCAGCCTCGCGCTCCACATCGGCACCGGGCTGCTCCTCTACCGGGTGCTCGCCCGTGGCCTCGCGCCGGGTGTCGCTGCGTCAGCCGCGGCGGTGTTCCTCACCAGCCCCGCCCTGTTCGACGCGCTCCACTGGATCTCGGGGGTCGCCGATCTCATGTGCCTCGCGTTCCTTGCGTTGGCGGTGTGGCTGCTGGCGGACGGAGCCCGGAGCCCGGCGCGCGCATGGCTCGCGGTGACCGCCTACGCCCTCGCGCTCGCGAGCAAGGAGATCGCGGTGGGCGCGGCCCCGGTGATGATCGTGCTCCACCTACGGCAGGGCGGACGCGCCGGATGGGCGCGCGCGGGTCTCGTCATCGCGCTGGCGGCGCTCTTCGCCCTGCCGGCGTCGGGGGCGTGGCAGACCGGAGCCGGCGAGCCCTATGCGCTCAAGGTCTCGGCCGCGCTGCTCAACCTGCCGGCATTCGCTGCTGCGGCGACCATGGCTGGCGCGGCCCATGCCGAGCCGTCCGACCTCGCGTGGGCGCGCCTGCCCTGGGTGCAGGCCGTGGGGTGGGGGAGCCTGGCCGCGTGGCTGCTCGCGCTGGTCGTCCGTCGCTCGCCTGCGGCGTGGCTGGGGTTGCTGTGGTTCGTCGGGCTGATCGCTCCGGTCGTGATGCTCGAGCGCCAGTTCTATCTCTACTACGTCTGCTGCGCCCTGCCCGGGCTCGTCGCATCGGCCGCGTTCCTGGTCGGGGCCCGGCCCCCCGGCCCGCCCCCCGGCCGGCTAACCGTCCCGCTCCCCGGCCGGCTAACCGGCCGGCTCAGAGGCGTCCCGCTCTGGGCGGGCTGGGCGCTCGCGGCGCTGGTCGTGGCGCAGGTCGCGGCGGTCGAGGCGCGCTCGGGCTCGCGGCTCAAGCTCGCGCCATTGCCGACCGACTTCGTGCTGCGGCGGGCGCTCATCGCCCACAACGCCGTCGGCGATCTCGCCGCGGCGCGCGAGCGGCTGGGGCCGCGGGTCGTGATGCTCGGGCAGCAGCCGGTCGACGCGGCGTGGCAGGGGACGAGCACGACGGAGGCCACCGATTACACGCGCGATCCCTGGTGGGACGAGAACGTGCGCGGGGCGCTCGCCGGCGGCGAGGCGGTGCGACTGATGCTGCCGGGCGTGCGCGAGGTTCTATTCAAGCCGTGGCTCGATCCTGCGGATACGAGCAGCACCATCGCCGCCTATCGCATCGACGGGCACCTCACGGTCGCGGACTACGCCACGTTCGTGGGCGCGGCGCAGACTTCGCCATCCGCCACGTTCGCCGAGCGCCTCATGCGCGTGGGGGATCTCATCCGTCGCCGCCTCTTCCACGAAGCGCTGGGAGAGTTGCTCGCCGCCCGCGAGGAGGCGCCGGACCACCCGGACGTGCTCATCAATCTCGGCGCCCTCCAAACACATCTGGGCGATTCGACCGCCGCGCTGGTCTCGTTAACCCGTGCCACCGAGGTGGCGCCTGGCGACGTGGACGCGCGCTACAACCTGGGATTGCTGTTGTGGCGTCTGGGCCGGCGCGATGAGGCGCGGGCCACCTGGGCGCGGCTGCTCAACGAGGCGCCGCAGAGCGATCTGGCGCGGGCGGTGCGAGAGCTCATGGCCGGGCGTGCGCGGTGAGTTGAAGTCCTCTGTGGCATAAGGACTTACGCTTTTGCGGGAGGGAGGTCCTTGAGGCGCCGCCAACTGGCCGCTCAAGAGCACCCCCGAGCGGGCCGAAATCCTTATGGATGAACCACTTCTCCGCGGTACGAACACCTTCCCGGCGTGCCCGCTCCGGCCTTGGTGGCGCGACGTCATTGGCGCTCGCCGCCGCCCTCGCGTCCGGGTTCGCACTGGCGGATGTCCTGCCGTGCCTTGCCGGTACGGTGATCCGGGGCCGCCTGCGCCTGCCACCCACCACCCAGGCCACGAACGCGGATGGCACGAAGGTCCGGGAGAAGCTCGAGCACCAGGACGTGGTGGTCTACGTGACCGTGGCTCCGGGTGCGGATGTGAGGAAGTTGGGCGGCCGTGCGGGTCGCAAGGACATCGTGCTCGAGGGCGACCGGTTCACCCCGCGCGTGCTGCCGGTGGTGGCCGGATCCAAGGTCCGATTCCGCAACCGCGACAGTGTCTATCATAGCGTGTTCAGCGTTTCCCCGGCCGGTCGTTTCGAGCTCGGCAACCTGGCGCCCGGCAGTAAGCGGGAGACCCGTTTCGAGAGCCCCGGGGTCATCAACCTGTTCTGCGAGCTCCATCCCGCCGCGGCCGGGTTCGTCGTCGTCTGCCCCAATTGGTACTTCACCCGCGCCAGAGCATCCGGCGAGTACCTCCTGCCCGCCCTGCCGCCCGGGGTCTACGTCGTCCATGTATGGCATCCCCGCTTCGGCGCGACCCGACGATCGGTCCAGGTGACCGGCCGTGGAGCCGTTACCCTCGACCTGAGCTTTTGATCGTGCGCATCGGTCTCCGCCCGAAGATCCTGCTCCTCACCGTGCTGCCGCCGGTGCTGCTCGCCATCGCCACGGTGTGGACCGTGCACCACAACGTCTCGCGCGAGGTCCACTCCAGCATCCACGAGGATCTGCGACGCGCCTCGATGGTGTTCGAGAGCACCCTGGAGGCCCGTTCGAAGGCGCTCGGCACGGCGGGCCAGGTGATCGCGCGCGACCCGCGGTTCTTCTCGATCCTCACCCTGCCGGGGCTTCACACCGATCCGCAGTCCCGCTCGACCGTCCAGGGCGTCGCGCGCGACTTCAACAACATCACCAAGGCGGACCTGTTCGAAGTGGTCGACGGGCGGGGTCGGCTGCTCGCCACGGTCGGGCGGGGAAGCTCGACGCGCCCCAGCCGGGAGCCGCTGATCCGTGCCGCCATCGAGGGCCGGGCCGCCTCGGGGATCCTGGTCGAGCGCCAGGCCGACTACCAGGTGACGGTGACGCCGGTGTTCGCGCACGGCCGCGTGATCGGCGTGCTGCTCCTTGGCGCGCGGATCGGGCCTCCGCTGGCGCGCCGCCTGCGCAATCTCACCCGCAGCGAGGTGACGTTCGTCTCCGGCCGCAAGAGCGTCGGCAGCACGCTGGAGGACCCGGACCGGGATGCCCTGCTGCTCGCGCTCAAGAGCCGGCCGCGCGGGGATTCGCTCGCCGAGAGCGGGTTGCTCGAGGTGAAGACGGCGGCCCAGACCTACCTCACGCTGGTGCGACCGATCCCGGATTCGAGTCCCTCGGCGCCGCAGTTTTACGTCATGCAGCGTTCCCTGGAAGCCGAGACGGGCTACCTGACCGTCATGCGCAACCTGCTGATCCAGCTCGGCATGCTGGCGGTGATCGTCGCGATCCTCGGGGGCATGGCGGTCGCGCAGCGCATCACCGCCCCGATCCAGCGGCTGGTGCGCGGCGCCGACGAGATGGAGCGGGGCGACTACCAGTACCCGCTCGAGATCACGAGCCGGGACGAGATCGGGCACCTCGCCGAGCGCTTCGAGGAGATGCGGCAGCGCGAGAAGGTTTACGTCCAGAGCCTGCAGGAGGTGGCGCGCATGAAGAGTGAGTTCATCAACGTCGCCTCCCACGAGCTGCGGACCCCGATCAGCATCATCCGCGGCTTCCACGACCTGTTCGCCACCGGCGGCCTGGGTCCCGTGACCCCGGCGCAGACCAAGGCGCTGGAGGCGATTGATGTGAGCCTGCTCTCGCTCACCCGGGTCGCCGAGGATGCCACCAAGATGGCGCAGATCGAGGGGGAGCGGCTGGTGCTCAAGATTGACGACTACGACGTGGCGAACGTATTGCGCCAGGGGGTCGCCGACGCCGTCACCGACGCCCGAAAGCGCGAGCTGGACGTGGAGGTGGTCGTCGAGCCCGACCTGCCGCCCGCCCGCATGGACGGGATGCGCATCGCGCAGGCGGTCTCGCAGCTGGTGCGCAACTCGATCCGCTTCACGCCCGACGGAGGGCTGATCGAGGTCCGCGCTTGGCGCGAGCAGGACGAGCTGGTGCTCCAGGTGAAGGACACCGGGATCGGGATCCCCGAGGAGAAGTGCCGTGATCTGTTCGATCGCTCGTGCATGGTGAGGGACTCCCTCCACCACCATTCCTCGAATACGCTGGAGTTCAAGTCCGCGGGGCTCGGTCTCGGGCTCGCGATCGTGCGCGGCATTCTCGAAGCCCATGGCGGCACGATCAAGGTCGAGAGCCAGGAGTCGCGCGGCACCGCGTTCACGTTGCGGCTCCCGCTCGAGTGCACCCCGGGACTCCAGAGGGCGGCGTAGGGCCGCCTCCCACTGGGGCGGGACGTCTCCCGGCCGACCGCGGGGTGCGAACGCTGCCGATCCGCTGCGGCTGATCCGCTGCGGCTGATCCGCTGCGGCTTGACCCCTCGCGGCACGCCTCCCTATACTGCCCCGTCGCGCCGCCGCCTGGCTCTCTCCTCGAGGGCTCATGCGGCGAGGCGATGCGGATGGGGCGGACACGCCTCCTTGAGGAGGCCGCGGTAGCCTCGAGCCCGGGAGACCCAGGCGGAGGGATGGCCGAGTGGTCTAAGGCGGCGGTCTTGAAAGCCGCCTGGACGGCAGATCAACGACTTGGCGGCCAGGGCGCCGAAGTGACATCGCAGCCTTGAAATGCACGCGGCCCCATCGGGTTGTCCCCGGTGGGGTCGCTTATTTGGCGGGAGTGATCGGGAGCGATCGGGAGGTTTTAGGAAGGCTGAGGTTGTAGCTGGGTTGTAGCTCGCGCTTTCGATCAAGAAGTGGAGGGTCGGGAGGGCCGTCTCTAGGCCCTCGCTCCGCTGGGGCGATCTGCCTGAGCGAAAGGCACTCGCCTCCCTCGGCGGCGGATCGCTCGATCGCGATTAGGTTGTCCCGGTCAGTGGTGTGGGATGAGGCCGCATGCCTGCTGCGCGCGGTTCGTCGATTTCTGAGGAACTGGTCAGCCGGCTTAACGGCGTCTTACCGCTCCCTCGCCGCGGCCCGCCCCGTTCACGCGTCCGTCAGGCAGGTGGACGAAGAGGACCCCCGCCGTCCGCGATGTGTGAGAGCTGCCGTGCGCGATCGGCCCAGGCACGAAGCGCCCCTTCGCGCTGGACCTTCCACCAGCCCGGCTCACGCGGCCGGACGGCACTCTATCGCCCCCGAGGTCTCGGGGCATCGCAGCGAACTCGTGCTTCTGGCACGCATCTCGGGGACCGCACCGCTGCGGTGCGTCTAGACCGAAGTTCCCCAGGAACACAGGCCCGGATTCGGCCCAAGCCTCTGTCCGCAACAGGGTTGGGCGTTTGGGTCGGCGCCCATTCGTACCCATGTATTACTCGCTATTTCCCTTGACTAACAAAAGTCTCATGTGCATGATGAGCCCATGTATGTCGACACCGTCCCCAACCGCGGGTCGCCGCCCGCCATTCTGCTGCGTGAGTCCGTGCGCGAGGGCCGCACGATTCGCAAACGCACCCTGGCCAACCTCTCCGCCTGGCCAGCCGCCCAGGTCGAGGCCCTGCGGCGTGTCCTGCGCGGGGAGCCCGTCGTGCCGGCGGATGCGATCTTCGAGACGGTGCGCTCGCGGCCCCACGGGCACGTGGCGGCGGTGCTGGGGACGGTGCGCAAGCTGGGCCTGGAGACGCTCCTCGGTGCGCGGCGCAGCCGCGAGCGTGATCGCTGCGTGGCCATGATCGTGGCGCGGATCCTCGAGCCGCGCTCGAAGCTGGCCACGGCCCGTGCGCTGGGCGCCGAGACCCTGCACAGTTCGCTCGGCCAGGCGCTCGCGGTGGAAGACGTCGACGAGGACGACCTGTATGCCGCGATGGACTGGCTCCTGGGGCGTCAGGCGCGCGTCGAGCAGCACCTGGCCGCTCGGCATCTGCGCGAGGGGGCGCTCATCCTGTACGACGTGACCTCGACGTACTTCGAGGGTCGCCATTGCCCGCTGGCGCGTCGGGGCCACTCGCGGGATGGGAAGCGAGACCAGCTGCAGATCGTGCTGGGTCTGCTGACCGAGGGCGAGGGCTGTCCGGTGGCGGTGACGGTCTTCGCGGGGAACACCGCCGATCCGAAGACGCTCACCGCCCAGGTCGAGCAGGTGCGAGCGCGCTTCGGCCTGCAGCGCCTGGTGTGGGTCGGGGACCGTGGCATGATCACGGAGGCGCGGATCCGCGCCGAGTTTCGCACGCGGCCGGGGCTCGAGTGGATCACGGCGCTGCGGGCCCCCGCGATCCGCCAGCTGGTGCGCAGCGGGGCGCTGCAGCTGGGGCTGTTCGATGAGCGGGATCTGGCCGAGATCACCTCGCCCGACTATCCGGGAGAGCGCTTGATCGTGTGCCGCAATCCACTCCTGGCCGAGGAGCGTGCGCGCAAGCGGGAGGAGTTGCTGGCGGCCACGGAGCGCGAACTCGCGCGGGTGGCGGCCGCCGTGCAGCGCCGGCGGCAGGCACTGCGCGGGAAGGAGCAGATCGGGCTGCGGGTCGGGCGCGTGCTCGGGCGCTTCAAGATGGCGAAGCACTTCCGCCTGAGGATCGATGAGGCGCGGTTCCATTACGAGCGCGACGCGGAGCGGATCGTGGAGGAAGCGGCACTCGACGGCCTCTACGTCATTCGCACCAGCGTGCGGCGGGAACAACTCGGTTGCGAGGACACGGTGCGCTCGTACAAGCAGCTGGCGGTCATCGAGCACGCCTTCCGGAGTCTGAAGACCGTCGACCTGAAGCTCCGCCCGGTCCACCACCGCAAGGCCGATCGCGTCCGGGCCCATGCCTTCTTGTGCATGCTGGCCTACTACGTCGAGTGGCACATGCGACGCGCCCTGGCTCCGATCCTCTTCGACGACGAACACAAGGACGCCGCTGCGAGGCTGCGGGAGTCGATCGTCGCCCCGGCGCAGCGGTCACCCGAGGCGACCGCCAAGGCCCGCACCAAGCGCACCGTCGATGACCTGCCCGTCCAGAGCTTTCAGACGCTGCTGGCCGATCTGGCGACGATCGTCAAGAACACCAACCGGCCCAAGAACGTGGCGGCACTCACCTTCGAGGTCATCACGATGCCCACGGGTCTCCAGCAGCGCGCCTTTGATCTGCTCGGCGTGTCCTATCGGGCACCCTAGGGCGTGCCCATGTCGTGCGGCCCGTCAGCCGGCGCAAGTGCCGCTGCGTCAGGGACCTCGCAGCTTGGAAGATCGGGAACTTCGGTCTAAACCCCGCGTCGCTCCTGGCGGAAACAGCAGATTGACCGTAACCGTCGCTTAACGCCCGTATTGACGGGCGGGGGTCAGGCGGCGCCTAGGATCTGCTGCAGCAGGGCGTGCCGGCGCCCGGTGACCTCGGTCTCGAAGTGCTCCTGCCAGCCGTGCGGCGTGAGCTTGCGGACGTCG
>CAYONG010000101.1:0-3331 GCA_964405235.1 uncultured bacterium | reverse complement strand
CATGGCGCTCTGCCGACTGACGGCGAGCAGTCGCGCGATCGCGCCCTGCGTCTGCTGGCCGCGGGCGAAGAAGCGAGCCGCGTGCTGCCGCCGCTGTTCCAGGGCTCGGAAGTCGCGTCGAGACGCTCCAAGGGTCGCCATGCCGCCATGGTACCTGGGGCAGCACGAAACGTCACTGTATTATGCGAGACTCAGTAAGTCCTCGCTAGCACAGGCACGAGATCGGGGTTGAAAATCCCGGTGTCGGGAGTTCAATTCTCCCCCTGTCCACCATTTCTTTCCCAAAGTTACCGCACCCCCCATTCCTCAGGCCCGGTTTCGGAGTGCCGCGGTCATGGCCGCGATGTGCTCGACCGACAGTCCGCAGCACCCGCCCACGATCCGCACACCGGCATCCACCCACTCGACGCACGCCTCGGCGAAGTCAGCCGGCGCGATGATGCTCTCGAACTGCCAGTCGGGCATCTTGAAGTGACCGGAGTCCGGGTAGGCCATGAGCGGCCCCGACCAGTGCTCGCGCAGGATATCGAGCGCGGGGCCAATCACCGGAACGTTCGTGTGCATTAGGCCAGCCACCTCGCCGCCATTGGCGAGGATCTGCGGCACGACCTCGCCGAACGGCATGCTCTCGCGAACGTAGGAGACGACCCTTCCCGCCTCCGAACGTGCGGACAGCCCGACCCACACGGGGAGCCCGGTTGCTTTCGCGGCCTCGATCGCGAGGCGCGCACGCAGCGGGTGCGACATCATCTCCATGAGGATGAGATCGCAGCCGGCCGCGGCAAGCACGACCGCGAGCTCGCGGAAGCTCTCGCGGAGCGCAGCCTCACTCGGCACCTGCGACGGATCGCCGACCGCGGCCCCGTGGGCCATGGGGACCATGTGCGAGATGGAGCCCGCGATCGCGACCGGTCGGCCGCGAGCCGCGCGTTCGCGCGCCTCGAGCGCGATCTCGACCGCTCGTCGGCTGAGCGGCGCCGCCCGGTCGGCGCGGCCCGAGAGCCCGAGCAACGTTCGCGAGCTCGAGAACGTATTAGCCGTGATGATATCGGCGCCCGCCCCGATGTAGTCCTCGTGGATCCTCCGCAGCACGTCTGAATGGGACTCGGTCGCGAGCGCGCACCATGCATCGTCGTCCATCGGCGCCCCGCGCTTCTGGAGCTCGGTGCCGATCGCTCCGTCGAGGAATACGACCTTCCCCGCCGCGAGCCGCTCTCGAATCGCCGCCATGCTCATCTCGATCCTCCTCCGAAGATCTGAAAATCCCGGTGTCGGGAGTTCCGGTCAGCGGACGCCACTACTGATCTCCCAGGGAGGAACGGATCTCCGAGTCCCTCGCCGGCGGCCATTGTCCCCGACCGCTCGCCTGACGCAGCCCGCGTATCCCGGGGTCCGACGAGGAGTACCACGCCCTTGACACAGCCCGCGGGGGGCCCCTCAGATTGGGGCGGCGCGAGCACTCAGGGCGACGCGACACCATGACGGCCTGCGAATCGCCCAGACACAGCGACGACCGAGCTGGCCACCAAGACACCAGATCGGCGATGGGCGCAGGCCTTGGGCGGACACGCGACCTCACATCCCTGCGTTCGGTCTCGCGCGGTACGGGGGGGGCCAATCTCCGGCCCGGACGGGAGCCATGCACGTCACGGAATGATGGAGAAGCGTCCGAGCTTGGCCGGACGATAGACACCGAAGTCGCGGTGGTCGAGCGTGAATACCTTGTTGACCCCATCGCGCTCCGCCACCGCCACCAGGCTCGCATCGGCGAGGTCCATGGGCAGATCCCGGTATTTCCGCATGAGCGCTCGCATGCGGGGAGCGTCCGATGCATCGAGCCCGAGGAGGTGCAAGCGCCCGCTCTCGATCAGGCTCCACAGCTCGTCTTGCGCCTCCGGGGAGAACCCGAGGAGGTACATGGCCTCGGTCACTACGGGCCAAGTCGTGCCCAGCGGCGGCCGCAACGCGCGCAACGCCTGGACGCACTCGCGGTGGCGCCTATCGTCCCGGTGGAGGATGGCCACCAGGGGGCCGGCGTCAACAAGGGTCATGCGCGGCGCTTGGCCAGGAGGAGTGAACGGAAGCGGTCGCCGGTGCGCTCCGACAGATCCGGCGGCCCTCCCTTGGCACACCCAATAGCGTCCTTCCACATCTCGAAGGCCATTGGCCCTTGCCGCGTCTCCGATTCCGCGGCGGCGAGGCGATGAATGGCGTCGCGGATGACCTGCGATCTAGTCCGCCCCGTGCGGCGCGCCAGGGAGCGGACCGCGCGCTCCGTCTTCGGATCGAGTCTCACACTGATCGGCATGGCCCCGCCTTCCTGCAGACGTATGACACTATTGTACTACCGGGCGGGTGGCGAGTCGCCGCCTCCGCTCCAGCTTGGAGCCGGCGGATCGGCGGGGACGCAAGACCCGTGAGACTTCCGCGCGACATCTCCGGCGGCGAGTTCCCGCGAGCCCCGGGCGTTCTCGACTGCCGGGTGACCCGCCAGACCAGGAGCCATCTTCGCCAGACGACCTTTGAGCCCGGTGAGCATCACGTGACCATCCCAGCCCTCCGCGTCAGCACGCTCGCGGGCATCCCTGGGCGACGCCACCGCGCACTTTGCTTCGACTCGGGACGAACGCCTGTTCGGTCGGTAGGAAGTCCCCCCTCGTTCGCCCCCTCGCCGCCATAAGTATTCGCCAACAAAGGCGGGAGACGGGGACTGACAATCCCGGTGTCGGGAGTTCAATTCTCCCCCTGTCCACCATGCTTCTTCGGTAGTTACATCGTCACCACCCGCAGCCCCGGCTGCCGCTCGGGCAGTAATAATGTCTCCTTGAGCCGACTCATCCGGGCTCTGCGCTCTCCTCGAACAAGACGATCCGAGGCTGCGTTGCCTCGGGAAAGAACCGCCCCTCCCGGACCTCCGTCTTCCGCTTCCGGTACAGCTCGATCGCCAGGTTCCGGGGGCCAACACGCTCCTTGCGGAGCTTCCCGTGCTGGTCCGTGTACCGGATGTACCAGTCGCCTCGCGCCCTGGTCTGGGCGTTGGTCTGCGTGCCCTTCCGGCTGTCCCGCCAGAACACGCCGCGCACCCGCACCTTGGCAGTCGTCATGTCCAACGCCCTCTCACCCTCGATACCGGCTCCGCGTCACCCGACCGTGCCTCGATCGCAGGCATGGCGCTCAGCTGGCGCTCCGAGCATGCGACCCGGCGAGCTTCCGACCGCGACCGGCTCGCACGAATGCCTCCACGTCTCTGGCGCGGATCCGTGTGAGGCGCCCCAGCTTGACGCTGGGGAGCTGCCGCTGGTAGAGCCACTTCCGAACCGCCGCTTGACTG
>CAYONG010000100.1:0-47575 GCA_964405235.1 uncultured bacterium | reverse complement strand
CCATGTCTGAATCCTATACAGCTAACCAGAAGGCGTGTCCACTATTTTCTCGCCCTTTGGGCGAGACAGCCTCCACACGTAGATCCCGGCGTCTCAGAGCTTTAGCCGCGGGACGCCGTGCTTAGAGCGGAGTTATGGTGGGTCCAACACCGGGGATCCCTGTTGACCTTCGCCCCAGGGGCGATGGACAGGCATGCCGGCGCGGGGTGGAAGGAAGCCAGGCTTGAGCGAGGGCGACAACCCGGTGGACGCGTCTGATCTCGCCGGTCACGCCTGCTGCGTTCCTGGGCATTGGGTCAGCGAGGATGAACGCGGCGCCCCGCGCTCCCGCGCGCCGCCCCAACCGAAACTCCGCCAGCCGGTTCAAGGGCGCCAGGGTTCCTTCCCGGCAGGGCTGCGGCGCCGCAGGCGACATGGCACGCCGCGTGATTGCGTGCCTTGTCACGATGTTTCCCTCCTCCGTCAGACCTCACTGCCGAGCACGCAGCGAGCCTGGCCGTCCCGGGCGGTTTTCTTGTTGTACGCTCAGCGTACATCGAGATAGGATGATGTCCGTGGGGGATGCGTGACCCGGCTGGAGGCCGAGCGCATCATCGAACGTCTGCTGGCCAACGAAATCCCGCTTCGATGGTCGAAACATTCCTCGTGGCGCTCGGTTATTCGCCGCTACAGGCTCCACGACGTGAAGGCGATTCTAAAGTCTCATTGGATGGAGGTCCCTCCGCGCTGGAACAAGCGCCATGGGAACTTTGAAACACAGGTACGAGGACAGTGCCTGCAGGGCAGACCGACCCGAATCGTCCTCGGCCTACGCCATGACGGTCCAGCTGTCCTGATCACGATCATGACCATCAAGGAGCGCAAATGCGGCGTCAGGGGTCGAAGATGATCTGTCCCGGATGCGGAAAACGGTCTGCCACCGACCGTGTGCTCGAGAGGTACCGCTTCATCGAGTCCGGGTTGCCGAATATCTGGCTCAAGGGTGGCGTTACGGAAACGTCCTGCTCGCGTTGCGGGGAGAGCTTCATCGAAATCGAGAAGCTATGGCAGCTCTTGCAAGTCATCGCGGTGGCCCTCTTCATGAAGCCAGGCTTCCTGACCGGTGACGAGATGCGATTCCTCCGCGGTGCCTGCGAGATGAGTCAGGCCGCCCTGGCGAGCGCCCTCCGACACCGGAGGGCGACGGTGTCGGAGCGGGAGACCAGGCGGAACCCCGGACTGAGCGTCGCTGAGGAAGTATGGCTGCGGCTGGTCCTGCTCGACTCATTCCGCAAGCATGTCCGATCGGACGGGAACGGGTTCCTGATCGCCGCGGACCTCCGCGCGCTGGACGCCTTCGGGGCGAGTTTTTGCAGGGAGGCGCTCAGGGTTACGGGGCAGATGTCGCGGCGAGGCATGATGACGGCGGCCCTGGATGGCCACCGCAAAGCCTGGCGGCTAGATTCCGCGGCCTGATCCACGGCCCATGACCACCACCGCCGCCGCCGCCGCCGCGCCGCTCGAGCGCTTGCGCACCTACGGGGCATTCGTGCGTTTCGAGCACACGCTGTTCTCGCTGCCGCTCATCCTCGCCGGGGTGTTCAGCGCGCCGGGGCCGTCGCTTTCCGCGACCCGGTGGGCACTGATCGCGGTGGCCGCAGTGGGCGCCCGCACCGCGGCGATGGCGCTGAACCGTCTCATTGATCGCCGGCTCGACGCCCTCAACCCGCGCACCAGGGGGCGCGAGCTGCCGGCCGGGCGCATGCGCGGCGCCGAGGCCTGGCTGCTCCTCGCGGCGAGCACTGCCGCATATCTCGTCGCATGCGCGGCGCTCGGGCCATGGTTCCTGAAGGTCGCGGCGATCCCGCTGGTGGTGTTCACCGCCTACCCTTATCTCAAGCGCTTCACGCCGCTCTGCCACTTGGGCGTGGGCGCGGCGCTGGCGCTCGCCCCGCTCGCGGGCTACGCGGCGGCGCACCCGGACCTGGTGCGCATCACGCCCGCCCTCTGGCTCTCGGCGTTCGCCCTCGCGTGGGTGAGCGGCTTTGACATCATCTACGCCACGCTCGACGAGGAGTTCGACCGCGCGCACAGCGTGCGCTCGATGGTGGCGTGGCTGGGGCGCAAGCGCGCGCTGAAAGTCGCTGCAGCGCTCCATGCGGTCGCGTTCATTTGCCTGGTGGTGGCGGTAGTCCCGCTCATGGGCGCCACGCCGCACCTCGCCGGCTGGGCGCTGCCGGCGTCGCTGCTGGCGCTGGCCACGACCGGCGTGCTGCTCTACCTCGAGCAGCGCTGGGCTGAGGACGTGGATCTCGCGTTCTTCAAGGTCAACGTGTTCGTCGGCTTCGGCGTGCTCGCGACGGTGCTCGCCGCGCGCGCGGCGGGCGGGTTCTGATGGCGGCTCCACGCCGCACTCGTGCCACAGGGCGCACGGCGCCCCGCCGTCGCACCCCTGCCCACCGCTACCTCATCGGCATGACCGGCGCCTCGGGCAGCACCTACGGGGTGGATCTCATCCGCCGTTGCCCTGGGGAAAAGTACCTGGTGCTCTCGGACTGGGCGCGGCAGGTGCTTCACACCGAGACCGGGCTCAAACCCTCCGACCTCGAGCCGCACGTGAGGCGCGTCTTCGCCGACTCGGACCTCGCCGCACCGTTCTCATCGGGGAGCAACCGCTACGACGCGTTCGTCGTCATCCCGTGCAGCGTCTCGACGCTCGCCAAGATCGCGGTCGGCATCGCCGACACGCTCATCACCCGCGCCGCCCAGGTGGCGCTCAAGGAGCGCATGCGCATGGTGCTGTGCGTGCGCGAGACCCCGCTCTCTTCGATCGCGCTCGAGAACTGTCTCAAGCTCTCGCGCGAGGGCGTTGTCATCATGCCGATCTCGCCGCCGTGGTATGCGGGGCCGCATTCGCTCGACGATCTCGTCACGGGGTTCACGCACAAGGTGCTCGCCCTGCTCGGCGAGCGCGCGGGGCGGGGATGGCGGGAGGAGGAGCTGGAATAAGCCCGCACCGGTCAGAATGCGAGCGCGGTGGCGCCGAACGCCTTTCCGCGCAGCCGCCCGAGCCCTCGTAAGCAGCCAAACCACCTCAACCCCTCGCCGTGGCATGCCGATTGCCTTCTCCAACGTGGCCTTTGCCCGTCGAACCCTTTGAGGAGGCACTCTGATGAGACGAACCCTGCGGGCCTGTTCGGCCGCGCTCCTGCTTCTGCTCCCGCTGGCCACCGGCTGCGGCAACAAGGTGACCGCGCCTGGGAGCGGGACCGATCAGCAGACCGCCGATGACATCGCACTTCAGGCCGCCACCAGCCTCACGGTCGTGGGGGGCGACGTCCAGTTCGCGATGATCACCGTCCCGCTGGCGCCGCAGGCGGGCGCCCGGCAGGCCTCGCCCTCGCGCGCGCTCTGGGACACGACCATCGTCTCGAACGGCATCACCTACGAGGCGAGCCGCACCTTCTACGATGCATCCGACGCGTTGCTACCGGACTATGGACCGCTGGCGGTGCGGATGCGGTGGACTTCGCGCGCCTACGGCACCTACCAGGGGCCGCGCGACACGGCGAGCGTGGAGCACGATGCCCTGCTCGACGTCCGCGGCATCCAGGCAGGGCAGGATACCCTGCGTTTCGACGGCAACTGCCGCGACACGCTGCAGAACTCGTTCCGCTCGCTCGACGGCCTGCGCGTTCGCTACTTCTTCTGGACCAGCACCACGACCGTGAGCGCGGTGGACAGGCTCAGGAGCGCGGGGCCGACCGACGGCTGGCCGCTCAGCGGCACCATGACCTACACCGTCTCGGCCGACCGCCTGCGCAGCAACGATCGCGCGGACGTCGAGGCCCACTTTGACGCCACGGTGGTGGTGACGTTCAACGGCACCAACCAGCCGGAGATCGTGGTGAACGGGGCCTGGCGGTACCGCTGGAACATGCAGACCGGAATCGTCACCCGCGCCTGACAGTAAGACGTGACGCGCGACCGCCCGTCGGCCCGATGCCGGTGGGCGGTCGTCGTGTTTCACGGACCCTCGTGCGGCGCGGAATCCCCTCGACCGGGGGCGGACGTGCCCCTACTGTGTCCGGCCGTGCCCGGATTCCGCTCCCTCTCCGACTTCCTCGCCGACCTCGAGCGCCGCGGGGACCTCAAGCGCGTCGCCCGCGAAGTGGACTGGGCGTGCGAGATCACCGAGATCGTCTGCCGCGAGGCGAAGCGCGAGGGTCCGGCCCTCCTGTTCGAAAACGTGCGCGGGGCGAGCTTCCCGCTCGCGGTCAACGTGCTGGGGGCGCGGCGGCGGATCGAGTGGGCTCTCGGGCGCACGCCGGCTTCGGTGGGCGCCGAGCTGGAGGAGATCCTCCACGCGGTGCCGCCGCGGCGTCTCGGCGACCTGTGGAAGCTGCGCGGCTCGGCCTCCCGGGTGCTGGCGATGCGGCCGCAGATGCTCGCTGCCGGACCGGCCCAGGACGTGACGCCGGACGCCGACCTAAGGCCGCTTCCCAACCTCCAGCTCTGGCCCGGCGATGGCGGGCGGTTCGTCACCTTTGGCCTGGTGCTCACCGAGCATCCCGAGACGCGCGGGCGCAATCTCGGCATCTACCGCATGCACATCTATGACGAGCGCACGACCGGCATGCACTGGC
Organism: uncultured bacterium; assembly: GCA_964405235.1. Classification (GTDB taxonomy): domain Bacteria; phylum Eisenbacteria; class RBG-16-71-46; order RBG-16-71-46; family RBG-16-71-46; genus WS-11. The sequence goes on along the minus strand of CAYONG010000100.1, from coordinate 42,950 downwards.
AGATCGGCAAGGGCGGCGGGTTCCATCATCACAGGGCCGAGGCGCTCGGGCGACCGCTCGAGGTGGCGGTGGCGGTGGGGGCGGACCCCGCGACGCTGCTCGCGAGCGTGGCGCCGCTGCCCGAAGGGATCGACGAGCTTGCGTTCGCCGGGTTCCTGCGCGGCGCCCCGACACGACTCGCCTGCGCCCAGACACTCACCATGCACGTGCCGGCCGACGCCGAGTTCGTTCTGGAGGGGGTGGTGCAGTCGGGCGAGCGCCGGCAGGAGGGCCCATTCGGCGACCACTTCGGCCACTACTCGCACGCGGCTCCGTTCCCGGTCTTCCACCTCCAGGCCATCACCCACCGCCGCCGCCCCATCTATCAGGCGAGTGTTGTGGGCAAGCCGCCCCAGGAGGACAAGTTCATGGGCGAGGCGGTGCAGGAGTTCTTTTCGGGTGTGCTGCGTGTGATCCACCCCGAGGTGCGGGACCTCTGGGCGTACTTCGAAGCCGGCTTTCACAATCTCCTCGTGGTCTCGGTCGGCAACCGGTTCGCCAAGGAGGCGATGAAGACGGCGCTCGGGTTGATGGGCACCGGGCAGCTCTCGCTCACCAAGGCGATCGTTCTGGTGGACGAGGACGTGAACCCGCGCGACCGCGCCGCGGTGTTCGGAGCGATCGCGCGGAACTTCGATCCGGCCGAGGACTTCCTACTGCTGCCGCGCGTGCCGCTCGATACGCTCGACTTCACGTCCTATACGATGAACCTGGGGAGCAAGATGGTGCTCGACGCGCAATCGAAGCCCGGCCATGCGCCCGCCGCGCCCCTGGCACTGGTGCCCGACCCGCGCGCGTTCGACGACGCGATCGCCGCGCATCGGCTGGCCTGGGGCGGCATGCTGGTGGTGCGGCTGCGGGGACCGGTCGGCGGCAAGGGCGCCGGCGGGCCGTCGCATTCCTCGCTGGGCCGCGCGGTCATCGAGCGGCTGGTCCAGCGCCCCGAGTACGCGGCGGTCAAGCTCATCGTCGCCGTGAGCGAGGACGTGCCGCTCGAGGACGACGAACTGTTGCTGTGGGGGATCTTCACCCGCTTCGACTGCGCGCGCGACATCGTGCCCGCGCGCGCCGAGACGCGCGGCGCGTGGCTCACCTGCCGGGGCCCGCTCGGGATCGACGCCACCTGGAAGTCCGGCTACCCGGATCCGGTGGCGAGCCCGCCTGCGGTCGTGGCTAAGGTGAACGGGTGGTGGACATGAGTCCCCTGATCGGCATGAGCCCGCTCTGCGACATCTCGCCGTTCGTCATGGCGGCACTCAAGGACAAGCGGCCGGTCGTCGCGCTCGAGACCACGCTCGTCACCCACGGTCTGCCGCACCCGGAGGGTGTTCAGACTGCGGCGCGCCTCGAGGCCGAGGTGGTCGCGACCGGCTCGGTGCCGGCCACGGTCGGTGTGCTCGATGGCCGCGTGAAGGTAGGACTCTCCCGCGAAGAGTTGGAACGGCTCGCCACCGCGCCCGACACGGCGAAACTGAACCTGAGCAATCTCGCAGCCCAGGTCGCCGCCGGACGGCCGGGATCGACCACTGTCGCCGCGACCCTCGCGGTCGCGGCCCGGACCGGCATCGGCGTGTTCGCGACCGGTGGCATCGGCGGCGTCCATCGCGGTGCCGGGGAGACCGGTGACATCTCGGCCGACCTGCACGCGCTCGGGCGTTTCGGGGTGGCGGTGGTGTGCGCGGGCGCCAAGGCGGTGCTCGACCTGCCGCGCACGGTCGAGATGCTCGAGACGCTTGGGGTGCCCATCTACGGATTCGGCACCGACGATTTCCCGGCCTTCTATCGGCGCTCCAGCGGCCTGCCGGTGGATCAGCGCTTCGACGACATCGAGTCGCTGGCGCGCGCGATCAATGCGCACAACGAGCTGCTGATGACCACCGGCGTGGTGGTCGCCAATCCCATCCCGGTCGAACACGAGATGCCGCTCGAGCTCTACGAGCGGGTCCTCGCCGCCGCGCTCGCCGACGCTGCGGAAAAGAACGTGCGCGGCCGGGCGGTGACGCCGTTCCTGCTCGATCGCATCCGCGAGCTCACCGAGGGGAAGAGCGTCTTCTCCAACCTGGCATTGCTCGCGCACAATGCCCGGGTGGCCGGTCAACTGGCCGTCGCGCTTTCGCGCTCGCGAGCCGAGCGGCGCGGGGAGGCCTGACACGAATGGCGACAGCGCGGACATTGGGCATGACGCTGATCGCGGCACTCAGCCTGTTCGTTGGCGCCTCGGGGTTGGTCGGCTCGACCGCCGTGATCAGCGACGGGCTGGGCATGACTCGGTTCGGCACGGTGACTGGCGCCCCATCCATCGGCACCACCAGCGCCCCGCCGCCCGCCGCGGGCGTAAACGGGACGGTGGTGGCGTTCGGCGCCATCCGCGGCATCCTCTCGGCGCTGCTCCTGGCGGGCGCGATCGGCACGCTGTGGGTGCGGCCCTCGGGCCGGCGTTTCTCGCTGCTCTTCGCGGTGGGCTGGATCGTGCTCGGTGCCGTCGAGCCGTTCGCACTCGGATATGCATTCGGCTGGCCGGTGGTGACGAGCGCAATCTATCCGTTCCTGCTCCTCGCCCTGTTCAACAGCCCGTCCTGGCGGGCGGCGTTCGCCATCCGCAAGCTTTCCATCACGACACTGGTGGCGGTGATGATCGCGCTGGCGGCGCCGGCCCTCGGTGACGCCCCCGTGGCGCCGATCCAGGCTCCTCCCCTGGGCGTCAGCCCGATGCTGGTCAGCGCGGCGGCCGACGTGTGGAACGTGATCGCGCGGCCCGACAACCCGGTGTGGCCCGGGTGGGACGCGAGCGACACGCCGTTGCTCCTCTACCTGCCGGGGCGGCAGGAGTTGCTCATCAACCACCCGCATCCGCCCGAGGGGTTCCGCGTGTACGACGGGCCGCTCGCGTTTCCGGGCGGGCGGATCGCGGTCCGGGACGGCGTCACGCTGGTGAAGGCGGATGGTCAGAACACGGCCATGGACGTGGGGGGGGTGCGGACGCTCGTGGTGGCGGATCCGCTGTCGAACCTGCGACAAAATATGGCGGGGTTGATCGAGGACCCGCGGCCTGCCGCCGAGAAGGTTCGCACCCTCGAGTTCACGAACCTGCTCGCCGATCCCTACGAGCAACTGGCGCTGGTGGTGCACGAGGCTTTTCACGTGTTCCAGCGGCGGGTCGCTCCCGATCGCGGGGCGAACGAGATGTTGCTGCTCTTCTACCCGGTGCTCTCGATCGAGAACAACGTCGGCTTCGGGCTCGAGGCGTCGGCGCTTGCGGCGGCGATCGATGCACGCGACGACGAGGCCTTCCGCGCCGCGGCCCGTCGGTGGCTCGCGATCCGGCTCGAGCGGCGGCGTCAACTCCCCGCGCGGGCGATCGAGTACGAGGATGGCACGGAGTTCAACGAGGGCCTCGCGAAGTACGCCGAGTTCCGGCTCTTCCAGGTGCTCGAGGGCCGCACGCCCTCGCCCGAACTGGCGCGCGCGCAGGGATTCGCCGGGTATGGCGACCTCTCGTTCATGCGCGGTCAAAGGGTGCGCGAGATGACGCGGAACCTGCGCGGGGAGGTGAACATCAACAACGATCCCTACGGCGCCGCGCCGCTCCGCTTCCGGCTCTACTACTCGGGCATGGCGATCGGTCTGCTGCTCGACCGCCTGTCCCCGGGTTGGAAGCACGACGTGATCGCCACCGATAGCTCGCTCACCGCGCTCGCGCGCGCCGCGCTGCGCGCGACTCCCGAACAGCTCGCCACGGCGCTCGTCGAGGCGCGCGCCGACACGGCGGCGGCCACGCTCCGCGTCGCGAAGACGCGGCTCGCCGCGGATGGGCGCGCGCGCAACGCGGCCAAGCTGGTTGCCATGGAGCGCGGGCCGGGCACGAAGCTGGTGGTGGACTACTCGCCGCTCGGCAGCCCGAGGGTCGCACTGGCGTTCTCGCCGTTCGGCCTCACCGCGGTGGATTCGGTGCGCACGCTGTTCGAACAGGTGCCGATCTCGGCCACATTCGCCGACGGCTCCGAGCTGGCGCAGGACGTGGCGCTGCCGCTGCTGCGCGACACGCGGCGGCGCGAGTTGTCGTGCCGGCTCGGGAAGGTGGTCTCGCGCACCGAGCTCGAACGCTTGCTGGGACGGCCGCTCGCGTCGCGGGCGCCGCGGCCGATCCGTCTCTCGCTGCCCGATGTGACGCTCGACATGAAGCGCGCCACGGTGCGTTGGGAGCCGGGTACGATCCGGGCAACACTGTTTCCGGCGCCGACGGACTCGACCCGGCCCTGACGCCAGGGGCGGCCTCGCGCCGCGCTGGTCGGCTCATTCCATGCACTAGTCCGGGCGCGATTGTGGCGGAGCCTTCCCGCATCCACCTTGATCGCCGTCCGTCACGCCCGCCCGCATCCCGGAGGTCATCCGCCATGTCGAACCGCTCACTGCTCGGCGCCACCTGCGCCCTCATGCTCTTCGCCGCGCCAGCTCCATCCACCGCGGCCAAGGCCCCCAAGCCCGCACCGGCGAAGTCGCTGCTCGAGGGTCTCCAGTTATTCCAGGTCGGCTCCGCCCATTCCTCGATCGAGTTCTCGGTCTCCTGGATGGGGATCTCCAAGGTGCGGGGGGCGTTCAGCGACTTCTCGGGCACGCTCGCGCTCGACCGGAACGACCTCACCCGCGCCTCCGCCACGCTCGTCATCCGTACGAAGAGCCTGACGACGTTCAACGAGCGGCGCGACCGGGACCTCAAGAGCGTCGACTGGTTCGACGTTGAAAAGTTTCCGACCGCGGTGTTCAGCAGCCGCGAGGTGGTGAAGCAGGGTGAGGGATACCTCCTCCGTGGGCCGTTGACGCTCCGCGGCGTCACGAAAGAGATCGAGATCCCGTTCGCGTTGAACGGCTTTGTCCGCGACCAGGGTGGAGACGAGCGCGTCGGATTCGAAGGCCGGTACACACTCAACCGCAAGGACTACGGCATCGTCGGGCAGGCGCGGTACAACGCCCTGATGGAGATCGGCAAGGCGATGGTGGGCGACCAGATCGAGTTGCCGCTCGCGATCGAGGGGATCCGCTCCACCCCCAAGGATACCCTTCAGGATAGGGCGGCCGACTCGCTGTGGCGGGCGATCACGGCGCGCGGGGTGGTGGCGGTGGCGAAGCAGTACCGCGAGTTGCGGGCGACAACGCCCGACTCGCTGATGCCGGTGAACGAGCCGCGGCTCAACGCCGTGGCAGTCCAGTTGGTCGAGCGGGGCAAGCCGGGCGATGCGCTCGAAATGTTCCGGCTGCAGGCTGAAGCCTACCCGTTGTCGGCCTCAGGGCTGGTGGGCATGGCCTACGCGGCGGCCACGCTCGGCGATCGCGAGAACGCGGTGGCGCACGCCGAGAAGGCAGTGGCGCTGAATCCGGGCGCCACGCGGGCGCTCGAGATTCTGCGGCGGGCGAAGGTGGCGGCGGCGAACTAGGTGGCTTCACCTGATTCGGGAATGTTCGGCTGCGGTTCGGGGGGACACCCTCCGTCGCGGGGACCCCGCTTCGCGGCCCCGCTCGTCGGGTGCCCCCCGAACCTCCGCCTCGATCTCCTGCCGACTCAGGCGAAGCTGTTTGGGCTCGGGCGCCCCTCTTGCCTGCCGATAACACCTGGTGGTGAGTTCTCCGGAACCGGAGTATCCTCGATGTCCATGAATCGACTCGCGCGCATCCTCCTCGTCACCCTCCTGCTCGGCCCTCAGGTGGGCCTGGTCGTGCTCCCGGTCGAGCCGGCCTGCCAGGAGGAGCGCGACTGCTGTGACCCGCATGGCGTCTGCGACGTGAGTTGCGTCCAGTGCGCGTGTTGCGCGAGCTGCGTCCCGACCCTCACCTGCGACTCATCTGTCGCGCGCGTCGCTGCCGTCTCCGGCGCGTCCGCGGCGGCGGCCGTGTCTGCGCCCCCGCAGCCCGCTCCTCGCGACATCCTCCACGTCCCCAAGACCGTCTAGCTGATCCGCGGAAGGCAGCTTCGCCGGCACTCCGCCGGTCGAGGCGCGTGGACCTTTGCCGCTCCCGGGGCCAGACCCCCGGAGCGTCGACGTGGACGGTGCATGCAGCGACTTTTCCTGCTGTGCGTGGGGCTCAGCCTGTTCGGTGGTGCGCCCGCCGCGGCTCAACATCATGCGACGCAAGACACGCTCACCATCGAGCGGGTGGTGGCGCTCGCGCGTGCGGTCGCGCCACAGGTCCGGCTCGCCGAGAGCCAGGTCATGGAGATGCGGGCGCGACTCACGGGCGCCCGCGCCCTCGCCCCCGGAAACCCGACCCTCGAGGGTGTGGCGACACGGGATGAGAGGTTCGAGCGCCGCACGCAGTGGGAACTTACCGTGCCGGTCGGAATCGGACTCGGTCGCCACGCCCGCATCGGCGTAGCGCGGGCGGAATTGGAGCGCGAGCAGCGGCGGCTCGCCGACGCGCGGCGCGGCGCGGTGGGGGCGGCGCTGGCGGCATTCTATCGCGTCGTCCACGCCGAGCGACGCGTGGAGCTGGCCGCGGAGCGGTTCGCCCTGGCGGGAGATCTACGGGGGGCGGCCGCCGAGCGGCATCGCGTCGGCGATGCGCCGCGACTCGAACTGCTCCTGACCGAGACCGAGGAGATCCGGGCCGAGAGCGAGCGGCTCGCCCAGCGCGAGGCGCTGGCCCGTGAGCGTATCGGGCTGGCGGCGGCGCTGGGGCTCGCCTCGGCCGAGAGCCTGCGCGTGCGTGGCGACCTCGCGGATCGCGCACTCCTATCGCGCCTGCTCGACACGGAGGGCTCGGCGCCGCGCGCGGACGTCCTGGCGGCCGAGAGCGAAGTGCGGGCGGCGCGGGCGGCGCGAGCGCTGGCGCGGACCGGATGGCTGCCGGGTCTGGCCTTTCGGCTCAACTATGGTCACGAACAGGGTGAACCGCTCGTTCGACCGGGACTCGCCGTGAGCGTGCCGCTCTTCCATAGCGGGTTTGAGGATCGCGGCGTCGCCCGGGCGCGTGAGGTGCGGGCGCGCGCCGACCTGGAGCGGGTCCGTCATGCGTCCGCGGCGGAGCGCGAGGCGCTGGCGGGCATCCATGCATCGGCGACCGCGGCGGCCGAGTTGCTGCGGAGCCGCGCGCTGCCCCTGGTGCGTGAGAGCGAGAGCATGGCGCGCGAGAGCTACCGGGCCGGGAAGCTCGACCTGACGTCTTTGCTGATCGTGCGGCGTGATCTGCTGGAGACACGTCGCGAGCACCTCGACCGACTGCTGGACGCCGCCCTCGCCGGGATCGACCTGGCGGTGGCGCGCGGGCACTTCCAATGAGAGGAGAGACATCGTGAGAGCAAACCTGTCACTGATCGCCCTGATGGGCGCCATGATCCTCGCCGGGTGCGGAGGCGGAGGCACACCTTCCCAGACCGCCCAGTCCGATAGCACCGAGGCGACGGCTCCGCCCACCGGCGATGACCATGCCCTGGCCGGCGTCGTCCCTGGCTCGTATGAGGACTGGTGCGAGGAGCACGCGGTGCCCGAGACGCAGTGCACGCGCTGCGACCCTTCGCTCATCCCTGCGTTCCAGGCGGCGAATGACTGGGACGCCGAGCACGGACTGCCGATGTCGCAGTGCGCCATCCACGACCCGAACCTCAAAATCGTCCGTCCGCCGAAACAGGAGGGGAAGTGATGCGCGACGTTTTCATCCTCGGTCTTCTCCTCCCGCTGCTGCTGACCGGCTGCGGGCAGAGGGTGGCGAGGGAGCAACAGGAGACATCTGCGACCGCCACCACCACCGCGGTGGTCGCGGACGACATGTGCGCCGAGCACGGCGTCCTCGAGGCGATCTGCACCAAGTGCCACGCCAAGCTCATCCCCGTGTTCCAGGCCAAGGGTGACTGGTGCGCCGAACATGGCTTCCCGATGTCGGTGTGCCCGGTCCATCACCCCGAACGCGGCGGCCGGCCGGAGGCCACGATTGCGATCGACGAGGCGCCCGCCACCGGCACCCGGGTCCGCTTCAGGACGCTCGAGACCGCGCGCGACGCCGGGATCGAGACCGTCCCGGCGGTGGCAGGCGTGGAGGGTGCGGGCGTGTTCGCCACCGCAACCCTGGTCGCGGACGCCTCTAACGTCGCGGTCGTCAATCCACGTGCGCGCGGGGTCGTGCGCTCGATCCAGGCGGACATCGGCAGCCGAGTGACGCGGGGTGCTCCGCTGGCGGTGCTCGAGAGCTCGGTGGTGGGCGAGGACCGGTCGCGGCTGCTGGCGGCGAGGGCCCGCGCCTCGCTGGCCGAAGCGACCTATCGGCGCGAAAAGGAGCTCCATGACAAGGGTGTCTCCGCGCTGCGGGAGGTCGAGGAGGCCGGGCGGGAATGGGAGGTCGCCAGGGCCGAGGTCGCCGCGGCGTCGGGGGCGCTCGACATGATCGGGACTTCGGGCGGAGCGGCCGGCGCGTATACCCTGAAGTCGCCGATCGCCGGCGTCGTCACGCGGCGGTCGGCGACGGTGGGCACGCTGGTCGACACCGGCGACGCGCTGTTCGAGATCATCGACGTCTCCCACCTCTGGGCGGACATCGACGTGCCCGAGGCTCAGGCGTCCCGCGTACGCGCCGGGCAACGGGTGGTGCTGCGGGTCGAGGGGCTCCCGGACCGCACGTTCAACGGCACGATCAGTTTCCTCTCGCCGATCATCGACCCGCAGACCCGCACCGCCAGGGCGCGCGCCGCCTTGGTGAACCGGGACGGGCTCCTGCGCGCCAATATGTATGCCAGGGCGCGCATCGTGGACGATGCGAACGCGGCGCGCGTCCTGATCCCTCGGGCCGCGCTCCAGGAGGCCAAGGGCGTGCAGCTCGTCTTCGTCCAGTTGGCGCTCGACGACTACGAGGCGCGGAGGGTGAAGTCCGTGCCGGCGGAGAACGGCATGGTGGCGATCGTGGCCGACCTGCGAGCCGGCGAGCGGGTCGTAACGACCGGCAGCTTCCTGCTGAAGACCGAGACGCTCAAGGAGAGCATCGGTGCGGGATGCTGCGACATCGAGCCGCCGAAGCAGAAGAAATAGGCCCCGGGCATGCTCAATCTCGTCATCCGCTGGTCCATCCGCCATCGCCGCGTCGTCCTCATCGGTGGTCTGACGCTGGCCGCCGTTGGGGCGCATGCGTTCGTGCGCCTTCCCATCGACGCCTTCCCGGACACCACGCCGGTGCAGGTCCAGGTCAACACCGTGGCGCCGGCGCTTGCCCCGCTCGAGATCGAGAGGCGGATCACTGCGCCGGTCGAGCAGGCGATCTCGGGCCTGCGCGGCCTGCGGGAAGTCCGCTCGATCTCGAAGTTCGGGCTCTCGCAGGTGACGGTGATCTTCGAGGAGGGCACGGACATCTATCTCGGCCGCCAGGTCGTGATGGAGCGGCTCGCGGGCGTCGCGCTATCGCCGGGGATCGAGCGGCCGCAGCTCGGGCCGGTGGCGACCGGCCTGGGCGAGGTCTTTCACTACCTCGTCACCGGCGCGGGCAAGACGCTGGCCGAGCTGAGGACGGTCCACGACTGGGTCATCAAGCCGCAGTTGCGCTCGGTGCCCGGCGTGGCGGAGGTCAACACCTGGGGCGGCGACGAGCGTCAGATTCAGGTCGTCGTCGATCCGGTGAGCCTCGAGAAACGCGGGCTCACGCTGGCCCAACTCATCGAGTCACTCGAGGCGAACAACGCGAACGCCGGTGGTGGCACACTCGACCAGAGCGGCCAGTCCTATCTCATCCAGGGCATCGGCATCGTCGCCAGCCCCGAGGATGTCGGCAACATCGTGGTGGCCGCCCGCGGCGGTATCCCGACCCGGGTGGCCGACGTGGCTCGCGTCGTGGAGGGACGGGAGATCCGGCGTGGCGCGGTCACCGCGGACGGCAGGGGCGAGGTCGTACTCGGACTTGGATTCATGCTCATGGGAGAGAACAGTCATGACGTCACCCGCCGGCTGAAGATCCGCCTCGAGGAGGTGAAGAAGAGTCTACCCGCAGGCGTAAGCGTTACCACCGCCTACGACCGGACCCGCCTGGTCGACCGGGTGCTCCACACCGTCGAGACCAACCTTCTCGAAGGCGCATTGCTGGTGATCGCCGTGCTGTTCGCGTTCCTCGGCAACGCCCGCGCGGGTGTGATCGTGGCGGCGGCCATTCCTCTCTCGATGTTGTTCGCGTTCGACCTCATGCTGCGGGCCGGGATCACCGGGAGCCTCATGAGCCTCGGGGCGATCGACTTCGGGCTGATCGTGGACAGCTCGGTCATCATGGTGGAGAACACGGTCCGCCGGCTGGGCGAGGATCGCAGCGACAGGACCCGCGAGGAAGTGGTCGAGGCGGCCGCCATCGAGGTGCGCCGGCCGACGATGTTCGGCGAGCTCATCATCCTCATCGTCTACCTGCCGATCCTCGCGCTCGAGGGCATCGAGGGGAAGCTGTTCCGGCCCATGGCGCTCACCGTCATCTTCGCCCTGGTCGGCTCGCTCGTGCTCTCCCTCACCCTGATGCCCGCGCTGTGCGCGATGTTCCTACCCCGGCGCATGGCGGAGAAAGAGAACCGGTTCGTCGCGTGGCTCCAGCGACGCTATCGTGGCTCGCTGCGGTGGGCGCTCGCGCGTCCCCGGCTCGTGCTGCTGATGGCGGGACTCCTGCTTCTCAACGCGGCTTTGCTCGCGACCCGCCTCGGCTCGGAGTTCGTGCCCCGACTGCGCGAGGGCGCCATCGTCATCAACACCGTCCGCCTGGCGGGCGTCTCGTTGGACGAGTCGGTGCGCTACGGCACCCGGATCGAGCGCACGCTGCTGGGCGAGTTCCCGGACGAGATCGAGCGCATCTGGACGCGCACCGGGACGGCCGAAGTGGCGACCGACCCTATGGGGGTCGAGTTGTCGGACGTGTTCATCACCCTTCGGGATCGCAAGCACTGGAGGAAGGCCCACTCCCACGACCAACTCGTGGAGGCCATGGAGAGCAGGCTCTCAAGCCTGCCCGGGATGCGGATGGTCTTCACCCAGCCGATCGAGATGCGCGTGAACGAGATGATCGCCGGGATCCGCTCGGATGTCGGGGTCAAGCTGTTCGGCGACGAGTTCGCCACCTTGAAGGCCAAAGCGCGCGAGATCGAGCGGGTCATGCGCGACACGCGCGGCGCGGCGGACGTGTTCGCCGAACAGGTGACCGGCCAACCCCTGCTCCAGATCGAAGTGGATCGCGAAGCCATCGCCCGCCATGGGATCAACGCGAGGGAGGTCCTCGATGTGGTGGAAGCGCTCGGCACCCGCGAGGTGGGCGAGATGCAGGAGGGTGAGCGACGGTTTCCGATCACCGTGCGTCTCGATGACCGGTACCGCGCGGACGTGGCTTCGGTCGGTCAAATCCTGGTCACGGCCGCAGGCGGCGAACGCATTCCGCTCGAGCGCCTCGCCCGTATCCACACGACCGAGGGGCCGTCGACCATCCATCGCGAATGGGCGAAGCGCCGGGTGGTCGTGCAGGCCAACGTGCGCGGGCGTGACGTCGGCGGCTACGTGGCGGAGGTGCGAAGCAGGATCGACCGGGAGGTCACGCTTCCACCCGGTTACTATGTGCGGTTCGGTGGCCAGTTCGAGCACCTCGCGCGGGCGCAGCGGCGGCTGGCGATCGTCGTGCCGCTGGCGCTGGGCCTCATCTTTGGCCTGCTCTACCTGACCTTCCGAAGCGTCCCCGATGCCACGCGCGTGTTCGTAGCGGTGCCGCTCGCGGTGGTGGGAGGCGTGGCCGCGCTCTGGATGCGCGGCCTGCCGTTCAGCATCTCCGCGGCGGTGGGGTTCATCGCCCTCTCCGGGGTGTCGGTGTTGAACGCCCTGGTGCTGGTCTCGACCCTGCGCCAGATGCTCGACTCTGGCGCCTCGCTCGAGGACGCGATCCCCGCCGCGGCCGAGCGGCGGCTGCGGCCCGTCCTCATGACCGCGCTGGTCGCGAGCCTGGGCTTCGTGCCCATGGCGCTCAATACCGGGATCGGCGCCGAGGTCCAGCGGCCGCTGGCAACGGTGGTGATCGGCGGGGTCGTATCCTCGACCATCCTCACGCTGTTCGTGCTGCCGGTCATCTACCTGCTCACCGAGCGGCGTTTCAGGCGCCCGGCCGCAGCTCCCTGACGGTCGCCTCGCGAGGCTGCGTTCGTCCCGCCGAACGCGGCGCCGGTCACGAACAGCCGGAACTTTTCGCGAATCCGTAACACCCGGGCCAACCCCTGCGTCGTTGCTCCTGTCCAAGACGGCGGTTCGAAGACCGCCACCCTCCGCCCGGGGTTACGCCATGAAGGAGCTTCTCTTCACCATTGTGTTGGTCACCGCCGCGACCGCTGCCTTCGCCGACAGTCTCACGGTCGCCCTGCCCGAAGTGCGCGCGCGCCGGTTGGCCAGCCCGCTCCAGGTGGACGGTCTGCTCTCCGAGTCGGCCTGGACCGGCGAGCCCGCCCAGGCGCGGTTCGTCCAGTCCGATCCCGACCAGGGCGCCTCGCCGACCTTCCCGACCGAGGTCTACGTCCTCTACGACGACGAGGCCATCTACTTCGGGGCGCGGATGCGCGACGCGGCGCCGGATTCGATCGTGGCGCGCCTCTCGCGCCGCGATCAGGGCTCGCGCTCCGACGAGATCACGCTCTTCCTCGATCCCTACCACGACAAGCGCAGCGGCTACTTCTTCGTCATCAGCGCCGCCGGGACGCTGCGGGACGGTATCCTCTTCAACGACGGGTGGGATGACGATTCCTGGGACGGCGTCTGGCAGGGCCGGGCGCGCATCGACTCGACGGGCTGGACCGCCGAGATGCGGATCCCCTACTCGCAACTGCGCTTCAAGAAGAGCGACGAATATCGCTGGGGCGTGAACTTCCGTCGAACACTCGCGCGCAGGAACGAACAGAACATGGTCGCCTACACCCCGCGCAACGAGAGCGGGTTCGTCTCGCGGTTCCCCCACCTCGTTGGCATCGAGACCGTCTCGCCCTCGCGGGCGATCGAGATCATGCCCTACCTCACCACGCGTGGGGAGCACCTCCAGCACGCCGACAACGATCCGTTCAACGATGGCTCGCGTTATTCGCCGGACATCGGTGCGGATCTCAAGACCGCGGTGGGCAGCAAGCTCACGCTCAACGCCGCGATCAACCCGGACTTCGGACAGGTCGAGGTGGATCCCGCGGTCGTGAACCTGAGCGACGTCGAGACCTTCTTCCCCGAGAAGCGGCCGTTCTTCGTCGAGGGCTCGAGCAACTACGACTTCGGCTTCGGCGGGGCGAACAACTACATGGGCTTCAACTGGCCGGGACCGAGCTTCTTCTACAGCCGCCGCATCGGACGTGCGCCGCAGGGGGGCGCCTACTCGGCCGACTTCGCCGCCGTGCCGCGAGGGACCAGCATCCTCGGCGCCGGCAAGCTGACCGGCAAGATCTTCGGCGACTGGAACCTGGGTCTCATGCAGGCGCTGACCACGCGTGAGCACGCGGAGATCTCGCTGGGTGGCGTGCGCGGGAAGGCCGAGGTGGAGCCGATCACATCGTACACGGTGCTGCGCGCGCAGAAGGAGTTCAAGCAGGGACGGCACGGGCTGGGGACCGTCACGACCTTCACCGGCCGTCGCTTCGACGATCCGACGCTCGAGGATCAGCTCAACAGCAGCGGGTTGGCGCTCGGCGTCGACGGCTGGACCTTCCTCGACAGCGCCCAGGTGTGGGTGCTGACCGGCTGGACCGGGATGAGCAACCTGCGGGGAACCGAGGCGCGCATAAGAGCCGTGCAAAGCAACTCGGTGCACTACCTGCAACGGCCCGACGCGCGGCGCTGGCGGCTCGATCCTGATGCGACCTCGCTGACCGGCTACGCCGGCCGGTTCACCGTCAACAAGCAGAAGGGCCGGCACACCTTCAACTCGGCGCTGGGTTTCATCAATCCCCACTTCGACACCAACGACCTCGGCTTCAGCTCGCGCGCAGACGTGCTCAACGCCCACGTGTCGAGCGGGTACCGCTGGAGCGATCCCGACCGCTGGAAGCGCTTCGCGGAGTTCACCGCCTCCACGTTCATGGGCGCCGACTTCGACGGGAACCGCACCGGCAGCGGATTGTTCCTGAACGGCGGGGTGGAACTGCTCAACTACTGGAGCTTCTGGAGCGGCCTCGACGTCCAGGCGCGCAACGTGAACAACCGGCTGACTCGTGGAGGTCCGCTCACCGTGTCGCCCGAGCGATTGGGCGGGTGGATCTACGCCGACACCGATGGGCGGAAGCCCCTCTTTTACAGCGGCGAGATCTCCGGCGGTCGCTCACGCTCGGGCGGTTGGAGCATTGGCTTGACGCCCGGCGTGCAGTGGAAGCCGGCGCCCAACGTCACGCTCAACTTCAATCCGGGCTTCGACCGGGAACACCAGGACTCGCAGTGGGTGGGCTCGGTCGCGGACGCGGGGGCGACCGAGACCTTCGGTCGTCGCTACGTGTTCGCCCAACTCGACCAGACCACCCTCTCGGCGAGCGTGCGGGTGAACTGGGCGTTCACGCCCAACATGAGCGTGCAGGTCTACGGCCAGCCACTCATCTCGAGCGGTAACTATTTCGCCTACAAGCAACTCGTCCGGCCCCGGAGCTACGATTGGGAGCTGGTGGGGGGCGGGGTGCCGCAGTACGACGCCGGGGCCGACCAGATCGACATCGACGGGGCGGGCCCGGGCGGTGGTTTCAACCCGGACTTCAACTTCACATCGCTGCGGGGCAACGCCATCCTGCGATGGGAGTACATGCCGGGCTCGACGCTGTTCCTGGTCTGGACCCAGGACCGCAGCGGGTTCGAGAACAACGGCGAGTTCCGCTTCCGACCCGCGTGGGATCAGCTGATTGATCAGCGACCGGACAACATCTTCCTCGCCAAGGTGACCTACTACCTGACGCGGTAGTCGGGCGGCTGCTTAGCGGGCGAGCGCCAGCCGACGAGAAATGGCGCGCGGCTCGCCGGGGGCCCTGAGCCTCACGAAGTACACGCCGTTGGTCGCCTGCGAGCCGTCGTCGCGCTTGCCGTCCCAGAAGGCCGCCCCGGGTCCCGCCGGGTGCCAGCCGCGGAAGAGGCCGCGCACCTTCCGGCCCTGGAGGTCGTAGATGGCGAGATCCACGTGACCCTCCCGCGCCAGCTCGAAGCTGACATCCGCGCACAGCCAGGTCATCGGGTTGGGTGCGGGCGGCGCGAGCTCGGTGCGGTAGGCGGTGCCCTGACGCGGGTCGGGCACGCCCACGACCAGCGACGGTGCCAGCACGGTGTCCCGGGCCGTATAGATCTGATCGTCGAGCCGGGTCGAGTCGCCACTCGCCGCGTTCCCGGCGACACAGAAGATCACCGTGCCGCTGTCCACGGGCGGCGCCACCCACGAGAACGACCACTCGGAGGGGCTCGGCGCGCCCTTGTGCGACGAGGGGCTGGTGTGCGTGACGTAGAGGCGGGTCAGGTAGGTGCTGACCACGCCGTTGGTCGTGCGGAGCGAGTCGGGCGGCACCGGGGGAAGGATCCAGGTCCCCGCGCTTTGGCCGTTGCTCACGTATGCCGTGGTGAGCTCGAATCCCCACTTGCGGGTGGGGAAATCCTGGTTCGCGGTGGACGTGAGGCGCACGCGGATCGGATACATCTGACCCGGGGCGTAGCCGACGGGGAGGTCGAGGAGCTCGACCATGCCGTTGGGTTGGTTCACCGGGAAGCTGTTGTGACAGGCGGTGCAGAGCTGTTCAGCCGCCTTGCCGCCGATCGCGGGCGCGCCGGTGCGGCTGGCAGGCGGGCCGGCGGAGAAGGCGAAGGCGACCGCGGAGCCAAAAATCACGCCCACGACCACGGCAGCCCGAACGATGCGACGGAGCACGGATGCACGCCTCAAGAGGTCTGACCAAGGAACCACGTTTCAGGCCCGGACGAGGGTACCCCAGCGGAGACCGAAAATCGCGGGCAAAGTTCTGTCTGCATTTGGGTTGGGGGGCAAACGAAGGGTGATCTCACCCGGTTCTGTGATGCTGAACACGACGAGCAACACGACGAGCAAGGCTCGACCCTCGGCACCCCGGTCGCTATACTGCGCCCACATTTAGCCCGCCCGACGACTCGCGCGCGACCGCTCGAGCCTAAGGAGCGCCGCCCGCTGGCGACCCGAAAGGATTCCCAAGCCCCGTGCCACCCACCGCGACCGAACGCGTCGCCGCGCTCACCGTGCGCGACCCACTGGTCGCCGCCGCCCAGCGCAAGCTCGTGGCCCGCGAGCCGCTCAGCCAGGAGGACGGGGTGCGGCTGTTCGATGCCCCGGTGCTTGAGTTGGGCCGGCTGGCCGACGCGTGCGCCCGCGATCGCCACGGCAAGCGGGTCTACTTCACGGTCAATCGCCAGCTCAACCCCACCAACGTGTGCGTTCTGGCTTGCAAGTTCTGCGATTACGCGAAGAAGCCGGGCGCCGCGGGCGCCTACACCATGACCGAGGCGCAGGTCCGCGCCCACGTGGACCCCGAGATCACCGAGATCCACATCGTCGGCGGCCTCCACGACAAGTGGCGCTTCGAAGACTACCTGGACATCATCCGCTGGGTGAAGGCCGAGAAGCCCACACTCAGCGTCAAAGCCTACACCGCGGTGGAGATCGATTTCTTCTGCCGGCTCACGCGCCAGCCGGCCGAGTGGGTGCTCGAGCGTCTGCGCGAGGCGGGGTTGGACGCGCTGCCGGGTGGCGGCGCCGAAGTGTTCAGCGAGCGCGTCAGGCGCGAGATCTTCCACCAGAAGATCGGAGCCAAGCGCTGGCTCGAGATCCACGAGGTCGCGCACAAGCTGGGCATCCCCTCCAACGCCACGCTCCTCTACGGGCACATCGAGACGCGCGCCGAGCGGGTGCAGCACCTGATCCTGCTGCGCGAGTTGGAGGCGCGGGCGCCGGGCTTCTTCGCCTTCATTCCGCTCGCCTTCCAGCCCGGCGTGACCGGGCTCGTGCGCCGTCAGGCGTCGGCCATCGAGGATCTCAAGACCATCGCCATCTCGCGCCTGGTGCTCGACAACTTCCCGCACGTGAAGAGCTACTGGATCATGCTCGGACAGGACACCGCCGCCGCCGCCATCAACTTCGGCGCCAGCGACCTCGACGGCACCATCGGCCAGGAGAAGATCGCGCACGCGGCCCTCGCGCGCAGCCCGGTCGGCATGGCCGAGGAGGGCATGGTCCATATGATCCGCGAGGCCGGCAAGCGCCCGGTCCAGCGCGACGCGCTCTACCGCGTGGTGCGCGAGTACGGGCGTGAAGACGTGAGCGCCGTCACGAGCGCGGTGGCGGCCTCGGCCGCGTCGAACTCAGGCTAGGCCGTGGCCCACGACCCCCACCACTCGCCCGGATTCCTGGCGCTTGTCACCGATGCCAAGGCGCGCGTCCGCGAGATCACCATCGACGAGTACGTGGCGCGCGCGCGGCGCGGCGAGCCGGCCATCCTGGTGGACACGCGCGAGGACCACGAATGGGAGCGCGGGCATCTGCCCGGCGCGATCCATCTGAGCAAAGGCATCATCGAGCGCGACATCGAAAAGACGGTCGCCGATAAGGCGGCGCCGATCGTCTGCTACTGCGGCGGCGGGTTCCGCAGCGCGCTGGTGTGCGACAACCTCCAGAAGTTGGGCTACACGAACGTCATCTCGATGGACGGTGGTTTCCGCGGGTGGGCTGCGCGCGGGCTGCCGGTGGAGACCGGGTAGCGATGGCGCCCGCGTGGGGGCTCGGACGCTCCACGGACGGGCGGTCCTTTTGGGAGGCACCGGCCCTGGGCCGCCTCCGCGGGCTCCTCCTCGTCCTCGCTGCCCTCGCCCTAGCTCCGCCCCCTGCGCACGCCGTGCGCTTCATCGATGTCTCCGGGTACATCGGCGGCGGCACCCAGTACGGCTGGATCGCGAGCGCGAATCATTCCATCGACGGCGCCCGGGGCGCCGGTCTGCAGGTGGTCTTCGGCAGACGGCTGCGCGATCGTCGTCCGCTCTACCTCGACATGCGGCTGGGCGGCATCTTCGTGGACGTGGGGCCCACCACCGAGATCGCCTATCCCTCCGATCGCGCGGACTACGCCCTGATGGCGGTCGGGGGGCTGTGGGATTTCCGCGCGCCCGGCTCCCGCGGGCCGGGCGGATGGGTGTCGCTGCACGCGACGTATCACAACCTAAACTGGCGCGAGTTCTTCTATAGCATCGAAGGACTCGGCGTCTCGCCGGCGGCAGGGGTACACCTCCACATCCCGCCGATCGGGGTCTTTCGTATCGGCGTGACGGCGAACTTCTTCTCGGCGAAATCGCTCTACGACGCGGACGCCAGCGGCCAGAGCCTCCAGTTGAGCATGGACTACATCTACGAGTTCCGATCGCGCGATGGGAAATGAACCGCGGGGAGATTCCGGCGCCCCATCCCCGGTGGTGCGGCCGGAGACGACTCCGAGCGTGACGTCGCCGCCACCCATAAGCGTCGCCGATTACGAAGCGCTCGCACGCGCGAAGCTGGAGCGTGGCGCCTTCGACTACTTCGCCGGCGGCGCCGGCGATGAGCGCACGCTGGCGATGAACGTGAGCGCCTTCGATCGCTGGATGTTGAGACCGCGGGTGCTGGTGGACATGCGCAAGGTGGACACCTCGACCACCGTTCTGGGGCAATCGCTCCCCTCGCCCATCCTGCTCGCGCCCGCCGCGTTCCATCGGCTCGCACATCCCGAAGGAGAGCGGGCCACCGCGCGCGCGGCCGCGGCCGCCGGCACGGTGTTCGTGGTGAGCACGGTGTCGAGCGTCTCGATCGAGGAGGTCGCGGCGGCAGCGAACGGGCCGCTCTGGTTCCAGCTCTACGTCTACAAGGATCCCGGCATCACCCGCGACATGGTGGCGCGGGCCGAGGCCGTCGGCTGCCGGGCGCTGGTGCTGACCGTGGACACCCCGATGCTGGGGCGCCGCGAGCGCGACGCGCGCAACCGCTTCGCGCTGCCGGAGGGGATCGAGCCCGCCAACTTCGCCGCCGTCCACCACCTGGTCGCGGCGCGCGCCGCGCAGGAAGGACAGTCCCCGTTCGCGGCCCAGGTGCAGCAGCTCTTCGACCCCTCGCTCGACTGGGAGAAGGTCGCGTGGCTCAAGTCCATCACCAGGCTGCCGCTGGTGCTCAAGGGCGTGGTGACGCCGGAGGACGCGCGGCTCGCAGTTGAGGCCGGTGTCTCGGGGCTGATCGTGTCGAACCACGGCGGGCGGCAGCTCGACGGCGCCGAGCCCACGATCATGGCGCTGCCGCGGGTGGTGGAAGCTGTCGCGGGAGCGCTGCCGGTGATGATGGACGGTGGCATTCGCCGTGGGGTGCATGTGCTCACCGCGCTGGCGCTCGGGGCGCAGGCCGTATTCATCGGCCGGCCGTATCTCTGGGGCCTGGCGGTGGATGGCGAGCGTGGGGTGCGCGACGTCTACGATCTGCTGCGCGGCGAGCTCGAGCTGGCGATGGCGTTGAGCGGCAAGCCGACCATCGCATCGATCGACCGGGGACTGGTGACGGAAGGCTGAGGTCTCGGGGGGGGGGACGGACTCCCTGCCGACGGCGCTTCGCAGGCTGCCCGGTCCTGGGCTGATTGAGAATGGGATTCACAGCCAGCCCCCCACCCCGTGCATTCCGCACGCGCATGTCATAGATTCGGCGCTCCCGACCCGCACCCCCACACCCCGCGAAGACCGCTCCCGTCCACGGAGGGACATTGTTCGAGCCCGCTGCCACCCCCATCGCCCGGCTCACCGACCCGCAGCAGGTTCTCGAGAGCGTCTTCGGCTACCGGGAGTTCCGCCCCGGGCAGCGCCACATCATCGACGCAGTGCTCGCCGGGCGCGACTGCATCGGCGTGATGCCGACCGGCGCCGGCAAGTCGCTCACCTTTCAGATCCCCGCGCGCATCCTGCCGGGGGCGGTGCTGGTCATCTCGCCGCTCATCTCGCTCATGAAGGACCAGGTGGATGCCCTCACGCGCGTGGGCTATCGCGCGGCGGTGATCAACTCGAGCATCGAGTTCGAAGAGCGCCGCGCGCGTCTTGCCCAACTCCGCGCCGGCGAGCTGGAGCTGGTCTACGTCGCACCGGAAGGGCTCGACGGGTCGCTGCGTCAGCTCATCGCCGACTGCCGAGTGAGCCTGGTGGTGGTGGACGAGGCGCATTGCATCAGCCACTGGGGGCATGACTTCCGCCCCGCCTACCGGCGGCTCGAAGGGTTGAAGGGCGAGCTGGGCGACATCCCGGTGTTGGCGCTGACGGCGACCGCCACGCGGCAGGTGGTGGGGGACATCATCCGCCAGCTCGGCATGCGCAAGCCGGACGGTTTCAAGGGCTCGTTCTTCCGGCCCAACCTGCTCATCACGGCGCAGAAGAAGGGCGCCGGCCGCAACACGCGCAACGACATCCTCGGCATCGTGCGCCGCTACCTTGGGGATAGCGGCATCATCTACTGCCTGAGCCGCAAGTCGGTCGATTCCACCGCCGAATGGCTGCGCACGCACGGGGTGCGCGCCGCCGCCTACCATGCCGGGCTCGCCGACGAGGAGCGCGCCCGCACCCAGGATGCTTTCGCCCGCGACGAGGTGGATGTGGTGGTGGCGACCGTCGCATTCGGCATGGGGATCGACAAGAGCAACGTGCGGTTCGTCGTCCACCGCGACATGCCCAAGAGCATCGAGGCCTGGTATCAGGAGATCGGGCGCGCCGGGAGAGACGGGCTCGCCAGCGACTGCGTGCTGATGTATTCGTGGGCGGATGTGATCGGCTACGACGGGTTCCTCGACGGCATCGACGACGAGGCGTTGCGCGCCGAGACGCGCAACAAAACGGTCGAGATGTTCCGCCTGGTGGATCGCGGTGGCTGCCGGCACCAGGCAATCGCGCGTCACCTCGACGAGACCATGGCCCCGTGCGGGACGTCGTGCGACGTGTGCCGCGGGGTGGGGATCGAGGCGCTGGTCACGGGCATGGGCGCGGCGTCCCGCTCACGTGGGCTTTCGCCGGACACCGCCACGGCTGCCCGCGCGGCCGGCGCGTTCGCCGCCGCGTTCGAGGACGCTCCCGCCGACCCCGAGCTGTTCGAGCGCCTGCGGGCGGTGCGCAAGCGCCTCGCCGACGCCGAGGGTGTGCCCGCCTACATCGTGTTCAGCGACGCCGTGCTGCGGCAGATGGCAGCGCGTGTGCCGCGCAACCGATCAGAAATGCTGGCGCTCTCGGGCGTCGGCCCGGTCAAGTTCGAGCGCTACGGCGAGGCGTTCCTCGAGGCACTGCGCGAGGGCTGACGCCGCGGCAGCCCTGCCGCGCCTTGACACATCCGGGAGCCGGCCCGCAGTCTGCGCACCCATGCGACTCCCAAATCCGCTGGCCAGTCGCAACGGACGTCTCGCGGCGTTCTTCGCCCTCTACCTCACCGAGGGCATCCCGCTCGGGTTCACCGCGACCGCAATCGCCACCCAGATGCGACGCCAGGGCCTTGGGCCGGCGGAGATCGGCGCCTTCGTCGGCTCGCTCTACCTGCCGTGGGCCTTCAAGTGGATGGTCGGGCCGTTCGTGGACACCTTCTCGTCCGACCGCTTCGGGCGCCGACGTCTGTGGATCGTGATCGCGCAGGCGTTCATGGTGATCACGCTCATGGTGGCGCTGCCGGTCAACTTCACCACCGAGCTCAAGCTCTTCACCTTCATCATCCTCATCCACAACGCCTTCAGCGCCACGCAGGACGTCGCAATCGACGCGCTGGCCGTGAACGTCCTGCACGAGGACGAGCGCGGGCTGGCCAACGGGCTGATGTTCGGCGGCGCCTACCTGGGCCAGGCGGTGGGCGGGTCGGGGGTGCTGTTCCTCGCGCCCATCATCGGATTCTCCAACACCTACTACTTTGTCGGCGCCTGCATCCTGGTGGTCAGCATGCTGGTCGCCCTGCCGATGCGCGAACCCGCCGGGCCGCCCCGGCCGCCGCGCCAGGGGCCCGCGCTGGGCGCCGTGTCGCGCGAGTTGTGGCGCTTCGTGGTCGACGCGTTCCGGGCGTTCACGGGAACACGCGCCGCCTGGGTGGGCGTGATCAACGCCCTGCTCCCGGCCGGAGCCTTCGCACTCGGCCTCGCGCTGCAGTCCAACCTTGCGGTCGAGCTGGGGCTCGACGACACCCAGGTGGGGTTCCTCAACCTGTGGTCCACCGTCATCTCCGCGATCTGTTGCGTCGCCGGCGGATTGATTTCCGACCGCTTCGGGCGCCGCCGCTCGCTGGCGCTGTTCATCTTCGGCACCACGCTCCCCACCTTCTACCTCGCGTGGGCCATGCAGCAGGCGGGCTGGCTCATCCCGGTGCCCCCGCAGCAGCCTGGCCGCCCGGTGCCGTCCGAGGCGCTGCTCGGGGCGTTCTGGGCGATGGTTATGATCTACAACGTGTTCCAGGGCCTCTACTACGGCACGCGCGCGGCGCTGTTCATGGACATCACGACGCCGCGGGTCGCCGCCACCCAGTTCACCGCCTACATGGCGATGCAGAACCTGGTGATCGCCTACAGTGCCACCTGGCAGGGCTGGCTGGTCGAGCGCTGGGGCTACCCACGCACCCTGGTGGTGGACTGCCTGTTCGGTCTGGTTGGAATTGCGCTGCTGCCGTTCATGGCCCCGTCGAAGAAACCCGGCGAGATCCCCGTGGGCGCCGCGGTTCCCGAAGCGATCCAGCCGTAGAAAAGGCGGACCCGGCCGGGTGCCGGCTCGACCGGGTCCCTCCTGCGTGTTCCTGGATCCGATCTACTGGCCGCCCCCGCCGGAGACACCGAACGTCAGCCCGGCCTTGACGCCGAAACTGGGCGCCGTGATGCCGCTCAGGCTGACAAAGCTGATGTCGCTCTGAACGCCGAGCGCGACCTGATCGCCGACGTTGTAGCCCAGGCCCAGACCTCCATAGCCCGTGAACTTGTTCTCGGTGGCCGACGCGCTGAGGCCCGAGGCCGACGCTTCGACCTTGAAGTTTGTGAGACCCATGCCGCCGATCAGGTACACGTTCATCGGACTCTCGTTCATCGGGAACCAGTACTTGACGTGCGCGCCACCGCCGAGCTGCGTGTATTTGAGATCGAAGGTCGGGTCCACGGTCCGGAGCAGGTCGCGCTCCTCGGTGTTCAGGCCGTTCCTGGCGAAAGACCCGTCCACCCCCAGCGCCATCTGGTCGGTGACCATGTAGTCGATCGAGGGCCCGGCGCCGAAGCCCATCCTGGCGCCCAATCCCCCGTCAAGGATCTTCTGACTGAAATCGCCCATTGGCATCGCGATCCCGCCGAGCAGCGAGATCTTCCAGTCACCTTTGGCCGCCTGGGCCTCCGGGACGAGAACCAACAATGCGAGGGCAGCGACGAACAGACTGGTCTTGCGGAACATCGTCTTGCCTCCCTTGGAATGAACCGAATGAGAGTTCCGGCTCCAGAAATATGAGCTTTCCGCATGGACCGTGCCCGATCGCGGCAGCCCGGGCGGCGCTCCCTAGCCGCATGGTCCGCCATCAGTTCCCCGGCGCGAGGGTTTCCCGACGCAGGCTCTCGCCACTGTCAGGCTGGCATGCGGGCGCCGCGCGTGGCATGTCCCGCGATGCCGTACGCGGGTGGCGACGTGGTCGCAGCCGTGAGGGTAGGGCGGGTCAAGCGGTTCGCTCGACGATCCGACCCCGCGGGAGCCGCGCGATCGCCGCGATCCCGAACGCGGGCCCCAGCGCCAGCGCGGTGAACGCCCACGGCCAGCCGATCCGCTCGACCATGAATGGCACGAGCTGGATGGTGGCCATGGTGAGCAGGACGACGCGGCTAACCCACCCGCTGCGCGGCCCAACCGCCCCACACCAGCCGAGTGGGAAACCGCAGGAAGATCGATTCCCCTCCGCTGTCGTGGAATGCTCTCGCGGCCTCGGCCAAATGCCATCGCCCGATTCGGAATTAGTGGGCATAAGCCCTTGAAGATTGGCGAAGCGCTGTATCAGTCAACGCGCCAATCGACCATGCGACAGCTGCCACCGTTTCTCGCCGGAAGTGGCGCGAGTTCCCGCGTCGGGCAGGGCGCGGCCGCACCGGACCTTCCTGGACGACATCACGTTGGGCGAGCGGACGGCTTCCCCTGACTCTGGCACGGCGAGGTCAGTGCCACCCGCGGCGGGAGCCCGGCACTCCATTTCAGTTCGGCCTTCGTCGCCCTGCGCAGTGCAACACAGCAGGCGATTTGTGTTGACACGCTCGGGTAATGCCGCAACGCTTGCGGCCAAGCTAGATCGTGTAGGGCCCATGCAAGTTCGAAGGCTTGTGAGATCGCAATGCTGTGGACCGGCATTCACCAGTATTTGCCGTGAGCGCGGGCAGCCTGCCGAGCTCTACCGGCCTGGCGGCCGCATGATCCTGGTCGCGTCGTGCGGCGACGAACCACTCCGCGAGTCTTGCGCACGGGTGCGCAGCATCGTCGCCAAGCTACAAGGCCCGCATCATTTTGGCACTCCGCACGATCAGTCCACAGCCGCGGCCCGCGGACCTAACCTCAAAGGGTCAGAATCGGGGGCGAAAGATGGACAGAGACCGCGCCCGGGGCGGCGCCAGTCAAGGTCCAGACGCATCGCTTCCCGCCACGGACAGTGGCGTGAGAGCGGAGATCAGCAAGGCCATCGCATCCGCGCCGGGCGCGGCGAGAGGCAGATTCCACTGCAAAGAAATGACCCTTTGAGGCTGAGCTGCGGCGATTCTGCTCCAAACCTCCCGCGTCTGGACTCTCGCTCTCGGAGGTGGGAAAGACATGTCGGCAAGAGGGCTGCCTGCACAACCATCAAAGTGCGGGCCCCGCCCTTGCGGGCGCACATCTGCCAACCGAAACCGCAGTCACACGCGTCCGACATCGGACAGGTACTGAACGAGGCGATGTTAGGTTCGTCTGTTCGCGTGCTCAGCGACTGCCATGACTCACACTGCTATCGAAGAAGGGGGTTCTCATGAGGATTCACCGAAACGCGCTATGGGGGCTGCTAGCCGCCCCCTTACTAGCTGCCAGTATCAGCTCCGTGGCCTTTGCGTATTGCTCGAAGTGCCTGGCCAATCCATATGAGTTCTGTAATGACTATGTCTACTGCTGCGCGATCTCATGTCAAGTCAATGGCGGGGTCTGTGAACTCATTGGGCCAGGCCAATGTGGCTATGTTGAAATCGAAAGCATGCGGCTAGGCGGGCATCTTGTCTCCATTCGCGTGTTCGCTCTCGACCCCGGCGCCGTGGGACTAGTCCGACGGAAGGGCATGGGGGCACAGGTTCTTCATGGGCTCGATGGCGCAGGGTCAAGAAGGATTGGCAACCAGCTACGGAGTATGTATTCAACCGCGGGTTCACAGTTGGGCGTTGTAGCCTCCCTTGACGTGCTAGGTACGGCATTGGGCAGGCGGATTACTTCATCGGAAGGCGATGGTTTTGCTTTTCTGGCCTCCCCAAGCGCTGGCCGTCTTGATGTGAGTATGAGGCGCTTGGTTGGCGGCGAGGCAGAGGGAACGACGGAGTCGCAGAGTCTATATCCGGGCGATGTCATCCTCACGATGGTTCGCATCGGCACGGCGGACTACATCGTGACACTCCAAGGGCTGGCGCTCGAACCAGGCCTGTTGCCTAACCAGAAGGCGAATGAGGCCATGGCCAAGATCGTGGCTGACTCCGATCCAGTCACACAGGGCCTTGGGTTGACAGCAATGCCGGTGCTGTCGCTGGACGATAAGTCTTCACCCGCGTGGGCGAGAATCTCTGCGCCTTGAGCGTCTGACTGGTCGCTGAGATTGCTGGGCGAAACGTCAATTCCTCGCGATGGGGCCCCATCTCGCCAAGTCCCATGGTGCGCTGGGCTCCTGTCCGTTCTGTGGATGTGCGGAGAGACTTCGTCCTGCGCACAACCCTCTGGGCGCTACACGCGAATGGCCTCGGCATTACGAAGGGAAGGCATCCATCATGCGTCTCGGGATCCACGTGCTACTTGGGTTGCGACCCGCCAGCGGTTTGGTCATGGTCGCCCTGGCTGCGTCGTTCATACCGCTCGCTTCGGCAAGCGATTCATGCTCCGTTCAGGGCAAGCTTCTCGGCTTTGACGGATTGCCCATGCGAAGCGCCTTTGTACGGCCGTATGGCCCAGCCCGGACTGGACGTCTTGCGATCACGCACAAGGACGGGACGTTCGCATTTACCCTTCCTGCCCGCGGTGCCTACCGAGTTGCTCTTGGTGGGACGTTTCACAAGACCCTCTTTCTTCCCCTCTACGTTGAGGGCCAGAGCAAACTCAGTCTAACAGTCCGTCTCAGCTCTGCCGAGTATGTGGACCATCTTGATAGCGTCCGCGTCACTGGCGATTTCAATGCGTTTGATCTCGATCGCGCCATTCCTATGGTTCGTCGCACTGACGGCACGTTGGCCGCCACAGTAGCCTGTGAAGGAGAGAGTCTGCACTACCAGATACTCGGTGCTCAGGTCGGGGGCCTGCCGTTGTGTGGCACCCAGGCTGATACCTTTCTTGTCGACAGAACAAAGCCGTTACTCGGGGGGCACAGTAACAGCTTCATCTCAGTCATTTCAGTCACTAGCGCCAGTTGTGAATCGGTGGCGATCGTGTTCGATCCGAGTGCGCTGCCCCGCGGGAGTAGTGAACCACTAATACAATTCTCCAACCCTCGCGGAGTGCCAAGTCAGATCGCTCTAGCGACACTTGCGGAGCGCAAGCAACAGGAACGATTGCGCGTTGCATTACAGGCGTTCAGGACGGCAAACGGGAACTCCGACAGTTTTCATGTTGCGCCCTACTTCAAAGAAACGGTCACTGCCATCGCGAAGACGAAGAATCACGAAGTACGAGGCTATCTGCTGTTGAATTACTTTCATCACCTTCCATCCCTGGCTGATTCAAGCATCGCTCGCGAATTGTTGACTATCGTTCCGCCGAGTTCCGCACTGTGGACTCTTGAGTGGGGCGGGCCTGAAAACACCCTCCATGCGCTCAATCAGGTGACCACGGATCCCAAGAGGCTACGCGGATATGTTGAGGCGATGGTGGAGACCAATCCCGATACAACGGTCCGGGCAGGTGCGCTGTATTACCTACTCAATGAGAGTGCGTTCGCAGGTGATAAAGCACGCATGGGGAAGTACTATTCACGACTTGCTGGTGATTATCCGGCTACTGAATATGCCGCGATGTCGAGAAAACAATTCGCACCGGACCGAGCCATAATGAAAGGCAAGCATGCCCCGGGCTTTGATGTGCCTAAGTTTGAGGATTCGACGGCCACCTATCGGAATGTGGACTTTCTGGGGCAATATGTGCTTATCGACTTTTGGGCGACTTGGTGCGGGCCGTGCATAGCAGAAATGCCATATTTGCATCGGGCCTGGGATGCTTACAAAGATCGGGGGCTCGTGATTCTGAGCGTTTCATTTGATGAGCAGCCCATGAACGTGCGAGCATTCAGAAGGAGCAAATGGGCGATGCCGTGGCCGCAAGGGTGGGTTCGGAAGGGATTCGCCAGCGAAACAGCTGCCGCGTTTGAGATCCTAGGAATCCCCCGGGGCATACTCGTCGACCCGGAGGGAATGATTGTCGCGGTGGATGAGGAACTGCGGGGGGCACGGCTGACGGGGACGCTGGGAGCTGTGTTGGCAGAGAAAGTGGGCCGAAAGTAGAGCTGGTGGCGTTGGTCTGGATCGAACGCTGGAACGCTACGCCCCCGGTGGCCGCGGACCCGGAGGCCGACCTGTTCCCAGACTGTTTGCGGTGGCCGGACTTGAGACCGTCGCGGTATGTGGCATCGCCGCCTAGAAATCCGAACTCCAAGGAGTCGTTGACCATAAGCCGCTTTGAGCTTGTCCGAATTGCGGCAGCCTTCTCCCGGTACGCAGACGGTCGTGCATCTCCCCGGGTTGGAGCTGCGGCCATTCCTATGGCGTACATGGCGGCCGCGTATGGATTTCCCCGGTGAATGAGTGACCACGATGCCATATGCGTCTCCGCGACGGTTGCGGACGCGGCACCTTGAACTGCCTCCGTCTCTCGCTCCCCCCTCGTGGAGGGACCCGGCATGTAGTGGTAACACCTGCGGGACCCTCCGCAACTCGTTGCGCAAAATCTGCCCTGCCGAGAATCGACTGTCGAAAGTGAGTCAGAATGGCCGAATAGGGAACTCCTAATCACGATCTTGAGGAAAGGCGCTCGCCTGGCTCCCGCTCGGGGGAATCCTCCCTTAGGTCCGCCGAAGCCCAACCGCTCCAGACGAAATGGCGCGTCGTGTTCGACGTCGGTGGCACCGCGTCGCGCGGCCTCCACCGCGCGTCTCGGCAGCCGGAAATGGACGCTGACGAGACAAATCCTCTGGCTGCCGAAGTAGCGCTTCGATCTGCGGTCCAACACGCTCACCACTTCAGCTTGGACGACCGGCGGCCCCGCCCCAGCCGCGCGATCGCCGCGATCCCGAACGCGGGCCCCAGCGCCAGCGCGGTGAACGCCCACGGCCAGCCGATCCGCTCGACCATGAATGGCACGAGCTGGATGGTGGCCATGGTGAGCAGGAATCCCATCGAGGTCTGAAGCGTGAGCGCCGTGCCCACGGCGTGCGGCGGCGCCGCCTCGGTGACCATGGCGCTGAACTGCGCAGAATCGGCGACCACGAACCAGCCCCAGAGCCAGACGAACGGCACCAGCAGCCAGGCTGGCCCGCCGAAGGCGAAACCGACCGTGGCGGCACACGCCCCCGAGATCGCCATGGAGAGCGTGACCACGCGCGCGTAGCCGATCCGCTGCGAGGCCCAGCCGCCCCACACGCAGCCGAGTCCGCCGGTGGTGATGGCGCCGAAGGTGAGCAGGTCCACCATGTGCGGCGCAAGGGGGGCGTGACCGGCGGCCGACCGGGCGGCAAAGCTCGCGGCGATGAATGCGGGCAGCCAGGTCCACATGGCGTACAACTCCCACATGTGGCCGAGGTAGCCGCCGATCGCGAGCCGGGTCTCGCGGTCGCGCAGCACGGTCGCCACCAGGCTCCACGCGAACGGACGGCGCACGAACGGAAACGGGCCGTCGTAGTAGCCGATGCCGACCAGTAGGGCCGCCACACCCGCGCCCGCCGATGCGACCATGATGACCTGCTCCAAGCCGGCGCCCTCGAGCGCATGCACGAGATACGGCGTCGCCTTGCCGATCGAGATGGCCCCGACCAGCGTGCCGATCGCGAGGCCGCGGTACGAGCGGAACCAGGTCGCCACCATCTTCATCCCGGGCGGATAGACGCCGGCGAGGAAGAACCCGACCAGGAACCGGGAGAAGAGCGCCGCGCCCAGATCGGGCGCCCAGATGAGCCCGGCATTCGCGATCGCCCCGAGCAGCGCCGCGCACGCGAAGTAGCGGCGCGCCGGGATGAGGTCGGCGAGGTTGAGGATCGCGGCGGTCGCCGTGCCGGCGACGAAGCCGAGCTGGACGATGGCGGTGAGCCAGCCGGTCTCGGCGGGAGAGAGCCGCCAGCGCTCGGCAAGCTGAGGGGCGGCCGCGGTGGCGGCGAACCACAGCGACATGCCGAGCAGCTCGGCCACCGAAAGCAGGGCGAGGATGCGCCAGCGGCCGGCGCCATGGTCGGATGCGTCGCCAGCCGAATCGTGCGCGAAGCCGGGCCCCGTGCCCGGGATCCCGATGCTCATCGCGGCGCCACGCGCACGCGATGCGGGGTGCGGCTCCGACCCCTCATCGCCGCCCGAGGCTCTTCATGCGCCCCTGGGATGCGCTCGTGTCGGGGTCCACCGGATCGTGGAAGAGGGCGCGCAGCCAGCGCGCCCGCATCGCGGGGTTGATCTCGTTGGGGAGGCGCTCCGTGATGGTCCCGTAGGCGATCAGTGCGTCGCCCGGGAGTCCGAGGTTCTCGTAGAGTTTCGCCAGTCGTTCGCGGGAGTCGAGCCATTGGGCGGGGTCGACGGCGATCTGGGCCGACGAGTCCATCAGCCCCGCCGCCCGCCGCAGACACTCCATCCGCTCGAGGCTCGAGCGCAACGCGGGGCGAGGGAACACGCGGCCCGGCCGCTGGTCCACCGCATAATTGCTCCACGCCGTCCCGCGCGAGCGCAGCACCACGTCGTCGCGCGGGCGGATGCGACCGAGGCGTTCCACCCAGAGGAGCGTGCTCACCCAGTCGCGCCGCTCGTCGGCCGCCCGCAAACTGTCGAGGATCGTACGTTCATCGTCGCCCGCGCTCGCCGCGGGGCGAGCCGGCTCCGGAGAGCGCGGGCGCATCAACACCACGGCCGCGACGAGGACGATCAGGATCAAGGCCGCGATCGCGTTGCGACGGTCCCGTCGCTGGGGCGGGGGCGCGGCCCGAGCGGAGGATCGCGGCGATCGCGCGGGACGCGGCCGTGCACGGCTCACCGTGATCCCCCTGCGGGTGGTGTTGGGGTGGAAGCACCGCCGCGGACGACCCGGAACTGCACCTCCTGCGCTCCCGGGGGGCACTCCACCCAGCGTCCGTCCAGCACGCGCGCGCCCGGCGTGAGCACTTCGGTCACCCGCTCGCCATCGGGCACCCGCACGCGAGCGGGCACGGCCACCGCGCCCCATCGCGCCCGGCGCATGCCGCCGGACGGTGAATCGAGCGCCACGTTGATGACGCCGAACCGGGTGGCGGCGCGCTCGAATCGTGTCCCGCGCCACCAGAGCGCATCGCCGCCCAGCGCCAGCTCGAGCGTGTCGCGCGTGTCGCACGCGATCATGTTGCGCACCAGGTCCACCAGCACTGCGGCGGCGGTGGCGTGAGGCGGCAGGTTGGCGCCGAAGCTGCGGTCCGTACGCGAAAACACCTCGGCCTGGCCGAGGGTGGCGCTGCTGTGGGCGAGCATGCCCGCCAGGTAGGCACGAGCTTCGATCGGACGGCCCGCGAGCAGCGCCCACTGGGCGAGGTCGGCGCCAACATAGGAATGCAGGGTGTCGAGCGGCGAGTGGCTGGTGAGACCTGGCCCCCCCGTTCGCCCCCACACCCGGCGGGCCAGCGCCGCCAGCCGCGGGTCGCCGGCGGCGAGCACGCGCGTGGGGTAGCCGACCGCAAAGTTGCCCCAGTCGCGCCCCGGGCCCTGCCACGAGGGTGGCACGTCGCGGCTTCCCGAGCGCGCGAGCGCGGCGCGGAACGCGTCCAGATAGTCGGTCGCGATCGAATCCGCAGCCCGCGCGAGCGAGTCGGCGCCCGCGAGCCGAGCCAGCGTCGCCGCCGCGCGGCAGCCGGCGATCCCCCAGGCGTCGTTCCCCACCAGTTGCGCACGCACCAGCTCGTTGTCGCGCGGGTCGGCGTAGGGAAGAAGGCCCGCGTAACGGATCGCGAGCTGGCGAGTGAGCAGGCGCTGGATCTCGATCCAATCGAGCGCGCGCCGGACGCAGGGCAGCGTGCGTGCCGCCCACTCCGGCGAGGGTGGCAGGGTCGCGGCCTGCGCGAGGGCCCACAGCGCCTGCCCCGTACCGTCGAGCTGGCCCTGCTGTGAGAGTAGCACCCCGCTCGGGAGCTGGAAGCGCGTGAGCGTCCAAGCGTCCGAGCGCGCGATGTCCGTGTATCCAGCCACCGCGAGCGCCCGCACGACGCGCGCCGCATCGCGCAGCCACACATCCCGGTACTGTAGCGGGTTCCCGATCGGCACCCACTCGTTGCGGTCCCGCTCCTGGCACGTGAGCAGCGTGACGAGGGCGGCGCGCCAGGCAGCGTTGACCAGGGAGTCGGGCGTGCTGAGTTGCGTTCCCTTGGCCAGCCACTCGCGCCAGATGGTGCGGGCATCGGCGACCACCTGATCGTGCCGGGCGATGCGCTCGATGCTCTCGCCTGCCGCGGTGGTGGGATAGGCCGGCATCCAGTAGTGCCACTGGTGCCGTTCGCCTCGCGAAAGGCGCGCGCGCCCCGTCGCCGAGAGCGCTCCCGGGCCCGGGCCGCGCGTCGGCGCCATGACGCGCGCACGCGGATCAGCCGGCACGCGCGGGAGCTCAGGGTCCACGCCCGCCACCAGCCGGCCGTTGCGGATGGCGAAGCGGTCGCGCCACTGCTCTTCAAAGGTGTCGGTGTTCTCGACGTCCCACGGGATGACGACCGGCTCGTCGGCGCGCGCCCGCACGCGCACCTCGAGCGCGCACTCGCCGGGCTCATCCGCGAGCCAGGTCGCGGTCGCCTGCACCGAGAGCATGAGGCTCGTATCCCCGAGCGCCGCTCGCGACGCGGCCGCCGCCTCGAAGTGTACCGACTCGCGCGCCGAGACCATCCACCAATGGGCGATCGGCACGCCGTCACGCTCGAAGTAGACCGGCGAGACCCGCACCGGACCCTGGGCCGAGGCGATGCGCCATTCGAGCGCGGCGTCGCCGTTGCCCACCACGCTCCCGTGCCCCACCTGGAACGCGCGCCGGGCACCGGGCATGCCGAGCGCGGCGATCGAGTGGCGGTAGTGCTCGGGGAGGATGAGGGGCTCGCCGGGAGCGTCGGATACCGCCCCGCGGGGCGAGCGAGCGCAGCCGGCCGGGAGGCCGAGCAGCGTCGAGAGGAGGCACAGACGTGCGACGGCTATGGCTGCGGACGCGAGGGAGCGACGCAGGGGAGACCTCCGGGGCTGGCCGGACCGGCGGGCTGCGCCCCCGTGTGGTGCACGCGACGTCGCGACGGGCGGGCCGCAAGCGACGCGCGGCACCTTAACATGGCCCGCGCGGCGTTGTATCTTCCCGATCTCATGCCGCCCGCCTCGAAGCTCACCACCGCCACGGTCGCCGCCCGCATCCCCTACGCCAACGCCGCCCCGTTCTACGCGCTGTGGAAGGACGCGCCGTTCGCGGTGCGCAACCTGGTGCCGCGCGAGCTCGGGCGCGAGGCCGAGGCCGGTGGGGTGGATCTCGGCCTGATGGCGACCGGCGACTACCTGCGCTTGCGCGACCGCTTCGAACCGGTGGCGCCGCCGATGGGCATCGCCGCCCGGGGCGCGGTGCATTCGGTGCTGCTCTTCTCGCGCCGCCCGCCCGGCGCGCTCGCGGGCGCCAGCATCTCGGTCACCCCCGAGACCTCGACCTCGATCCGCCTGCTCCGCCTGCTGTTCGACGTGCGGCGCGGCCTCGCCGGCGTGCGCTACATCCGCGGGCTCGAGCCCGCGCAGGCCGACGCGCTGCTCATGATCGGCGATCAGGCAATGCGCATGAAGCAGAAGCGGCCCGAGGGGTTCACCCACACGCTCGACCTGGGCGCCGACTGGCTCGAGTGGACCGGGCTGTCGTTCGTCTACGCCGTCTGGGCGGTGCGCCGCACGCTCGCGGATGAGATCAAGAGCGACCTCGGCGCATTTCTCGAATCATCCCTCGCCGCCGGCCTCGCCGATCTGCCGGCGGTGGCGCGCCAGGAGACCGGGCCCGGCTGGACGGCCGAGGAGACCGAGGCCTACCTGCGCCGGTTCCACTACCGGCTGGGGCCCGAGGACCTGCGCGGGATGGAGCGCTTCGAGGCGCTGCTTGGGGAGCACAGGCTGATCGACGCCGACTGATCGGGGGGCCGGCGGGCGCTCGCCCAGGCACGCCGCGCGCAGGCGTCCGTCCCCGACCGACCCACCCCCAGACCCTCCCGGGCTCCGCCAGCCGCAACACCGACGGGCACGATGGCGTAGAATGCCCGCCGCCCGGCAACCGCCGGAGCGCCCGAACGCAACGGCTCCCGCGCCCCAAGATGGCGCCTGCCACGAGGAGGAGACGCGCCCATGGCCACCATGCACGAAGTGGAGTACACGATCGTCGGCGACGACATGCAATTCGTGAAGATCGAGCTGGACCCCAAGGAAGCCGTGGTCGCCGAGGCCGGCGGGATGATGTACATCGAGGACGGCATCGAACTGGACACCGTGTTCGGCGACGGCGGCGCTCAGCAGGGCGGGTTCATGGGCTCGCTGATGAGCGCCGGCAAGCGCCTGCTCACCGGCGAGTCGCTGTTCATGACCGTGTTCCACAACGAGTCGTCCCAGAAGCGTGTCGCCGCGTTCGCCGCGCCCTATCCCGGCAAGATCCAGGCGCTCCACCTGGCGGAGCTGGGCGGCGAGCTCATCTGCCAGAAGGACTCGTTCCTGTGCGCGGCCAAGGGGGTCTCGATCGGCATCGCCTTCAACAAGAAATTCGGCGTCGGGCTGTTCGGCGGCGAGGGCTTCATCATGCAGCGACTGACCGGCGATGGCTGGGCGTTCGTGACCGCCGGCGGCACGCTGGAAGAGAAGACGCTCGCGACCGGTGAGACGCTGCGCGTGGACACCGGCTGCCTGGTGGCGCTCCAGCCGAGCGTCACCTACGACATCCAGCTCGTGGGCGGCGTCAAGACCGCGTTGTTCGGCGGCGAGGGTCTCTTCTTCGCCACCTTGCGCGGGCCGGGTCGGGTGTGGCTCCAGTCGCTCCCGTTCTCGCGCCTGGCGAGCCGCATCTACGCCGCCGCCCCGCAGACCGGCCGCGGCGGGCGCGAGCAGGGCTCGATCCTGGGCGGGCTCGGCAACCTGCTCGACGGCGACGGGAGATAAGGGCGCACCAGAGCCCGTCGAGCTCGCCCTCTGGGGTGGCCGGGGTGACGTGCGATGACCTTCAATTCGGCGGTGCGGGGGCACAAAGGCTGAAGTGCCCGACATCCCGGCGCGCGCGTCTCGTGCGTCTCTTATGCCGGACCTATCCGTCTGCCGCGATGGAGGTCCATGAAGCGCATCGACTTGGTGATCGTAGTCCTCGCCATGCTCCTGATCGCCTCCGCGACCCGGACGTCGTTCGGACTCGGCCCGCAGGCGGCGGGCGCTTGATGGCGCCACCGTGTTCGAGAGCGGCTCGGTCACCAAGGTGCTCACCGCCGAGCTGCTGCCGAAGTCGGTCGAAGGGCCGCCTCGCCGCCTGGGGAGCCGCATCACGCTGCACCAGAACGGCCGCTCGACGCCGGGGAACCGGGAACCCTGGACCCGCCCGCCGCCTCGACGCCCCCTGCGCAGAGCGTGTATCGTTCGCGCCCGCGGGCGATTCGGCCCGCCCGATCACCGGGAGTCGCCCATCACATGTGGCCTGACATCGAAGCAAAGGTCCAGCGCGGCGAGCGCCTGAGCCCCGCCGAGGGCGTCCACCTCCTCACCGAGGCGCCGCTGCTCGAGCTGGGAGCGCTGGCGCAGGAGGTACGCGCGAGGAAGACCGACCCGCGCAAGGTGACCTACGTCATCGATACCAACCCCAACTACACGAACGCGTGCACGGTGGACTGCCACTTCTGCGCGTTCTATCGCAAGCCGGGGCACACCGAGGCGTACACCTACGACGTCGAAGGCGTGATGAATATGATGGCGACCGCGGACGCGCTCGGGGCCACCACCGTGC
The DNA here is from genome assembly GCA_964405235.1 of uncultured bacterium. Lineage (GTDB taxonomy): Bacteria > Eisenbacteria > RBG-16-71-46 > RBG-16-71-46 > RBG-16-71-46 > WS-11. The sequence continues at coordinate 7,560 of CAYONG010000100.1, read as the reverse complement.
TGCTCCAGGGTGGGCTCAATCCCGGGATCCCGTGGGAGTTCTACCCGACCATCGTGCGCGAGGCGCGACGCCGCTACCCGAACATCACCCCACACTTCTTCTCGGCCCCCGAGATCCACCAGATGGTCGAGGTCTCGGGGCTCTCGATCCGCGGCGTGCTGGAGGCGCTCTTCGAGGCGGGGCAGCGCACACTTCCCGGCGGCGGAGCCGAGATCCTGGCCACCCGGGTGCGCAAGCGCATATCGATCAAGAAGGGCGGGCCCGAAGCCTGGCTCGACGTGCACCGCGAGGCGCACCGGGTCGGGATGCGCTCGACGGCGACCATGATGTACGGGCACGTCGAGACCGACGCCGAGCTGGTCGAGCACCTCGAGTACGTCCGCGCGCTTCAGGACGAGACCGGCGGCTTCACCGCCTTCGTGCCGTGGTCCTACAAGCGTGGCAACACGCCGATGGAGTCGAAAGTCAAAAACCTGGCCGGGGCGTCCCGCTACTTGCGCGTGCTGGCGGCGGCGCGGCTCTATCTCGACAACTTCGACCACATCCAGGCATCGTGGTTCAGCGAGGGGAAGAAGACCGGCCAGATCGCGCTCCACTTCGGCGCCGACGATTTCGGCGGCACGCTCTATGAGGAGAACGTGCATCTGGCGACCGGCCACGTGAACAAGACCACGGTCGCCGAGCTGGAGACGCTGGTGCGCGAGTCGGGCTTCACGCCCGTCCAGCGCACCACGCTCTACGAGGTCCTGCGGGTGGCCGAGGGGCCCGAGGCGCTCGATCGGCTCTCCGACGATGTGCCGGTGTTCGTCGAGAGCATGAGCGAGCTGCCGGCCGAGTACCCGGCGGTGCTCGAGGGCGAAGAGTCGAACGGCGCTCCGGCGGGCGCCCCGCGCCCGGCCGAAGGCAGCCCGCTCATCATGCCGCGCTGAGCGCCGCCGTGGCGCCCGAGGATCTCGAACAACGCGGCCCCGCCTTCCGCCCGCTCCCCATCATCCTCACCGCGGTCGCCGCCATGGGCGCGGCGCTCGCCCCGATCCCGGGGCTATCGCCGACGGCCCACCACACACTGATCATCCTCGTGGTGGCCGGCGGCCTGTGGATGAGCGAGGCCCTGCCGGTCGCGGTGACGGCGCTCCTCATCCCGATCCTCGGCATCGGCCTCGGGGTCACCGACGCGCGCGGTGCCTTCGCCGGGTTCGGCGATCCGATCGTATTCCTCTTCTTCGGCACCTTCCTGCTCACCGACGCGGCGGCGCAGCACGGCCTGACCGACCGGCTCGCCCGGACCGTGCTCGGCTCCGAGATGGTGCGCCGGAAACCCGCCCGGCTCCTGTGGACGATCGCACTTTTGGGCTGCGGCATCTCGGCGTGGATGAACAACACCGCGACCACGGCGCTCCTGCTGCCGCTGGCGCTCACCGCCGAGCGCTACGGTTCACGTCGCCTGCTGGTGGGCATCCTCCTCATGACCGCTTACGCCCCCTCGCTCGGCGGGCTCGCGACGCCGGTCGGCACCGCGCCCAACTTGATCGGCTTGCGACTGCTCGAGCAGGCGACCGGACAGCGCCCCTCCTTCGCCCAGTGGTGCGTGACGTTTGCGCCGCTCGCGGTGCTGAGCACCGTGCTCACGGCGTTCTGGCTGCGGCGGGGGGCGGGCGAGGCAAAGGCCGGAATCCTGAGCGCCCCTCTCGAGGAGCCGCGCCCGTGGTCGCTTGCGGAGCGCACGCTGATGCCGCTCTTCGGCGTCGTGATCCTGCTGTGGATCCTGCCCGGGATCCTCGCCGGCACGCCGCTCCAGGGCGCGCCGTGGCTCAAGGGCTGGCAGGCACGCCTGCCCGAGCCGGCGGTGCCGATGATCGGAGCGCTCGCCCTGTTCCTGCTGCCAAGCGGGGCGCCGGGTGGCGCACGCATCCTCGAGATCCCGGTGCTCAAGCGCGTGGACTGGTCCACGCTGCTCCTTTTCGGCGGCGGGCTCTCGCTGGGCGCCATGATGTTCGACTCGGGACTCGCCCGCGCGCTCGGCGAGGGCATCTTCCGCGCGATGCCGGTCGGCGGCACGTACGGCATCGTGCTGGCCGCGACGCTCATGGCGGTGATCGTGAGCGAGATGACCAGCAACACCGCGAGCGCCTCGCTGGTGGTGCCCGTGGTGCTGGCGCTCGCGCAGGCGGCCGGGGTGGACCCGGTAAAGCCGGCGCTGGCGGCGACCGTTGCCTGCTCGTTCGGGTTCATGCTGCCGGTCTCGACCCCGCCCAACGCACTGGTCTTCGCCACCGGGAAGGTGCGCATCCGCGAGATGATCGCCTACGGCGCGCTGCTCGACCTGGGCGGCGTGCTGTTGGTGTCGGCCTGGGTGACGCTGTTCGCGTAGGGCGCCCGGCGGCCGCGCGAAGGCGCATTGTGACGACGCCGGCCCGGGCGCATACTTCGCGCGAGCCAGCCGAGCCGCGCATCCCGCGTGCAGCGCGGCAGGAGGTGTGCCATGAAGGAACACGTGTTTCGTGTGGAGTACTTCGCCCTGACCATCGAGGATCGCCCCGGCGCCTGGGCGGAGCTGGGACGGCACCTCAAGGAAGAAGGTGTCAATCTGCTCGCCCTGTCGATGTTCCCGCTCACTGCGGGTCGGACGCAGGTGGACATCGTTCCCGAGCATCCCGACCAGTTCCAGCGCGCGGCGAAGAATCTCAACCTTGCACTTGGGGAGCCCAAGGTCGCGTTCCTCATCCAGGGCACGGACCGCCCCGGCGCCATCGGCGAGGTGATGAACCGGCTGGGCGCCGCCAACGTCAACATCCGCGCGACGCTCGGGGTCACCTGTGGCGAGAACCGTTATGGCGGCGTCCTGTGGGTGAACCAGCAGGACGTTGAGCTGGCCTCACGCGTACTCGGCGCGACGACCATGGCGACGCATCACGTGTGAGGGTTGCCCCCTACCGCACACCCCCTGCCAGACTCGCCTCGAGTGGCCCCAGCTCCAGCCACACGATGCGGAACCCGTCCTGATCCTGCCAGTGGCGCTCGCGCACCACATTCCATTCCGGCTGCCGGGTCGCCTCCTCGGGGCGGGCGAGGATCTCCTGCCATCCCGGCCATGCGGCCTCGACGTCGCGGAACACGATCAGCACGTGGCGGAACCCGAGTCGCCGCCGACAGGCGGCGATGTCGGGCGGCGTGTGGGCAAGGTGCACCACCGAGCGCCCCGAGTACCAGGAGAGCATCGGCCCCAGGTTGCTCATCACCACCTCGTCGGCCGGCACCTGTTGGCGCAGGAGGTGGCCGAGGTCGCGCAGGGTCAGCACGCTCGGCACGCCGCGCTCGGTCGATGTGGTCCGCGCCTCCTCGGTGCCGCGCAAGGTCTGATTCACGCCCCAGCCGATCGCGAGTGCGGCGACCCCGACCCTGACCACGCCGGCGAAGCGCGGTCCCAGCAGGCTTGCCGGCGCGCGCGCGATGAGCCCCCATAGCGCAAGCATCCCTGCGGCCTCGAGCAGGACGCGGGTCGGGAACAGGAACCGGAGCCACGGGATGCTTGCCGCGGCAGCGAGGATCGCCATCGCGTTAGCGGCGAGCACGGCCCAGCCGGTGACTGCGAGCGCTCGCGGCGGACGGCAGGTGAGAAGCCACAGCACCAGCGCGCCGGTCCACAGCGCACGCGGCCCGGTCACCACCGACAAGAGGAGCTGCGGCAGGCGGCGGCCGACCTTCGCCGCCACCAGACCGACCGCCTCCAGCCCCTGCGGCAACAGTGGGTGCTCCGGCACGTGGAAGAGCGAGAACCAGGTACGACCCTGCACCCCATCCCAGAGGATGAGCGAGGAGAGATCCCAGCCGGGGCTGCCGAACACGCGCCACTTGTAGAACCACCAGGGCGCAAGCGGCAATGCGAAGCCGAGCATGGCGAGCACGGCGACCTGACGGCGCCGTCCGGGCGCGAGGATGGCAGCCGCGAGCACGAGCACCGGCGTCAGCCACAACGCGCTGGCGCGGAAGCTCCCGGTCACGCCCAGCAGCAGGCCGAACAGAAGCGGTCGCTGGGGCGCTGCGCGCCCACTCACCAGCGCCGCGAAGGCACCCGCGAGGCCGAGCGTGAACGGCAGCTCGGTGAAGCCGCCGACCGCGAAATGCTGCGCCTCGGGGTCGAGCAAGAAGGCGAGGCCCACGGTGAAGGCGGCGAGCCGCTGCCGGCCCGGTCCGATCGCCGGCGCGTGGCTCGCGAGCAGGCGGGCGGTGACCAGCGCCATGGTGACGCCCAGCATGAGGTAGCAGAAGAACGGGACGAGCAGCGTCAGCCATTCACGCTGATGCGGTACCTGGAGATTGAAGACCAAAATGTCGCCGATGCGGATGATCTTGGGCACCACCCGGAATATCGCCGCCTCGGCGAGGACGAGTCCGGGCTGGACCACCGCCAGCGGCCACGGCGGTGCGGCGTGGGTCGCCAGCTCGATCGGCAGGGCGAAGGTGGTGGCGAGGCGCCCGTGCTCGGCCAACTCGCGCGCCGCCAGAGCGTATTGGGCGGTGTCGTAGTTGAGCACCGGCGACCGGGTGCCGAGCCCCCAGGCTCGCGCGTGGAACGCCCAGAGCCCGAATCCCGCCAGCACCAGCGCAAGCAGGATGACGGTGTCGGCCGCGGACTTCCATGTCGGGCGCACGATCGCAGCCTAAGCGCGGGGGATCGATTCCACAACCCGGACCGGAGCTGAGCGTACAAGCGGAGGGCGCGGTGGCGTTCCGCAGTGCGAGCGGAAAAAGCGAAGGGCGGCGCGTTGTCGCGCCGCCCTTGCTGGATGAAGCGGTTTCGCTAGGCCTTGCGCACACCCGAGGCCTGCAGGCCCTTCGGCCCGCGGGTGACCTCGAACTCGACGCGCTCGCCTTCGACCAGGGTCTTGAAACCCTCTCCCTGGATCGCCGAGAAGTGAACGAACACGTCCTCGCCGCCTTCCTGAGAGATGAAACCGAACCCCTTGGCCTCGTTGAACCACTTCACGGTACCACTCGCCACGTACAACTCCTTTGAATCAAGGGCACGATGGCCCTCTTACCATGCCGCCAAATCGCGACGGCTGCGCCCGGTCACAGTGACCGGCGTCTCGGGTGTGGAGGCGGCCCCAACAGAAACGCCACCAGAAGTCTCTGGTGGCATCTGAAGGCAATCTCGCACATCCATACGACCCAAGACGCTATTTATGATGAAACCCGAGGCGCCGGGTTGCAAGGTTTTTTCCCGGCGGGCGCGGCCCAAGCGCGGGACTTGCTGCGCGCCATGAGGTTGCGTTCTCGTGGCGCTCGGGGCCGCCGGGCGGCCTTAGACCACTTCGACCGCCGGCGCCGTCGGGATGAGGCCCGCGTTGAGGGCCCGCAAGTACAGCGTCTCCAGTGCCCGGCGCCCGATATCGCCCATATCGAGCGTGAGCGCGTTCACGTACATGTGCACGAAGCGCTTCCCCTGCGAAACGTCGAGCCCACGGCCGAACCGCAGGGCGTAATCGATCGCCTCCTCTTCGTGATCGAGCGCGTCCTGGATGCTGGCGCGGAAGCCCGCGCTCACCGCGCGCATCAACTCGGGCCCGAGGTCACGGCGCACCACGTCGAGACCGAGCGGCACCGGGAGCCGGTCGCGCTGATGCCAGAGCTCGCCGAAGTCGAGCACTTTGACCAGGCCCTCGGCGGCGTAGGTGAGCTGGCTCTCGTGGATGATGACGCCCGCCTCGACCTCGCCCTTGAGCACCGCGGCCGGGATGCGATCGAACATCACCTCGACCGGCACGCACTCCGGGCACTCGAGCTTGAGCAGAAGCGCCGCGGTCGTAAGCCGGCCGGGGATCGCGACGCGCACTCCCCGCAGGGAATCGATCGTGCGCGGGGCGCGCGACACCACCACCGGGCCGTAGCCCATCCCCATCGAGGCGCCACACGCGAGCACGGCGTAGCGGTCGGCGAGGTGGGCGTAGGCATGCGCCGAGACGGCGGTGATCTCGAGGTCGGCCTGCTCCAGTGCGCGCCGGTTCAGGCTCTGGATGTCTTCGAGCACGTGCTCGACGCGGCAACCGGCGATGGTCGCCCGGCCGGTGTGGAAGCCGTAGAACATGTAGGCGTCGTCAGCATCGGGGCTATGGCCAAAGCGCAGGGTGCGGACGGCGCCGGGGCCGGCCGGGCTGGCCGACCCGACCCCCGTGGCTTCCCCGGCCGGCGGGGGCGGTCGTCCGGCCGAAGCGGTGCTCATGCGGGTCGATCCCCTGCGGTGGCATCGAGCCATGCAGCGAGCCGCGCCAGCGCCCGTGGCCAGGCGCCGCGATAGATCTCGGCGATCGGTTCGTAGTCGAGCCGCTGGGGCAGTCGGTGGCGGGTGATGAGCACCGTGCCGAGGCCGCATTCCGCCAGCTCGAATCCCACCCGTCCGGCGTTGCCGTCCGGATAGCCCGAATGCCCGCCGTCGAACGCGCACGAGAGCGGGCGGCGGAATACCACCCAGCGCCCCTCGAACGGCTGCAGCGAGGCGCCCGGGCCGGTCCAGCGCAGCGTTACCCGACCGCCGACCGCGGCGTCGCTGTCGGCCGAGTCGCACAGCCAGCGAGCAAGGTGGTCCGCTTCGGTGAGGGCGGTGAACACGCGCGCGGGCGGCGCGACGAACTCGCTGCGGAACTCGAGCAGGATGGTGGCGGTGACCATGGGGCGGACAGCATAGCCGAGTCGGCGAACTCCTGCCGGGCCATTCGCGCCGCCTCGTTCGCGCCGCCCCTTGTCGGGGGCCCCGGGCCGTCGGATACTCCCGCCCGCCGTGCGGAACCGGGACCCACTCGCTCATCTCGCGCGCGGCCGGGAACGAACCGCGGACGAAAGGCAGGCGATGACCCGAGGACGGCTGGAAGCGTTCAGTGATGGCGTGATCGCCATCATCATCACCATCATGGTGCTCGAGTTCAAAGTGCCGCACGGGACCGACCTGGATGCCCTGGGCCCGCTTCTTCCCAAGCTCGTCAGCTATGTGCTGAGCTTCGTGATGCTCGGCATCTACTGGAACAACCACCACCACCTCATGCACGCGACCAAGCACGTCGATGGCCGCGTGCTGTGGGCGAACCTGCACCTGCTGTTCTGGCTCTCCCTGATGCCTTTCGTGACCGCGTGGGCGGGCGAGACCCGCTTCGCCGCCTGGCCGGTGGCGGCCTGGGGCGCAGTCCAGTTCATGGCCGGGACCGCATACTTCATCCTGGTCCGCGCCCTGCTCGCGTTGCACGGCGGGGATTCGGTCCTGGCGGAGGCGATCGGACGGGACGTCAAGGGGATCATCTCCCTCGCGCTCTACCTGATCGCGGTGTTGCTCACGCTGGTTGGTCCGGTGCCTGCCCTTGCGATCTACGTCCTGGTCGCCGTGATGTGGCTGATCCCGGACCGGCGGATCGAGCGGAAGCTCGGCCGCTAGTGTCCTGTCTCTAACGCTTCTTTACAATGCTGGACCTTGCGCATGATGGTCGATGGCTTCGCGGTCCAGATGAATGGTTTGGGATTGCGGTTGTAGATCCGCAGGTAGTCGCGGATCGCGGTGATCAGTGCCGGGAC
>CAYONG010000099.1:0-20440 GCA_964405235.1 uncultured bacterium | reverse complement strand
GACGTCCGCAAGCTCACGCCGCACGGCTGGCAGGAGCACTTCGAGACCGAGGTCACCGGGCGCCGGCACGCCCTGCTGCAGCAGATCCTAGGCGCCGCCTGACCCCCGCCCGTCAATACGGGCGTTAAGCGACGGTTACGAAGAATGGGTGTCACCGAACGCTTACAACAGATCCAAGCTGCTTTTTCTCCTCAACGCCCGGGTGCTACCTCGTTCGACTGCGCAACCCTCCGCTTTTCAGAAATGACGGTGATGGTTGTATTGAGACGAGCCCGGCGTATCAAGGCGGCGGCGGCCCGGACGGGCTGTGGACAGAGTGGCCGCATCCTGTCAGTAGCAGCACGAGCGACGAACGGGTACATGCTGTTTATGTTACCGGCGGTTACGGAATAGCGAACGACATCCCCGCGGGCACGTCGACCGCGCTGTTCGCACTGCGCATCAACCACAGCGCGAATCCGGGCCTTTGCGCCGGGTGCCTGAGTGCGTCCAACATTCTGTTCACCGTCGAGGAACTGCGCGTGAACTCTTTGATTGCGGACAAGTTGCCCTCCTGTCCCTTGGTGTCGCTAGACCTGGGGGGGGGGGAGGGCCGACACGCGGCCGGAGTCGGCTCAAGCGGGCAGCTCATCATCCGTCCGGCGGCCGGTGACTCGAATGCTATTTTTGCGGACGGTCACCGTCCGACAGCCACCGCGGTCGAGACGACGGGCGGGGTGTCCGGAACCGCCTGGCTCGCTGCGCCGACGCCGAATCCGGCGGACGGTAGCACAGTGTTGCGATTCAACTTGCCGAGCGAGCAAGCGATGCGCCTCATGGTTTATGACGCCGCCGGTCGTCGCCTGCGCTCGCTTGCGGAGGGGACGCTTGGCGCTGGTACGCACTCGGTTAGCTGGGATGGACGCGACGAATCGGGCTCGGCGATCGCGAGCGGAATCTACTTCGTCCGCCTGACCGTCGGCGGCGAGACGTTCACGAAGGGTGTCGTGGTGAGGCAGTGATTCCTCCGTCCTGAGCCTGGTGGGGCTTGAGTCAAGAGGTGTGTAAACGACCTCAGGCGGCGGCCCTCTGATTCGACTTCATGATCCTCACTCCGTCCGCGAACGCGACGCCGCGATAGACCTCGGCAGCCAGGTGTGGCGCGTCGAGCTTCCGGAAGCGCTTCTCCGCCACGAGCAGCAGGCGCCAGATCATCGCCGTCGCGTTCTCGGTCTTCTTGAACCGCTTCGCGGCATCGGTGCGCAACCGCACCGCCGCGAAGGGGCTCTCCAGCACGTTGGTCGTCCGCAGGTGCTTCCAGTGCTCCTTCGGGAAGTCGTAGAACCCAGCTGGAGCAGGTCGGACGGGCCAGCCTGCGGGCCGGCGGCGGGCGAGGTGCGCGCGCGGCGAGGCCGGAGGGTTGCCGGGCGATGAGGGACGGGTGGGCGAGGGCCGGCGCAAGGGCGCCGATCGGGGAACCGGGGGGGCCGATGGACGCGCTCCAGCGGGTCGGCGCGGGGGGAGAAAGCGCTTGGGCGTCGGCCGGCAGGGGGCCAGGCCCGCAGGGCGCGAAAGAAAACTCCTATCCATGTACCGGCGCCTCAGCCAGCGGGAGACCGGCGACGCCAGCGGCGGCTGGCTGCAGGAGCTCTCGGTGGATCCGAGCCGGCACCTGCGGTTCGGGGTCGGGTACAACTTCACCCGCTTCTCCGGCGACGTGCTGGATCGCGGCGAGGAGAACTCGAAGGGCTGTTTCGTCCGGGCGCAGAGTCGATACTAGAAGGTCACTCCGGCGGCAAAAGCGTCCCGTCGACGTTGACCATGATCTCGGTGGGCGTCTTGATCGAGCCCACGTGGGCCTCGTAGAACTCCAGCTTGCCGAGCTTGGTCACGCTTTCGACCATGAGGATCTTCCGCTTGCCGGCGTTCTTCACGATGGTCGCCCTGACCGCGTGCGGAAGTGAGGCCAGAGTCATCTGCTGCTCGTTGACCAGCAGCGTCCCGTCGGCCCCGACCACGATGTCCTTGGTGAGACCCTTGATCCGCATCTCGACCTCGTAGACCAGGACGCTGTCCGCGCCCTTCTCGGTCGCGACGCCCCGGACCGTCGCGCCCACGCCCTCGGCGAGCACCGTCTTGAGGACGGGCGCGGGCAGGGCCTTGACCTCGGCGCTCTTCTCGATCGGGACCTCGGCGGCGACGGCGGCAATGGCCAGCGAAAGGCCGGCGATCAAGAGGGCAAGGATTGGGAACAGACGCGTTCTCATGTTCATCTGGTGTGCCTCCGGGGGGGCGACGAGAGCCAGTTGATGCGTGTGACCGCGCGCCGGGTCAAGTTCCTGCCCTGCGGCGCTCGATGGGCTCATAATGATACAGGCGGACGCGTCGGCCGCATAGGGTCGGCTTTCGGGCGACCGCCGCTGTGCTAGCCTGAATTATCCAGTGCGCCGTGAAAAGGCGTACTGAATGAACCGGGCTAGTCATTCGCCTGCTTAGGATTGGACTGGGCACAGTCCCTCTCAACTGAGGCGAGAAGGACGTTGCCACGAAGCCCCGGCTTTGCAAGCGACTCGGAGCGCCGGAACGGCGTCGATCTTCCAGGGGCGCCCGTTCTGCCCCTCGTGCCACGCCCGACGGCTCGCCGAGTGGAGCCTATGGCTGGACGAACGGCTGCTCGCTCGGCGGTCAGGCCGCGCGCATTGCGCGCACGCGGTTCTTGCGGGCCCGCGGCGAAACCTCTGCGCGTCTCCAATCGATCTCGCGCGCATCGAAGCCGCCCGCGAGCGCGCGCCGGATCCGCCGCCATACCCCTTCCTTCTGCCACTGGCGCAGACGGCGAAGGCAGGTCATGCCTGAGCCGGCGCCGAGCTCGGCCGGCAGTTCCTCCCAGGGCAGGCCCGACTTGAGCACGAAGAGGATCCCGGTCAGAACGGATCGGTCCTCGATCGGGTGACGACCTGGGACCCGCCGCCGATGCGGGGTGGCGGGAAGGCACGGCTCGACGCGCCTCCACAGTGCTTCGCTGAGAATCTCCTTCGCCATGTTGCGGTCATCCTCAGAAACGGACATGAACGGTACGACCCCCGCCGGCCGTCTCAGCAATCCCCGTACCGTCGGGGAGCGTGCCCAGCCTTCGATCTGCGCCGGGGCATGGAACGCGTGCACCCGCAGCGGGTTGAATGCAGGCTCGGGAGCGCACGGCGGGGGTTCCATGTGCCGGCCCGAAGGGGCCGGGCCGGAAGCGTTGACCGTGCAGTCCCGGAAAATCCTGCCTCTCATCGGCGCCCCAGACCGCCCGCTTCGCGCGCGCGGCTCGGCCCGCAGGCCGCCGAAGTGTTAGCCGATTCGTTAGCGATTGTGTGAGCGGTTCTGTTAGGCGCTAAAGCGCGGGCGTCCGCCGCCCGATAGAGACCGCAGCAGGGCTTCCATTCGACGACCCCCAAGCCCTTTAGGTCGCCTCGGATCCTGCGCACGCCTTTCCGGCGGGCCGGCATACGCCTGCCCACGGGGGGCCGGGAGACTTGATCCAAGGAGGGATGAGGCGATGCATGCATCGATGAGGCGCGCCCTGGTGGGTGCGCTGGTGGCTCTTGTGCTGCCCGTGCCGTTTGCGGCCTTCGCGCAGTCGGCGCTCAAGGTCTCACTCACCGCTCAGCGCGTGGCGGTCGATGCCCGCGGGCGGGAGACGTTCCAGCCCGCGGCGGAGGCCAGGCCCGGCGAGACCGTCGAGTACCGCGCAGCCTATCGCAACCCTGGCTCTGCGTCCGTGCGCGAGGTGCAGGCCACTCTGCCCATCCCGGAAGGGACCGAGTACGTGGCGCGCACCGCCCGTCCCGCGCCGGCGCTCGCCAGCCTCGATGGGCGCACGTTCGAGCCCCTGCCGCTCACGCGCCGAGTCCGGCTCGCGAACGGTCAGGAGGAAGTGCGGGAGATCCCGGCCGTCGAGTACCGATTTCTAAGGTGGACGCTGGGCTCGATCGAGGCGGGGCGCTCCGAGACGGTGCGCGCCCGCGTGCGCGTGAGCCCGCTGGCCGTCGCCGAATCATCCGCTCGCTAGACCCCCAAATCCTTTGCGGGTAGAGCAGCGATCCGGATCCCCGGAATCCCGGCACCCGCAGCCATGAACGATCGGAGCGTTACACGATGACCCCCGTCCGTACCCCCGGCGTGATCCGCCGGCTCGCGTTGTTCGCCACCCTCGCGGTGGCATGGACCCTGGTGTCCTTCGGGAGCGCTCAGTCGGCGCCGCCCGCGGGCACGCCGATCGGCAACCAGGCGTCCGCGGCCTATCTCGACGCCTCGGGCACTGCCCGCACGGCGACCTCCAACCTGGTCACCACGATCGTGCAGCAGGTGGGGAGCTTTACCCTCACCGCAGACGGCGCGCGCACGGCGGCGCCGGGCGGACAGGCCGTGTTCCCACACACGCTGACCAACACGGGCAACGGGACGGATGACTTCCCGCTCACGCTCGCCAACCAGGTGGGCGACGACTTCGACTTGACCGGGCTCGCGATCTACGCCGACGCCAACGGCGACGGGGTGCCCGACAACTTCACCGCCCTCGCGACGACCGGGCCGCTGGCTGCGGGCGCGGTGTTCCGGTTCGTGGTGGCCGGCAACGTGCCGGGCACGCAGATTGGCAGCCAGATCGCGCGGGCACGCATCTCGGCGATCAGCACCTTCGACGGCGCGCAGACCGCGTTCAACACCGACGTCGTCACGGTCACGGGCAACGCGGTGATCAGCGTGACCAAGGCGATCAGCCAGATCTCGGGCGCCTCTCCGAGCGGTCCCCATACCTACACGCTCTCGTACAGCAACACCGGCAACAGCACCGCCACCGGCGTGCTCCTCACCGACCTGCTCCCCGCGGGAATGACGTACGTCCCCGGGAGCGGCCGCTGGAGCGTGACCGGGGCCGCCGTGCTCACCGACGGCAGCAGCGCCGACGCGCAGGGCATCGCGCCGAACACCGTCATCTACGACTACGGGGTCACCTTCGGCAACACCGTGACCGCGACCATCGCCCAGGTGGTTCCCGGTGCGAACGGCACCCTCACGTTCGATGTCACCGTCGACGCGGGGCTCCCGCCGGGGACGATCAACAACGCCGCGACCTATGCCTACAACGACGGCGCGGGCAACGTGGGACCGTTCGCCACCAACAACGCACCGTTCACCGTCAGCCAGGCGACGTCACTCACCTTCGCCGGCCAGACCGTCCCCTCGGCGTTCCAGGGCGCGACGGTGGCGTTCAGCAACACCCTGACCAATACCGGCAACGGTGCCGACATCTTCAACATCACGGTCGGTGCATCGTCATTCCCGGCCGGCACGACGTTCTCGCTGTTCCGCAGCGACGGCGTGACGCCGCTCACCGACACCAACGGTGATGCGCTTCCGGATCCGGGTCTGCTCGGCGCGGGCCTCTCGACCGTGGTCGTCATGCGGGCCACCCTGCCGCCGGGTTCATTCGGCGGCGGCCCCTACAGCGTGGGCAAGACCGCCACGTCGGTGTCGAACCCGCTGGTCAACGCCGTCGCGACCGACGTGCTGACGACGATCACCACCAGCACCGTCGACCTCACCAACAACGCCGCCGGCGGTGCCGCGCCCGGCGCGGGGCCCGGCCCCGAAGGCTCGGCCGTCACCACCAATGCGGTCAATCCCGGGGCGACCACCACGTTCACCCTGTACGTGAACAACACGACCGGACCAGCGGACAACTACGACCTCGCCGCAAGCACCGACCCCACGTTTGCCTCGATCACGCTGCCGGCCGGCTGGTCGGTCACCTTCCGCGACGCGGGCAGCTCGGTCATCACCAATACCGGAAACGTCGCTTCGGGCGGCAACGTGCTGGTCTACGCGGACGTCAACGTGCCGGCCGGGTACGCGGCCGGTCCGGTGTCGGTCTACTTCCGCACCCGCTCCCCGGTCACCACCGCCCGGGACCGCAAGCACGACGCGGTCAGCGTTAACGCCATCCGCGGCCTGACCGTGGTGCCCAACAACTCGGCCCAGGCGGCGCCGGGGGGGGCTGTGGTCTACACCCACCTGGTATCGAACAACGGCAACGTGGTCGAAGGCGACGGCGCGGGCAGCAACGTGACGCTGGCGACCGCCAACAACCAGGTGGGTTGGAGCTCGGCGCTCTATCACGACACCAACAACAGTGGCGTGCTCGACGCCGGCGACCTCGCGATCAGCGACCTGGGGACGCTCGGCGGCATCGCGCCGGGAACCACGGTGCGGCTGTTCGTAAACGTGTTCGCACCGGCCGGCGCTGCGCTCGGCTCGGTCAACGTGACCACCTTGAGCGCGACGACCACCAACGTCGCCTATGTCACGGCGGCACCGCCGATCGCGACCGCCGCCGACAACACCACGGTGATCAACGGGCAGCTCCAGCTGGTCAAGCAGCAGGTGCTGGACGTCACCTGCGATGGGGTAGCGGATGGGGCCTACACCGTGGCCAACATCACCACCGGGGCGATCCCGGGCGCCTGTCTGCGCTACGAGATCACGGTCACCAACGTGGGCACGGCGACGGTCAACAACGTGGTCGTGAGCGACGCGACCCCGCCCAACACGACCTACTCGGCGACCGTCCCGGCCTCGACCTCGCTCGGCGGGATCGTCACCCCGGCGCCCGGCGCCGCCGGGACGATCACGGCCACGATCCTCTCTTTGGGGCCCGGCCAGTCGGCGGTAATCGTGTTTGGCATCAGGATCGACCCCTGATCGGAGCGGGGGATGCCCCGCTTCAATAGTGAGATCCGGCCCGCGCGGCCGCCGACGTTTGGCGGCCGCCGGGTTCCGGGTGTTACGCGGTCGTCCCCCGGTTCCCTTCCATGAGCGACCTCCTGCGCACAGCTCGACGGCTTACTAGTACGCGCGCGCGCGCGCGTAATTACTATGCCCTCGGATGGGTGTTCGCGTTCCTCGCCATCGCCGCCACCGCGGACGCCGCCACGCCGCCGGCGGGGAGCGCGATCGACAACCGCGCGCGGGCGAACGCCGCAGACTCGGTCGCGGCCGCTTCCCTCGCCGCGTCGTCCAACCTGGTGCGCGCGATCGTGCAGTCGCTGGAGGCGTGGAGCCTGGCGAGCGACCGTTCCGACACGCTGGCGGCCGGCGCCACCGCCACGCTCGCGCACCGGCTCAGCAACGGCGGCAACGGTGCCACCGACGCGCGGCTCGACCTCGCCAACCTGCCGGGCGACGACTTCGACCTGGCTGGTCTCTCGCTCGTCCACGATCTCAACGGCAACGGCGTCGTGGACGCCGGGGAGCCGACCCTGGCGCCGGGGGGGTCGCTCACCCTGCCGGCCGGTGGCTTCGCCGATCTGCTTGCAGAGGCCACCGTCCCGAAAGGTACCCCGCCCTCGGCGCGCGCCTGGTTGCGGCTGACCGCCATGGGCGCCACGCCGGGATCGATCGAGTTCAACACCGACACGCTGGTCGTCCGGGCCGGCGCCGGCGCGTCCGGTGTGCTGTTCGTGGAGAAGACCGCGGTCCGCGGCGTGGTCGAGATCGGCGATGATCTCGACTACACGGTCCGGGTCGCGAACCGCTCCGACACCAGCTTCGCCAAGGTCACGGTGAGCGACCTGCTGCCGCTCGGCTTCGCCTACATCCCCGCCACCTCGCGGCGCGACGGCGCGCCCATCGCCGATCCCGAGGGCGGCCGCGGTCCCGCGCTGGCGTTCGACTTGGGCGGTCTCGGCGCGAACGCGACGGCGACGCTGCGCTATCGGGTCCGGGTCGTGCCGACCGCCCGCGACGGCGACGGATTGAACCGGGCGTGGGCCGTGGGTGGCGGCGTGATCTCGAACACCGCCTCGGCACGCGTCGCGATCACGGGCGGTCCGTTCGCCGACGAAGGGACGATCGTCGGCACCGTGTTCGTGGACCGCGACGGGGACCGGCGGCGCGGCCACGCCGAGCCGGGGCTTCCGGGCGTGCGCCTCTACCTCGACGACGGCACGTTCGCCATCACCGACATCGACGGACAGTTCAGCTTTTACGGGCTGCCGCCGCGCACGCACGCGCTCAAGGCCGACGCCACCACCCTGCCCGTGCACGGCAAGCTGGTGTCGGTCGATCACCGCCAGGGCGAGGGGGCCGGCGTGCGGTTTGTCGACCTCCAGTTCGGCGACCTGCAGCGTGCCGACTTCGCGCTCGCTCCCGAGCCGGCGACCCCGGCGCCGTCGCCGCGCGATTCGGCGGTCGCCGATTCGGCGCTGATCGCCGAGACGCGCGCGCGTGCCGACCGGATGCGCGCGACGCCGGACGAGCTGTCGCGAGCCTTGGGCCGCGAGTTGCCCGCCGCGACGCGGCCGTCGGCCGCAGGGGATCAGCGCGGGCGGCCAGCTGCGGGCTTCGTGGAGGCCTCTGCATCCGGCCCGCTGCTCGCGGCGGCCGGCCCGCTCGAGGGCGATGGCGCGCTGTCCGGCTCTGGGGCGGACGAAGGCTCGCCGCCGTCAGCGCGATGGCGGGACAACTCATCGGGCGCGTCCGCCACGCTCCCGGGCCCCGTGCCGAGGAGCGCCGGCACGGACCTCGCCATTCCGCTCGAAGACCTGCTGCCCGCCCTCGACGCCACGCCCGGGTTCGTGGGGCTGGCCGACGGTGACACGACGCACGCCCGGCAGATCGCGGTGGCGGTGAAGGGTCCGCGCGGATACCTGTTAGAGCTCTCGGTCAACGGGACGCCGCTCGGCTCCGATCGGGTCGGGCGGCGCGTCACGGTCGCCGACCGCGCGCTCGAAGTCTGGGAGTACGTGGGCGTGACTCTCGCCCCCGGGGAAAACCGGCTCGAGCTGATCCAGCGTGACGGCGGCGGGCGTGCCCTGGGCGGCGCGGTGGTGCGGCTCCTTGCCCCGGGCCGGCTGACGCGACTCGCGCTGCTCGCGCCCGGGACGGCGCCGGCGGACGGACAGAGCGAAGTCGCGGTCCTGCTGCGCGCTCTCGACACCCGCGGCGTGCCGGTCTCCGAGCGGACATTCGTGACACTGGAGACCACGCTCGGGCGCTGGGTTGCGACCGACCTCGATCCGGTGCGGCCGGGGTTGCAGGCGGTGGTCGAAGGCGGGGAGGCGGTGTTCATGCTGGCGGCGCCCGATGCGCCGGGTGCGGCGAGGATTTCGGCGGTCGCCGCCGCCGCGCCCGTCGCAGGGCTGCTCAAGGCCGAGCGCTCGATCGCGTTCGTACCCGGCCTCAGGCCGCTGCTCGCGGTCGGCACCGCCGAAGGCACCATCGCGCTGCGCGACGTGCTGCGCGGATCCCGGACCCCGGGGGGCGCCGCTCGCCGCCCGGCCGGATTCGAGCAGCCGATGACCGCGTTCGCGTCACGCTTGGGCGCCGGCCGGCTCGACGCGGGGGCGCGGGGCGCGATGTTCGTGAAGGGCCGTCTGCGCGAGTCCGTGCAGCTCACAGTCGGCTGGGATTCGGAGCGGACACGCGGGACGCGCCGGTTCCGCGACATCCAGCCCGACGCGTTCTACCCGATCTATGGCGATGCGGCGACGCGCGGCTACGAAGCCCAGTCCACCGGCCGGCTCTACGCGCGTCTCGACCGCCGCGGGGCGTCGCTGCTCTACGGGGACTTCGTCACCCAGGGCATGGGCGGCGCTCGCACGCTCTCCGCCTACAGC
The DNA here is from genome assembly GCA_964405235.1 of uncultured bacterium. Taxonomy (GTDB): domain Bacteria; phylum Eisenbacteria; class RBG-16-71-46; order RBG-16-71-46; family RBG-16-71-46; genus WS-11. The sequence continues at coordinate 10,799 of CAYONG010000099.1, read as the reverse complement.
CGCACGCTCACCGGCGTCCAGCAGCGCTACGAGACCGGACGCTTGAGGATCGAGAGCTTCGGCAGCCGCGAGCGTAGCACTCGGCAGATCGACGAGCTGGCGGGTCGCGGCATCTCGGGGCCCTACACGATCACCGCGCTGCCGATCGTCGAGAACAGCGAGCAGGTCGAGATCGTCATTCGCGACCGCAACCAGCCGTCGGTCGTACTGTCGGCCGAGCCGCGCACGCGCTTCGTCGATTACTCGCTCGAGATTGCGACCGGCCGGTTGCTGTTCTCAGCGCCTGTGCCGAGCCTCGACGCTGCCCTCAACCCGGTATCGATCCGCATCAGCTACGAGGTCCTGGGCGGCGGTGCGGCGTTCTGGGTCGCGGGGGGCGAGGCGCGCCTCAAGCTGGGCCAGAGTCTCGAGCTCGGCGGCTCCTGGGTGGAGGATCGTGATCCGGCGACGCCCTACGGACTGCGCGGCGCGTTCGCGGGCGCCCGTCTGAGCGCCGCGACCACGCTGGAGGGCGAGCTGGCGATGAGCGATCGCGCCGGCGTTGGGTCGGGGGGCGCCGCGCGCATCGAGATGCGTCACGAGGGCGCGCGCGCCGCAGGAAGGCTGTTCGGCGCCGTGACCGATGCCGGGTTCGTCAATCCCGGTGGCGGTTTCGGCCCCGGGCGCAGTGAGGCCGGCGGACGCTACAGCCTGCGCGTCGCCGCGCGCTCGCGCCTGTTTGCCGAGGGGCTCTTCACCGCCGACGCTGTCGCCCGCGACCGTCGCGGCGGCGTCCTGATTGCGCTGGACCAGGGATTGACCGCCACGACGCGTGGCGAGTTCGGCGTGCGGGTGGCGGGTGGCCGGCGCGCCACCGGGACCGCAGATCCGACCAGCCTCGCGTTGCGAGGCAAGCTACTCGCCCAGCTCCCGCGCCGGCCCGAGCTGAGCGGCTACGCCGAGCTGGAGCAGGACGTGCGCGAGGCCTCGCGGCGGATGGCCGCGGTCGGCGGGGAATATCGTTTCAGCGCGCGTGGCCGCCTCTATGCCCGTCACGAGCTGCTGTCGAGCCTGACCAGCGTCTACGCCCTGCGTCCCGGCGAGCGCCGGCTCGCCACCGTGTTCGGCGTGGATACCGACGTCGCCCCCGAAACGCACGTGTTCAGCGAATACCGACTCGCGGACGCGCTCGCCGGACGCGAAGCCGAGGCCGCGATCGGATTGCGCAACACCTGGCGGGTGGATGGCTGGCGCCTCAGCACGTCGTTCGAGCGGGTGAGCCCGCTCGAGGGGTCGAGCAACGGCCCCGTCACCGCCGTCACCGGGGCGCTCGAGACCGCCTCGGAGACCGACACGCGGGCTTCGGCGCGCATGGAGTTCCGCACCGGGCGCGCGAACGCCAGCATCCTCTCCACCATCGGGCTCGCCTCGCAGCTCGACCCGGCGTGGACGCTGCTGGGCCGCTCGATCACCAGCATCTCGGACGAGCGCTCGCGCGGCGTGCAGGTGCGGATGCGGCTCCAGATCGGCATGGCTCACCGGCGTCCGGAGGGCGATCACTGGGACGTGCTCAGCCGGTACGAGCTGCACGTGGACCGCGAGTCGAACCTGCCGCTCTCGCGCCGGGCGCGCTCGGCCAACGTCGTGTCGGTGCACGGCACCGGCCGCAGCTTCGAGCTCCTCACGGCCTCGCTGTCGTGGGCCGGCAAGCTGGTGCGCGAGGAGTCCGACGGCATCCTGAGCTTCTCGGGCGCCCACCGGATCCAGGGACGCCTGGCGCGGGACTTCGCCCGCCACTGGGACATCGGGGTCAACGCCAGCGGCCTGTGGGGCGACGGCTCGCGCAGCCGCCGGCACGGGCTGGGGCTGGAGCTGGGCCGCAAGCTGCAACGCGACGTGTGGCTCTCGGCCGGCTGGAACCACTTCGGCTATCGCGATCCGGATCTTCCCGACGAGGAGTGGACCGAGGCCGGTCTCTACCTGCGCCTGCGCGCCAAGTTCGACGAGGACCTGCTGCGCAGCCTGGGGATGGCCCGATGAGCGCGCGCGCGACCTACCTCGTCTGGTCACCGCTCCTCGCGATGGTCCTCTTCGCCGCGCCCGCGTCCGCCCAGATCGTGCGCGGCTTCACGCCGCGCTTCACCACCAACGACCGGGGCGACATCACGCTGATCGGCAACACGATCATGTCGTGCAGCGGCGGCGGCCAGTGCAACAATGCGCGCAACGGGAACGGCGGCCAGATCAACAACAACGACCACTCGATGCAGTACGTGGATGTGGACGGTGTGGCCGGCACGTTCTCCTCGAGCTCGGCCGTGCTCACGGTGCCGGCTGGGGCCACCGTGCTGTGGGCCGGGCTCTATTGGGGCGGCTTCTCGGCCAACGCCGCACGCAACCAGGTGCGGCTCACCACCCCGGCCGCCGCCGCGGCGAATCTCACCGCCATGCAACTGGATGCCTCGGGGAACGCCTACCAGGGCTATCGGGACGTGACGGCGCAGGTGACCGCGGGCGGGAACGGCACCTACGTGGTGGCCAACGTTCAGTCCACGACCGGCTCCAACAACTACGCCGGTTGGTCGCTGGTGGTCGCCTACCGACTCGGCAGCCTGCCGATCCGCAACATCGTCGCGTTCGACGGCTACGCGCAGGTGGCGCCCGGAGCCACGGTCACCATCCCGGTTTCGGGGTTCGTCACTCCGCCCGGGGGCATCGTGAACACGCGTCTCGGGGTGGTCGCGTACGAGGGCGATCTCGGGCTCACCGGCGACAGCTTCTCGCTCAACGGCGTGGCGCTCGGGAACGCCACCAGCCCCACCACCAACTTCTTCAACAGCAGCATCAGCCAGGTCGGGGCGCCGTTCACGAGCAAGAACCCGAACTATCTGAATCAGCTCGGCTTCGATGCGGATCTACTGGCGCTGGTGAACGCTCTCCCGAACGGATCCACCAGCGCGACCATCACGCTCTCATCGGTCGGCGATCGTTATTACCCCGGCGCGGTCACGTTCACCACCGATCTCTACGCCCCGGTCATCAGTGGGAACAGCTTTCGCAAGACGGTGGTGGACCTGGACGGTGCGCCGGCACGACCGGGCGATGTGCTGGAGTACACGATCTCGATGGCCAACCGTGGTGACGACTCCGCGGTGCAGACGGTGCTCGCCGACACCCTCCCGGCCAACGCTGCTTACGTGCCTGGCTCGATCGTGGTGCTGAGCGGCGCCAACGCCGGGGCCAAGACTGACGGGGCCGGCGACGACCAGGCCGAATACCAGGCCGCGCTCCGGCGTGTGGTGGTGCGGCTGGGGAGCGGCGCCGACGCGGCGAACGGGGGCTCGCTCGTGCCCGCGGCGTCCACCAGCGTGCGCTTCCGGGTCGCCATCGGCTCGCCCTCGCCCAACGGCTCAACGGTCTCCAACCAGGCGGGATTGAACTTCAACGGGGGGCAGACCGGCAGCGCGTTCGCCTCGCAGAGCGACGCCGACACGACGCTCGCCGGCAACCAGACGACCGTGATCACCGTTACCGCCCCCGTGATCTCGGGACGGGTGTTCGAAGACGTGAGCTACGGCGGCGGGGCCGGCCGCTCGCTCGCGGCATCGTCCGGGGTTCTGCGCCCGGGCTCGCGGATCGAGCTGTATACCGGCAGCGGCGGCTGGCTCGCCGCCGACACCACCGACGCGCTCGGCGTCTACGCGTTCGACGGCTGGGGGCCGGGGAGCTACACCGTGCGGGTGGTCAACAACACCGTGTCCTCATCGCGCCCGGGCTCGGTCGTCGGGTTGCTGCCCGTCCAGACGTTCCGCACCGGCGCCGCGGGCGGCTCGGCGGTCGCCGACCCCGACCGGGTCGGCGGAGAGATCCCCGCGCGCGCCGATGCGCCGGCCAATACCACCGCGCAGACGCTCGCTTCGCTCACCACCGCGGGCACGACCGCGCAGTCGATCGCCGCGGTCACGCTCGCTTCCGCGAGCATCGCCGGTGTGGACTTTGGCTTCGGCTTCGATGTGGTGGTCAACGCCAACGACGCGGGGCAGGGCAGCCTGCGGCAGTTCCTGCTCAACGCCAACGCGCTCGGCAACGCGGGGCTCGCCCAGGTCGGACAGACGCCCGGCACCGAGACCAGTGTGTTCATGGTCAGCGACGGCGCCGTCCACCCGGGGTTGCGCGCCGGGCTTCCCAATTTACTCACCGGTGGGGTCGTGATCATCCCCGCGTCAACGACGCTGCCGGCGCTCAGCGATCCCGCCACGCGAGTGGACGGCACGACGCAGACCGCCAACGTCGGCGACTCGAATCCGGGGACGCTTGGCAGTGGCGGCACCGTGGGGGTGGACCTGCTCGCGCTGCCGACCGTGGCGAGGCCCGAGGTCGAGATCCGCGACGGCGCGGCGATCGCGCTGGGTCTCGATCTGCAGGGTAGCGGCGGCGCGGTGGTGGGTCTCGCGGTCACCGGGTTCGGCAACCTGCCCGGGAACGACGCCCACGCCAACGTGCGCGTGGGCGCCGCGGCCGCGAACGTCCTGATCGAGCGCTGCGTGCTGGGCGCGGCCGCGTCCGCCTTTGCCGATCCCGGCCCCGGCGCGCGCTCGGGCGGCGACAACGTGCGCGCGCTCGGCGGCGATGCCGGCATCGTCCGGAACTGCCTGATCGGGTTCGCGGCCGGCAACGGCATCGCCCTGACCGGAGCGTCGAACAGTTGGCAGATCCTCGAGTGCGAAGTGCGCGGCAACGCGATCGGCCAGGGCACGCGCGACGGTATCTCGCTCGAGGCGAGCGGCGCGGCGACCGTGCGCGGGTGCCGTATCGAAGGCCACGATGGGCCTGGCATTGACGCGCGGACCGGCAGCGGCTCGCTGGTGTTCGAGAACAACACCGTCACCAGCGCCGGCGTCGGCGCGGGCGTCGTTGTGGAGACCCCGGGCATCCGGCTCGGCGGCAACGGCAACCGCGTGGATCGCAACGTGATCTCGAGCCACTTCGGGGCCGGCGTGCTGGTCATCCCGACCTCGGCCTCCAACACCCTCACGCGCAACTCGATCTTCGGAAACGGCGCGGGGCTCAACGGCGGAGGCGCGGGGCCGAGCGGGCAGATCGGCATCGATCTTCTGAGCGCGGGCCAGGACGAGGCCACCGGGACCGTGCCGTTCGTCACCCTGAACGACGCCGGCGACGGTGACGCCGGCGCCAACGGTCTGCTCAACTTCCCGGTGATCGAGACCGCCGTGCTCTCGAACGGCAGCTTCACCCTCACCGGATGGGTGCGGCCCGGTTCGACCATCGAGGTGTTCGTCGCCGCTGCCGATCCGTCCGGCTTTGGCGAAGGTCGCACCTGGGCCGCAACATTCATCGAGGGCTCGGGCACCGACCTCGATGGCGGGTCCAGCGCTTATGCGGGCCCGGTGAACGGGCTGAACCAGGGGAGCGACAACACCAGCCGGTTCCGCTTTACGCTTGCCGCGCCCGCCGGCGTGGCCGCGGGCGTCGCACTCACCGCCACCGCCACGCTGGCTGCGGCGACGTCCGAGTTCTCGGGTGTCGTGGTGGTGACATCGGGCGTGGCGGTCTCGGGCGTCGTCTACGCTGATGCCGACCACGATCTGCAGCGCGACGCAGGCGAGGCCGGGACCGGGCTCGCGCTGTTCGCAAAGCTGGTGTCCACGGCGGCGCCGCTCGCGGCCCAAGCGGTGGTCGGTGTGGACCCGGGCACCGGCCTCTACAGTTTCACCTTCGTGCCGGCCGGGATCTACTCGATCGTGATCGACGACAACGCATCGCCAGCGGATTTCATGCCCACACCGCCGGCCGGCTGGAACGTCACCGAGGCCGCGCCTGGCGTGCGCGCGGGTGTGGCGGTCGCTGCCGCCGACGTGAGCGATCAGGACGTGGGGCTCTTCAACGGCAGCCGCATCGAGGGCGCGGTGTTCCGGGACGACGGGGCGGGGGCCGGGATCCCCAACGACGGCGTCCGGCAGGCGGGAGAGACGGTCTCGCCTTCGGTCCGGGTCCGCCTGCTGGGCGCGGTCTGCGCGGGCGGTCAATGCGATAGCGCCCTCACCGATGGCGCGGGCGCCTATGTCCTGTGGTTGCCGGCGGCGGCGGCGGGGGTGGTGCAGGTGGTCGAGACGAACGCCGCCGCATGGATCTCGACCGGCGCTTCGGTCGGGACGAGCGGCGGAGCTTACACGCGTCCATCGGATGCAATCGCCTTCACGGCGAACGCAGGCCTGGTCTACACCGGCCTCGCCTTTGGCGACGTGCCCGCGAACCAGTTGGCCCCCTTGGGCGCGCGCAGCGGGCCGCCGGGAGGCGTGGTGTTCCATCCGCACACGTTCGCGGCGGGGAGCGCCGGCACGGTCTCCATCACGCTCGCCCGCTCCGCTGCCCCGCCGATCCCGGGCTGGAGCGCCGACCTATTCCGCGATCTCGACTGCGACGGCGCGCTCGACCCGGGCGAGCCGGCGGTCGTGGCCCCGCTCGCGGTGACGGCGGGTCAGACACTGTGCCTGGTGCTTCGGCACACCATCCCGGTGGGAGCCCCGAACGGCGCACAGGAGTCGGTCACGATCGGCGCTGGATTCGACTACATCAACGCAGCTCCCGCGCTTGCCTTCCCGGTGCAGATCGGCGACCTCACCACTGCAGTGGTAGGGGGCGGTCTCGAAATCGTGAAGAGCGTGGACGTGGTCGCGGCACGGCCGGGGGACTACCTCCAGTACACGATCACTTACAACAATCCCGGCGCCGAGTCCCTCACTTCGATCGTGATCCAGGACGCGACCCCGGCTTTCACCGTGTTCGATTCGGCGGTGTGCGGTGCCCTCGGGACCGGGCTCGCCGGCTGCGCGGTCACCACCGCGCCCGCCGCAGGCGGCTCCGGCGGGGTCACCTGGACGCTCGGCGGCGCGCTGGCCCCGGGCGGCAGTGGCACCGTGAGCTTCCGAGTGCGGGTGCAGTAGGGCGGCGGTCGAGCGAGCATGTTCGCTTGCCCCGGCGAGGCCGGGCCACCAGGTTGGGCGCACCTCTCCATCGGCGTTTCTAACCTCGTGTGCGGCAACGCGCAAGCAGGAGTTTGGAGATGACTTTCTGCGCGTCGCGGGGTCGGGTGGATCGCGCCGGGATTCGGTTAGGCTGCCCGCGCGTCCCTGCACCTTCGCGCCTGCCCAGCAGGCCAGCGCATCCGGGGCCCCACCCGCACATGAAAGCCGCCGTCTACACCCGATACGGGCCCCCCGACGTTCTCCAGATCATGGACGTCGAGAAGCCGGCTCCGAAGGACGATGAAGTCCTGATCCGCGTTCGTGCGGCTTCCATCAATCCGCTGGACTGGCGGATCATGCGAGGCAGGCCGTACATCGTTCGGCTGATGTTCGGGCTGCGCCCAAGGGTCACACCCGGCCGTGATGTGGCCGGCCAGGTCGAGTCGGTTGGCAGGAACGTGACCCGGTTCAAGCCAGGCGACGCGGTGTTCGGCAGCTGCCTCGGGGCCCTTGCCGAGTACGCGTGCACCTCCGAGTCGGCGTTGGCCACGAAGCCGGACAACGTGACGTTCGAGCAGGCGGCGTCCGTTCCGGTGGCGGGCTACACCGCGTTGCAGGGCCTTCGCGACAAGGGGAGGCTCCAGGCGGGGCAAAGGGTCCTGATCAACGGCGCGGCGGGTGGCGTGGGTACATTCGCCGTGCAGATCGCCAGGTCGTATGGCGCGGATGTGACCGGCGTCTGCAGCACCCGGAACGTGGAGATGGTCCGCTCCATCGGCGCGGATCGGGTCATCGACTACACCCGCGAGGACTTCACCGGGCAGGCGCAACGCTACGACCAGATCTTCGACTGCGTGGGGAACCATTCGCTGTCGGCATGCCGGCGCGTCTTGAAACCTGGCGGCATTTTCGTCATCGCCGGGGGACCCAAGGATCTCAACACCATTCTGGCGCGCGTGCTCGAAGCGCTCGTGTTGTCCCGCCTCGGGAGCCAGAAGTTCGTCATGTTCATCGCGAAACGGAGCCAGGAGGACCTGACCACGATCCGGGACCTCATGGCGGCCGGAAAGGTCACGCCGGTCGTCGACAGGCGCTACAGCTTGAGTGACGCCGCTGAGGCGCTCCGGTATCTGGAGCTCGGGCATGCCCGAGGGAAAGTGGTCGTCACGTGCGCTGAGCGGAAGCTCCCCGGACAAAGCGGCGCGGCCACCCCCCCAGGGTGGCCGCCATGAGTGAACAGGTGCCCTGACCCACGATCGTCTCGAGTCAGTCCAGCACCACCACACGTGCCGCGGACAGATTGCTGCCCTGCGACAGCCGCACCATGTAGAGCCCCGATGGGAGTCGTCGGCCGGTCGCAAGGTCCACCGCGTGCTGGCCCGCGCCGAGTGAGCCCACCTCGCGCGCCACGACGCGCCGCCCGCTCACGTCCACCAGCTCGAGCCGGGCCGGCGCGGCGGTCGGCAGCGCGAATCGAACGGTGAACTTCTGGCCGCGCGCCGGATTCGGCCGTAAGCCTTCGAGTGCGAAGTCGAGCGGAGCGCCGCCTCCGACGTCCACCGTCTGGTCCGGCGTGAGCAGCGCATACCCGCTCTCGTTGCCGTGACCCCCTGCGCCGGCATCGTCAGCGAGTCGGTAAGCCGTTGGCGTTCAACCCGGTTGGACTTCTGGCGAAGGACACCCCGCCGTAGGCTCGCCGTCGCGCGCGTATGAGTGCTCATCGATAAAGGTGTTGACTCCGCCGCTCAGCGGGCTAGCTTGGAGTCGCCCGGAGGAGAGGGCATGATCGGAGCCGCGGTGAGCGACCCCCGACGCTCTATTCACGGCGGTAAAACGTACCGCCCACCCGCGTTTGCCGGCCGTCCTTTCTGACACTCGCAGGAGGCGCCATCGCGAAACGCCGCAGCCTCGTTCAATCCCTCTGTTTTCTCGCTTACACGATCGACTAGTCGCTCCTTCCCGGGTCGGATTTTGGCCCGTTCGTTTCGAACCGCAAACAGCGTTAGGGATGCGCCGCACGGGGGTAAGACAATGTTCGTACCCATCGTTCCAAACAGCTGGTTCAGACCGCAGAGACCGCGAGATAGCGCTTCTGTTGTTGACCCGAATGGCGGTGCCGGCAATCGTCGCGCCGGTCGCGAGCAGAAAGAGATGACAACGCAGAGGCTTCTCAAGGTGACGCTGGCCTCGCTGAGCTTCTCTGTGTTCCTGGGGCTGAGCGTAACGGCCGTAATGGCGGCTCCGCCTGCGAATGACAGCTTCAGTAGCGCCTCCGAGATCGATTTGAACGCCTTGCCGTTCAGCAATACGGCCAACATGACCGAGGCCACGACGGAGAATGGCGAACAGCAGTACTGCTCCTTCTCATATCAGACGGTTTGGTACAAGCTCACGCCAACCACCGGGATCTGGCTCAAGGCCAGCACGTTAGGAAGCAGCTTCTTTGGCAGTGGCCTCAGCGTTTGGCGGGACACCGGGGCGGGGATCTTTGGCCTGAACTTCGTCATTTGCGCGAACTATGGCGATCCGGCGACCTTCTTTGCCCAGGCTGGCACGACGTACTACGTTCAGCAGTCGGCGCCCTGTTGCTTCGTTCCGGGCAATGGCCGCGTAAATGTTGAACAAGTTCCGCCGCCGGTGCCCGTGGCCAACTTCTACTTCTACCCCAGCGACCCGTCATTCTTTGACACCGTCCAGTTCTATGACAATTCCAACGACCCGGGGCAAGTGGGTATCCAATCCCGAGCGTGGAACTTCGGGGATGGGTCTACGGCCCCGGGGGATACGGCTTCGGGGTGCTGCCCAACGCATCGTTACGGGGCCGACGGGGTCTACACGGTGCATCTCGTGGTGACAACGTTTGATGGTCGGACAGCAGAGACGAGTCAGGTTGTGACCGTCAAGACGCACGATGTGGCGATCACCAAGTTCAAGGTGCCGCAATCGGCCAGCGCGGGACAGACCCGGCAGATCTCTGTTGGCATAAGGAATACCCGATACCCTGAGAACGTTCGTGTGCAGTTGGAGAAGAGCGTCCCGGGCGGCTATTACGGGGGCTACCAGACCGTCGGCTACTTGGATCAGCTCGTCCCTGTGCGATCCTCCAACCGCACGACGGACTTCACTTTGAGCTACACGTTTACGAAGGACGATGCGAGCCTCGGAAAAGTCACGTTCAGAGCGGTGGCCAGCATCAACTACCCCGGACGCGATGCCTTCCCGGCTGATAACGAGGCGATCTCTTCGCCTGTCAAGGTCTCCGGATCCGGCACTGCCCCAGTGGTCGCCGGCGCTGCCGAGGTGGTCAGCGGCGCCGATGAAGCGATCGGCGGTGAGACCCGGGTGCCGGTGGCCCAGCTCGCAATTCTCGACGTGTCGCCGAATCCCGCCAAAGCCGGCGTGGAACTGCTCGTCCATTTGTCGGTGCCTGCGGGTGCGACCGCAACGCTCCAGGTTATCGACGTTGCCGGCCGAGTGATGGCGAAGCGAGAAGTGGGTTCGCTTGGCGTGGGCATTCAGGAGGCGAGGGTGGCGTGGGAACGCAGGCCGGCGCCCGGGATCTACTGGGTGCGGCTGACGCAGGGGGACAAGGCAGTTACGATGAGGGTGGGAATACTGCGATGAAAATGGAGTGACCCAAGGTCAAGGCGCTTCTGTCTTCCTGGCGGCCAGCCTTCGAGGTGGCCGCCAGGTTTGTTGTACGCCCCGCATGGGCGCTGACTTGGAGGTGGAAGTCCTCCGGGGACTTGGTCACAGGGACCCAAGGGAACCGCAAGGCGACGCTCGCGAGGGCGGCGCCGAAGGAAGCGGGGAACGAACCGACGGGCCGACGAA